>DATASU010000197.1:0-6892 GCA_036269095.1 Solirubrobacteraceae bacterium
TACGGCGCGATGGGCGGCGCGACCGTGCTGGTGAATCTGTCGGCCAGCAACGTAACCGTCGGCAAGCCCGAGTACCGCGGCGTGCTGTGCGCCGGACACTCCGCGCGCACGCTGAGCGCCTACATCTACACAGCCGCGGGCCAGGGGGAGTCGACCACCGACATGGCCTGGGACGGGCAGGCGATGATCTATGAGAACGGCGACTTCCTCGCCGAGGCCGAGCGCTACCCGCTCGAGGACCACATGATCGTCGCCGATGTCGACCTCGACCGGCTGCGCTCGGACCGCACCGAACGCAGCTCCTGGGGCGACTCGATCCACGATCTGCGTGACCACCTGCGTCAGCTTCGCCGTGTCGAGTTCCTGCTGCGCGCGCCGATCGACCTCGTCGCTCCGGTGCGCGAGGTCGAGCGCTTCCCGTACGTCCCCAGCGACCCCGCCTCACGCCGCGAGCGCTGCGAGGAGGTCTACATGATCCAGGTCAGCGGGCTGCAGACGCGGCTCGAGGCGACCGGCATCGAGAAGCTCGTGATCGGTGTCTCCGGCGGCCTCGACTCGACCCACGCGCTGATCGTCGCGGCGCGCGCGATGGATCGCCTGAAGCTGCCGCGCACGAACATCCTCGCGTACACGATGCCGGGGTTCGGCACCAGTGACACGACGCTGCGCAGCGCGCGTGAGCTGATGAGCGCGCTCGGCGTTACCGCCAACGAGCTCGACATCCGCCCCGCGTCGCAGGCGATGCTCGAGTCGCTCGGGCATCCGGCGGCCACCGGCGAGCCCGTCTACGACATCACCTACGAGAACGTTCAGGCCGGCGAGCGCACCTCGCACCTGTTCCGCCTCGCCAACCTCAACGACGCGATCGTGCTCGGCACCGGCGACCTCAGCGAGCTCGCGCTGGGCTGGAGCACCTACGGCGTCGGCGACCAGATGTCGCACTACAACGTCAACGCCTCGGTGCCGAAGACGCTGATTCAGTTCCTGCTGCGCTGGGCAGTAGACACCGACGAGTTCGGGCCCGATGCCGGTCGTGTGCTGGCCGCGGTGCTCGAGACCGCGATCTCCCCCGAGCTGATCCCGGCAGACGCCGGCGTCGGCGCCGATGCTCCTCATCAGAACAGTGAGCACACCGTCGGCCCCTACGAACTTCAGGACTTCTTCCTCTATCACGTGCTGCGTTTCGGAAATCGCCCAAGCAAGGTCGCTTGGCTCGCGCACCAGGCCTGGGGCGACCGCGACCGCGGGTCGTGGCCGGATCTGATTCCGGCCGAGCGCCGCAGCGAGTACAGCCTCGAGCAGATCGAAAGGTGGCTGCGGGTGTTCATTCACCGCTTCTTCCAGACAAGCCAGTTCAAGCGTTCAGCCGTACCGAACGCGCCCAAGGTCGGCTCCGGCGGGTCACTCTCGCCGCGCGGCGACTGGCGCGCGCCCAGTGACGGCAACGCCACGACCTGGCTCGCCGAGCTCGAGCAGGGGCTCGCCGATGGCAGCTGAGACCGAGCAGCTCAGCGCCGCCGCCGAGAAGATGCGCGCGGGCGGGCAGAGCGACGCTGCGATCAGCCAGTTCGGCTACGCGCTCGAGCGCGTGCTGAGCGGCGCCAAGACGATGATTCCGAGCTCCGAGCTCGAGCCGGCATCGGACGTGCCCGAGCTCGAGAGCCTGCCCGACGTCGACGCCGCCGCGGTGCTCGAGCGACTCGCGGTGATCAAGCTCAACGGCGGGCTCGCGACGTCGATGGGGCTGCAGCAGCCGAAGTCGCTGCTCGAGGCGCGCGACGGCAAGACGTTCCTCGAGATCATCATCGGCCAGACGCTCGCGCTGCGCCGGCGCTACGGCGTGCGCCTGCCGCTGCTGTTGATGAACAGCGAGGCCACGCGCGCACCGACGCTCGCGGCGCTGGCGAAGTTCCCCGAGCTCGCAACGCCCGAGCTGCCCGAGGATTTCCTGCAGAGCATGGTGCCGAAGCTCGATGCTGAATCGATGCTGCCGGCCCGCTGGCCGGCAGCTCCCGAGCTCGAGTGGTGTCCCCCCGGGCATGGTGACGTGTATGCATCGCTGGTCGGCTCGGGTCTGCTCGCCGCGCTCAAGGACCAGGGCTTCCGCTACGTGATGATCTCCAACTCTGACAACCTCGGGGCGAGGGTCGATCCGCGGATCGCCGGCCACGTGGTGCGCGAGGGAACCCCGTTCCTGATGGAGGTCGTGCGCGGCACGGCGGCCGATCGCAAGGGCGGGCACATCGCGCGGCGCGTAAGCGACGGGCAGCTGGTGCTGCGTGAGACCGCGCAGACCCCGCCCGAGGACGAGGAGTCGTTCCGTGACTACAAGCGCTGGCGCTACTACAACACCAACTCGCTGTGGATCGACCTCGACGCGATCGCCGCACGGTTCGACGACGACGGCCGGCTCGAGTTGCCGGTGATCGTCAACCACAAGACCGTCGACCCGCGCGACAAGCAGTCGACCCCGGTGCTGCAGCTCGAGAGCGCGATGGGGGCCGCGATCGCCAGCTTCCCCGGTGCCGCATTGCTGCAGGTGCCGCGCACGCGCTTCGTGCCGGTCAAGACGACCGACGATCTGCTGCTGCTGCGCTCCGACGTGTTCCGGCTCGGCGACGAGTTCCGCGTCGAGCCCACGACCGAGGACGGCAACCAGCCCTACGTTGCACTCGACAAGCGCTACTACGGCCTGATCGACGCGTTCGAGGCGCGGATGCCCGACGGGCCGCCGTCGCTGCGCGAGGCCGAGCGGTTCGTCGTCAACGGTGACGTGCGCTTCGGATCAGATGTCGTCGTGCACGGTGATGTCGAGCTCGACGCCGGCGACGGTGAGCTCGAGATCGACGACGGCACCGTGCTCGGGGACGACTGACCGCGGTGGCCGGCGGCGTCGAGATCGAGCGCAAGTGGCTGGTGCCTGAGATGCCGCGCGAGGCACTCGATGGACCGCCCCCGGAAGCGATCCAGCAGGGCTATCTGACGATCGGTGCCGAAGGCGCGGAGACGCGAGTGCGCATGCGTGCCGGGCGCTGCACCTTGACGGTCAAGTCAGGCGGCGGGCTCGAGCGTAGTGAGACGGAGATCGGGATCACGGCCGAACAGTTCGATGCGTTGTGGTCGGCGACCGCGGGCGCGCGCCTGGAGAAGCAGCGGCGCACACTGCGCGCCGGCGACGGGCACACGATCGAACTCGATGTGTACGGCGGTGACCTCGATGGCCTGATCGTCGCCGAGGTCGAGTTCGACGATCGTATGACCGCAACGTTCTTCACGGCTCCGTACTGGTTCGGGCGCGAGGTCACCGACGATCCCGCCTACAAGAATCAGCGCTTGGCGACGTCGGCGGAACCGCCCTCGCCGACGTCCCTGTGAAGCTCGTTGCGTGAGCGCGCGCGCTTCATCCACGATGGCTCGGGTTCGTCCAACGTGGTGCCGCCATCACGCGCGATCACGGCGACGGTCTGCTTACCGTGCCGGGTCCACCTCACGTTCACCGGCGTGACCTTGAGCAGCGCGTCCCAGGTGAGCCCATTGATGACGCCGTTGGCGGTCAGCTTGTGGCGGCGCTGGAAGGACTTCACCGCAGCCTGCGTGAGTGGGCCGAACTGGCCGTCGACCGCGATGTGGAAGCCGGCGCCGTAGAGGTGCTGCTGGGCCCAGATCACGAGGTCGCCCTTGTTGCCGCGGAAGACGCTCGCCGGGGTCTTGTTGACGTTGTAGCTGACGAGCTGCCGTGGCGTCTTGGTGATGTCGCTGAAGTACTTGAGCGGCGCCGACTGCCAGTCCCACCAGCTGACGCCGGTGGCGCCATAGGCCTTGGCGTAGAGGTCGAAGTCCTCGATCGAGGTCGCCGAGAGCTTGCCCCACAGCTGCCCCAGCGGGTATATCGGCCGGCGGTAGATCTCGTTGTACTCGTAGGTGTGGGCGAAGATGAACGGCACGGTCGTGCCGATGTCGGCCCAGTACATCTGCGGCAGGTTGTACTGGGCGCCGTTCGTCCCCAGGAACACCGAGTACGGGAAGCTCAGGTGGTAGTCGACGTAGGGGAAGCCGGCGAGACCGACGGGGTAGCGCTTGCCGATCAGCTTGCGCAGCTGCGTGATGTAGGTCTGGGCGGCGATGTAGCGCGACTGATACTGGGACTCGGCATCGATCACCAGGCAATCGGCGCCGTCGTGGGCGGCGCGCGAGCCGAGATTCGCCTCGGCCAGCGGGTGCTGGCCGTACACGTACTGCCAGGCGCAGACCTTGAGACCGGCCTCGTGCAGCTCGGTGACGAGCTCGCGTGAGAACTGCGGCCACCAGCTCGTGCCGTCGCTGCTCTTGATGTAGACCGCGCCGATGCCGTAGCGCTTGGCCTGGGCGATGATCGCGGCGACGTTGCCGCCGTCGCTGTAGTGCATCTCCCAGATCCACATCGCGCGGCGGTTGAACGGATTGGTCTTGGGGACGGCGATCGCCGACGGCGCCGGCGTGGTGGTCGGGCACGCGGGGGTGGTGGTGACGGTCGTGATCCCAGGCGTCGTCTCGGTCGCCGTGGCCGGCACGGTGGTCGTGACCGGGGTCGTCACCGGGACGGTCGTGGTGACCGTCGTCGTGGTCGGCGCGCCGGTCGTGTCGGTCCCGGTCTCGGTGTCGGTCTCCGTCGTGTCGGTGGTCGCGGTCGTCGTCACCGTGGTGGTCGTCGGAACCGTCGTGGTCACCGCCGGCGCTGTCGTCGTGTTCGAGCTGCCGAGCGAGCCGCTGCAGGGAGTGGTGATCTTGACGATCGTGCTGGTGCTGACCGTCGTGCCGGTCGTCGTCGTGAGGATCGTGGTCGTGGTCGAGCCGCTCTGCCCGCCGCCCCCGGCCAGGCCGGTACCGCCACTGCCAACACCGCTTCCGGCGAGCGCGATCGCGGCCGCCGGTCCGAGACACGCGGCGGTCACGGCAGCGGCAAGCAATGCGGCACCGCTTCCACGAGGGAGCGATTCCAGCCGCTCGTCGCCGAGCAGCCTGGCCAAGGCTTGCCTCACAGCTTTTCGAAACCCGTCTGCACCCATCAAGTTGCGCCCGCGATCCGTGAACCCCGTAAGGGAACGTCAATCCCGCAAGGGGGATTACCGTCTTCGCCATACCTATCGGCGAACCTCGCGCGGCGGGTTAAAAAGTGACACCCGGGACGCATCTTGCGTTCCGGGTGTCAACGGGGCAGTCCGTGGCAGGGGGATCGGCCGGCGGACGCCCAGGCCTTCGGGGAGCGTCCCGGTGGACGGCCCCGGCCGTGGGGGTGGCCAGCGGGCCAACCCCCACGAGTGCTACGTCACTTGATGAACAGGATCTCCGAGTACTTGGGCAGTGGCCAGAGGTCGTCGGCGACGACCTTCTCGAGCGTGTCGGCCACCTCTCGCACGGCACCCATCGCCGGGAACACGGTGTCGTGCATGTACTTGGCGTGCACGAGCGGGCCGTCGTCCTCGGGATGGTTCTCGTCGAGGTTGGCGGACTCGAGCTCCTTGATCGCGTCGATGAACGACGAGATCAGATCGCCGGTCTCGCTGGCGAGTGCCGGCTCCTCGGCGCCGAGCAGCTCGGCCTTGTAGCGGACCGCCGCCGGCAGCAGCATCGTGCGCGCGATCGCGGCCGCGGTCTCGGCCTCGATGTTGAGCTTGCTCACGTACTGCTCGAGATACACCTCGTAGCGGGCGTGAAGCTCACGTTCGCTGAGCACGCCGTAGTTGGAGAATGCCGTGACCGTGTCGTCGCTGACCAGGTATGGCAGCGCGTCGGGCGTCGATGGCAGGTTCAGCAGCCCGCGGCGCTCGGCCTCGGCGTGCCACTCCTCGGAGTAGCCGTCGCCGCCGAACACGACCGGCTTGTTCTCCGCGTAGCTGCGCTGGATGATCGGCCGCAGCGCGTCCTCGAGCGAGGTGCCCGCGTTGAGCGCGTTCTCGAGCTCCTCGGAGAGGTAGTCGACGGCCTCGGCGACGATCGTGTTGAGCACCGTGTTCGGCAGCCCGAGCGACATGCTCGAACCGAGCGCGCGGAACTCGAACTTGTTGCCTGTGAACGCGAACGGGCTGGTGCGGTTGCGGTCGCCGCCGTGCAACGGCAGCGGCGGCAGCACCGGGGTGCCGAGGCCGAGGAACGACTCCGGCGTCGACTGGCCGGCCTCGCCGGCGGCGATCGCCTCGAACAGCCGCTCGAGCTCGCTGCCGAGGAAGATCGAGATGATCGCCGGCGGTGCCTCGTTGGCGCCGAGGCGGTGATCCTGGCCGGGGGAGGCGATCGAGGCGCGCAGCAGGCCCTGGTGCTTGTTGACGGCCTGGATCACGGCCGTGCAGAAGAACAGGAACTGCAGATTCTCGTGCGGGGTGTCGCCGGGCTCGAGCAGGTTCTCACCCTCGTCGGTGCCCATCGACCAGTTGTTGTGCTTGCCGGAGCCGTTGACGCCGGCGAACGGCTTCTCGTGCAGCAGACAGACCAGCCCGTAGCGGCGAGCCACATTCTGCAGGATCTGCATCGTCAGCTGCTGGTGATCGGAGCCGACGTTCGAGTTCTCGAAGATCGGGGCGATCTCGTACTGGGCCGGGGCCACCTCGTTGTGGCGGGTCTTGATCGGGATGCCGAGCTTGGCGAGCTCGTCCTCGGTCTCGAGCATGTAGGCGAGCACGCGCTCGGGAATCGAGCCGAAGTAGTGGTCGTCGAGCTCGTGGCCCTTGGGCGGCTTCGCGCCGAACAGCGTGCGGCCGGTGATGACCAGGTCGGGCCGCTCGAAGTAGTACTGCTCGTCGATCAGGAAGTACTCCTGCTCGGCGCCGACGGTCGTGAACACGCGCCCGGCGGTGTCGTCGCCGAACAGCCGCAGCGCGCGGATCGCGGACTTCGAGAGCGCGTCCATCGAGCGCAG
>DATASU010000198.1:0-5711 GCA_036269095.1 Solirubrobacteraceae bacterium
GCTGGGGGAACTCGCCGGCGCCTATGCCCCCAGCGCGGTGAGCACCTGCTCGTCGTGCTCGGCCGGCTTGACCTTGCGGAAGATGTGGCTGATCTTGCCGTCGGCGTCGATCAGGAAGGTCGAGCGCTCGTTGCCCATGTAAGTGCGTCCGTACATCGACTTCTCGACCCAGACGCCGTAGGACTCGGCGACGCTGTGATCCTCGTCGGAGAGCAGCGTGAAGCCGAGGTCGAACTTGTCGACGAACTTCGCGATCGGCTTGACCGGATCGGGCGAGACGCCGAGCACGGTGGCGCCGAAGTTGGCGTAGTCGGTGCGGTGGTCACGAACGCCGCAGGCCTGGGTGGTGCAGCCCGGCGTGTCGGCCTTGGGGTAGAAGTACAGAACCACGGGCTTCCCGCGCAGCTCAGAGAGGGTGACGGAATTTCCGTCCTGGTCCGGGATCGTGAAGTCCGGAGCGGTGTCGCCTACGTTGAGTGTCATGGACTGGATGATGCCTGATGCCGACTCGCGGCTCGCCTCATCCGATCCGTTGCCGTCGGCGGTGCATCAGTGTCCAGACCACCAGCTGAACTGGTCCCGCCAGGGGATCTGGCCGTAGAACGAGATCGAAGCCAGGTGGCTGACCTTGGAGTTCCAGTCAGCTTCCGAGTAGAGCGGGTGGGCGATCTCGACGGGCTTTCCGGTTGCGATCGGCATCAGCCAGAGCCCGTCGCTGCTCTCATACATGAGGTCTTCGCCGTCGCCCGACCAGGTGGGCAACGCGGAGCCGTCGATCGTCCCAACGCGCCTGGTCGCGTGCGTGACCGAGTTCCAGACATAGATGGCATGATCGGCAAACCAGCCATCGCTCGGCCACGCGCCGTTGTCGTCGGTGGGAGCCTTCTCATAGGCCAAGAGCCGGCCGTTTTGGGACCATGCGGGGTCCTCCGAAACACCAGAGCCGGGGAGTCCCGCCGCTGGTACCACCGGCAATCCCGTGCAGGGGCGGCAGCGCCCGATCCGCGGCCCGCTCCAGCCGGTCGCCTCCGGGACGGGTGCGCAGCCGCCGCCTGTCGGATTGCAGACGTGCACGGCCTTCCCCGCGGCGTACTCGCGTCCGGCGCTCGACGACGCAACTAGCGCCAGCTTGCCGTACGGCCCCGCGGCAACCTCATCGCTCAGACCGACGGAGAGCGTCTGCGCGAGGAGACGCGGCTGTTCGCCCGCGCGACGGATCACGAGCAGCGGCGTGCTGTCGAGGTTGCGCACGCCGCCGAAGTCGTAGATCCAGAAGGCCACTCCCCAACCCTTCCACCAACCGGCGAGGTCGGGTATTACCTCATCGGGGACGCGTCCGCGCATGCCAACGACCGGCACGGCCTGAGCGTCCCGACTGGCAAACCAAACCGTCGGGCGGACTGATCCGCTGATGGGCACCGTCTCGATCTCGGCTGCACGTCCGCCCTGCAGGGCCACCGCGAGCGCGGCGCCGGCGGGCGACCAGACAGCGCCGCCGACAGCGTCGACGCCGCCGAGCGACATCGGATCGGCGGGCGCACGCACGAGCGTTCGAACGCGGTCCGGTGGAGACACGAGGTCCACCGCCGTCGCGCTCTGAATCGGCGGATACTTGAGCTGCTGTCCGACTGTCAGGGCAATCGTGTCTGCGCGCGGGCTCCAGCCGACCAGCTGGGTGAGGCGCACCCCGGGCACCTCATGCGCTCCATTGCCGTCCGCGTCGGCTATCCACAGCTGATCGGTGCCGTCGTAATTCTCGTTGGTCGATTTGACCACGTACGCGAGCCAGCGGCCGTCGTGTGAGAACACCGGCGAGGACGCGGTGTAGCCGGCCGGAACCCGCAGGTGCCGCAGCGTCGCGCCGCTGCCATCGAGTACCCACAGCTGATCGCGCGACACGAACGCAAGCTCGCCGTGCCCGCTGAACGCGCGCAGGTTGGCCAGCGGGGTGTCCGCCGTCTCTGCGATCACGCCAGGACCAGCGCGCGCGTGCAGTGCATACAGACCGGCGGCGATGCCAATGAGCAAGGCGGCCGCGGCGACGGCACTCAAGCGGCGCCTGCGGGTACGCCGCCGAGCCTCACGGATCAGCGCGTCGGGCACGCCCCGCGCGTCGGGCGCACCCGGCGCTTCCGGCACGAGCGCTTCGGGCTGCTGTCCGCGAGTGCTTGTCGACAGCAGCAGGACCCCGCCCTCCCTACGGCAGGCTCTCGATGATGCGCATCAGCTCGTCGCGCCGGTAGCCGTTGTTGCGAGCCAGGGCGATCAGCTCCTGCGCCTTCTCGAGCACGGCGGCGCGCTCCGGGGTGCCGGCGACGCTGACCCCGCGGCCGCGGCGAAACTCGAGCATGCCCTCGTCGCGCAACAGCCGCAGCGCACGCAGCACCGTGTTGGTGTTGACACCGAGTTCGGCGGCGAGGTCCTTGGCGGGTGGCAGCCGCTCGCCGGGCTTCGCCTCACCATCGAGGATCGCCCGCCGGATCTCGCCCGCAACCTGCTCGAACACCGCCGTCGGCTCGGACCTATCGATCTTCAATGCCAGTCTCCATTGATAACACCATGTTAGTTAGCACCATTGGCGACGGTCAAGGCAAGCGCGGCGGGGATCACCGGCTCGAGCTCGTTCATCTGGTCGACACCGCCGAGCGCCGGGAACAGTCGCCACCAGCTGAGTGCGATCGCGATCGTCATGCAGCCGCCGCCGACCACCGCCGGAATCGTGCCGACCAGCGAGGCCGCCAGCCCCGACTCGAACGCGCCGAGCTGATTCGAGGCCGAGATGAACACCGTCTCGACCGCCGTGACCCGACCACGCACCCCATCGGGAGTCGCAAGCGCCGATGTCGTTGAGCGGATGTTCATCGAGAACATGTCGAGGAACCCGCTCACCAGCAGCGCGACCAGCGAGAGCTCAAAGTTGCGCGATAGACCGAAGACGATCATCGAGGCGCCAAAGCCGGCCACCACCGACAGCAGCAGCCGTCCGGCATGGCGCATGATCGGTCGCCGGATCAGGAAGGCCGCGCCCAGCAATGCCCCGGCCGCGGGCCCCGCCCGCAGCACGCCGAGGCCGGTCGCCCCGACGCGCAGATAGTGAGCGGCGAAAATCGGCAGCAACGCGACGGCGCCACCGAACAGCACCGCGAACAGATCGAGCAGGATCGCGCCGAGCACGATCGGTGTGTGGCGCAGGAACACCAGGCCCTCGAGCACCGAGCGCACATCGGCCGCCTGACGTCGCGCGGCAGCGGCAGCGACAGCGGCGGCCTCGGCAGCGATTCCCGGCCCGATCGAGAGCGCCGCGACGGTCGCGAACGCAAGCCCGGCGGCGGCGATCAGATACACCGCCGTGGCCGAGGCCCCGTAGACCAAACCGCCGACCGCCGGGCCGATCACGGCCGCGCCCTGGCCGGCGAACGAGCGCAGCGTCATCGCGTTCGGGATCAACTCGCGCGGAACGAGCGTCGGGCCCATCGCGCGCGTCGCGGGTGTGCCGATCGCCATCGTCGTCCCGGCCCCGAGCGCGAGCGCGAAGTACGGGAGCGTGGCGTGGACGTGGGCGGCGGTCACCGCCGCCAGTGCGAGCGCGACACCGACGCCGAGCGTCGTCGCGGCCGCCAGCACGTAGCGGCGCGGAAAGCGATCGGCGAGATGGCCCGCGGGCAACGCCAACACGAACAGCGGAATGAACTCGGCGAGGCCGATCCACCCGAGGTCGATCGCGCTCCGGTGATGCGAGTAGACCGACCAGCCGATGATCACCTCGATCATCTGAAGCGCGAAGCTCATGCCGAAGGTGGCGGCAAACCACATGCGAAAGTCGCGCACCTGCAGCGCCGAGGTCTTGCGGCTCACCCCACGGAAGCTAGCGGCCCGCCGCGGCTCACTTGAGCAGCCGGCTGAGCCGCCGGTCCTTGAGCACCTTGCCCTCGGTCTGGCAGACCGGGCAATAACACATCACGTAGTCCTCGTAGAACACGGCCTCGATCGTCGTGCCGCAGCGCGGGCACGGATCACCGTTATGGCGGTGCACCGTCAGCGGCAGCGGCAGCTTGTCGGGCAGCGGCAGCTCAAGCTTCTGCTCGTAGACCGCGAGCGCGCCGCCCAGCCGCTCATCGAGAGCGTCGCGCAATAGGACGGCTTCCGCTGCTGTCAGGTCCGAGCCGCGCTTGAACGGCGACAGCCTTGCCGTGTGCAGGATCTCATCGACCCACGAGCGGCCGATCCCGGCGACCACGTGCTGGTCGCGCAGCGACGTGTACAGCGGCCGCGGCTGGTCGAGCAGCTTGCGCAGCGCGTCCGGTTCCGGAGCGTCGGGCCAGGCCTCGGGCCCGAGCGCGGCAAGCGTCTCCTCGGAGTCGACGTCCTCGCGGCGCAGCAGCTTGACCCAAGCCCGCTGCTTGGTGCCGAACTCACGCAACCTCAGCTCCCGCTCGCCGCCGGCGATCCGCAACAGCACGCGCGATGTCTTGTCGCGCAACGAGGCGCGTTTGTCGAACAGCTGCAGGCGGCCGGCGCTCATCAGATGCACGAGCAGCGTGTATTCCGCGTTTGCTCCTACGCCCGGTCCCGCTGGACCGGGCGAGGACTGCGCGCTCTCACCAGCTCGGAGATCGATCAGGAACAGCTTGCCGCGGCGCCGGATGCCCGTGAAACGCGCGCCGGCGAGCGCGTGCAGTGGCGGGTCGAAGGTCTTCAGGGCGTTGATCCCGGGGGCCAGCACGGACTCGATTTCGGCGTCCGCCACGGCGGCGCCGATGAGCCTCGCGGTGATCTCGACCTCGGGCAGTTCAGGCACTGCGGATCAGGGTAGAGCGAACTGCGATGCAACTCCTAACTGCGCTTAAGCACCGTTTAACTGTGCGGGAGGAAGCTCCGTTCCATGAGTGACATTCTCGCCATCGTCGAAGCGACGAACAGAGATGAACAGCTCGTTGAAGAGATCGCTCTGCGTCACCCCCATCGCGTGACCGTCCTCCTCGAGGACGGCACGCTTGACCCGCCGGACGATGGTCCGCGCGGGCGCGCGCTGAGTGATCGGCTGGCAAAGCTGCTCACCGCTATCGAGCAACGAACGGGCGCTGTGGTCGTGGGCCTCGCGGGTAGCCGTGAGCAACTGCGGGGCTGGCGCTTTGACCGGATCGTCGGGGCGCAGGGATCGCTCCCCGCGTTCTGAACCTGCCACCCCCTCAAGGGCCGCGCCCGGCGGCCGCCGCTTAAAGAACTCGGGCCCCGATCAGATGACCGGGGCCCGAAGCTTTAGCTACGTCGCTTGCGCTGAGGCCTAGAGCCCGTTGATGAGGCTCTGGTCCTGCGAGGCGATGCCCGACGGCAGTGCGTAGAACTTCAGCGCCGCGCCGTACTTCTGACCGGTGGTCACGGCCCAGCTCAGGAATGACTGCAGACCTGAGATCGACGACTCACCCTTGTTCACGATCGCGTAGGTGTAGGTCGAGATCGGGTACGCCGTCGCGAACTTCTTCGACGGGTACTGGATCTCAACGCCGCCCGCAGCGGTGAACGCCGAGCCCTGAGCCGGGATCGTGGTGTTCGACTTCGCGGCTTCCTCGATCGTCGGGCCGGTGGCCTGCTCGAAGGCGCCCGCCGCGTTCTGGATCGACGCGGGGGAGATGCCGTGCTGGCTCAGCGCGTAGTAGGCCGAGACGTAACCGACGGCGCCGGCGTTCTTCGAAACTTCGCCGGCAACGCCG
>DATASU010000199.1:0-9508 GCA_036269095.1 Solirubrobacteraceae bacterium
TCCGTGGCGCAGCCGAGCGCCGCGTCTCCGCTCCGGAGGCGGCCAAGCTCTACGAGGAGACGCCCGAGAGCGTCACCGAGCGCGAGCGTCAATCGGAACTGCGCCGGCTCGGCGGCCCCGTCGATCTCGGCGGTCGCCCGACCAAGCGCGACCGCCGCCGCTTCGACGCCAGGCTGCGTTAGTTAGTCACCCGCAGCCGGCGTCCGCGGGGCGGCGCCGCGGCGATTGCCTCGGATATCACCAAGCGGCACAGCCGGATTGGTCGGGGACCGAGGTGCCGTAGCGCGCGATCAGCCGGTCGGCGACGTGGATCTGCATGATCATGGCGCGGCGCGAGACCGCTCCGGGGCTCTGGGGCCTACCGCCGAAGGCCACGAAGTTGGCGCGACTGATCCCGAGGCTGTCGGGATAGTCGTAGCCCAGGACTCGCCAACCGCCGGCCTCGCATCCGGCGACGCGTGACCACTGCGTGTAGTCCCTGGGTAGTTTGAGCAGAACACGGTGTCGTGCCCTGGGGGAATGCGTGGGTCGTGGTGCAGCATGCCGGTGTTTCGGTGTGACATGTCCGGCTACGTGGGCCGCTGGTGCAATCGCGGCCGTGAGGAGCGCCACCAGCGCTCGAAGTTTGAGGAACTGCATAGAGTTGACCGCGCCCAGCGAACGACAACTACGTCCTACTCGCTTGCCCGCAGCACGTCGCGGGCCGTCGCTGAGCGGTGGCTCACCACCTCCTGAGTTGTGTTTGCGCGCCGGCCGGGGCCGGCGCCGTACCTGCGAGCGGGAACCAATCCCGCGTTGTCTGAAGTTCGTTGCCCTGATCCCCACGTCACCGTCCGCGCGCGCCGGCAATTGCGGCGCGTGCCGGAGGTTCAGCAGGAGCTGTGGCCAGCTGCGGTTTTCCGGTGTGGACCCGTCGCAGCGGGCTGGGAGAATTCCCGTCAAACGGTGCGCACAAGCTTTGGCCGCTGTGTGCTGCTACCGCCTCACAAAGTACCCAGGCGTTATGTGTACGCCCTTGAGTGTAGGTTGGCGTTCGGCGAAACCGCCGATCCCGGCTCTCGTGATACGACACGCAAGGGGCCGGATCCGGGTCCGCCAACTCATCGGGAAATTCGCCGTTTGAGTTGAGGCCGCGGCGCAACCGGCTAGACGTTCCGCGGGAGCCGGGCGCGCCGCTCGGCCGGCGACCTACGCCAGCAGCAGCCGCACCGGGGTCTCGAGCAGGGCTACGAACGCCGCGATCCACTGAGCCGCAACGGCGCCATCGATCACGCGATGATCGACTGAGAGCGTCACCGCCATCACGGTCGCGACGGCCAGCTGGCCGTCATCGCCGACCACGGGCTGCGGCTTTGCCGCCGACACCGCCAGGATCCCGGCCTGTGGAGGGTTGATGATCGCGGAGAACTCGGTGACCCCGTACATGCCCAGGTTCGACACGGCGAAGCTGCCACCCTCGAGTTGATGCTGCTGCAGGCGGCCGGCGCGCGCGGCATCCGCGACCTCGGCGATCCGTTCACTCAGGTCGGTGAGGCGAAGACCCTGGACGCCTCGGATCACCGGCGTCAGCAGGCCGCTGGGAACCGCCACGGCGACCGCCACGTCGGCGCCCTCGAAATAGCGGATCGAGTCTCCGTTCCAGATCGCGTTCGCCGTCGGCACCTCGAGCATCGCCGCTCCGACGGCCTTGACCACGAGATCGTTGACGGAGATCTTGCGTGGAGCGCTGGCGTTGATCTCCTGTCGCAGCGCCAGCAACCTGTCGGCCCGCACGTGCGCCGTGACGTAGAAGTGCGGAATCGTCGTCTTGCTCTCGGTCAGGCGCTGGGCGATCGCCCTGCGCATGCCGGTGAGCGGAACGTCCTTGAACCCGCCGACCGTCGACGCCGCCGCGGTCGGCTCGGCGCGATATGCCTCGACGTCGTGGCGCACGATCCGCCCGTTCGGCCCGGTTCCGTTGAGCAGCGCAAGGTCGATGCCGCGCCGCGCCGCGATCCGGCGCGCGATTGGAGTCACGAATAGTCTGCCCTCTCGACGCCCCCCGCTGGGGGCGTCACTACCGCCGGGTGGCGACGGCTCCGAAATCTCGCTCGGCCCGGCCCCGCCCACGGGTGCTGCGGCCGGCGTCGGATCGGCGAGCGGGCCAGGATCAGCGCCCTTGCCGAGCTCATCGACGGAGACGGCGGACAGATCCTCGCCCGCTTCCAGGACGACGACGATCGGATCTCCGACAACCACCGTGGTGCCAGGTTCCACCAGCAACTGCCCGATTGTCCCGGTGACCTCCGCGGCGTATTCGACGATCGCCTTGTCCGTCTCGATCTCGGCCAGTGGGTCACCGACGTTGATCGTCTCGCCGGGACCTGTCAGCCACTCCGACAACACGGCCTCTGTCGCGTTCGCGATGACTGCGGGCATGCGCACGATCTGAGCCATCAGCGGCCACCCATCGCGTCTCGCGCGGCCAGCAAACCGGCAGCGACTTCGTCGGTACTGGCGATCGCGGCACGCTCGAGCAGCTTCGAGATGCTGGGACTGGCCTCGCCGCCGGTTACGCGACTGACCGGTAGATCGAGCCAATCGAACAGGCGTCGCTGGATCTCATCGGCCAGCCAGCTGCCGTAGGAGGTTCCGCGAGCGCCCTGCTCGACGATCACCACCGCGTTGGTCTTGCGGACGCTCTCGGTCACGGTCTCCCAGTCGAACGACGCCCGGTCGAGCCAGCGGAGGTCGATCAGCTCCGCATCCACCCCTGACTGCTCGATCGCCTCAGCGCAGCGATGCACCATCGATAGATAGGAGAGGACGGTGATCTCACTTCCGGCCCGGCGCACGATCGCCGAGCCCGGGGGGATCACGTAGTCGAGATTGTCGAGCGGGACCCGGTCATCGATCGGGTACAGGTCGACGTGCTCGATCACCAGGACCGGATCGTTCAACGCCAGGGCGGCGTTCATCAGGCCGACGTAATCGGCTGCGGAGGAGGGGGCGACAATCCTCCACCCCGGGGACGTCGCGAAGATCCCGGCGGGGTCCATCAGGTGCTGGGAGCCGTAGCCCGAGCCCATCGCGACCTTCGTGCGCAGGACCAGCGGCAGATCGTTATCGCCTCCGAACATGTGCCGCGCCTTCCCGATCTGGTTGAACACCTGATCGGCCGCGACCCACATGAAGTCGGGGTACATGAACTCCACGACCGGATGGAACCGGCCGTCGAGGGCAATGCCTCCGCTCAACCCCGTGAAGGCGTTCTCGCTGATCGGTGTGCCGATCACTCGATCGGGTCCGTACTTCTTGAACAGGCCCTTGGTGGCGCCGTTGGTTCCACCGTTCAGGCGATGAACATCCTCGCCGAGAACCACGATCCGCGCGTCCTGGTCCATCCGACGATCCATCACAGCGGCGACCGCGTCGACGAAGCGCGTCTGGCTCCACTCGCCGCCATAGGTCGCCGGCTCGAGTGTCGGCAGCGGCTCGAGCTCGGAGCCGTCGCTGCGTACGCCGACGTCCACGAACCCGGGATCCGGCCACAGCTCGGGTCTGATGCGTCGCGTGTCCGGGTTGTCGGGGTCGTCCTCGACCAGCGCTGCGACGGCCTTACGCATTGCGTCCTGCGCGGCCTCCCTCAGGCCGCGCTCGCTTCCGTCATCGAGCGCGCGCAGCGTCTTGAGCTGTGTCGCCAGGCGCTCGAGTGGGTCACGGGCCCGCCAGTCGGCCTCCTCTTCCTTGGTGCGATATCCGAAGGCACTGCCGGGATAGGGTCCGTTCTGATGTAGGAAGCGGTAGACGTCGGCCTCGATCATCACGGGCCCGCCGCCGGCGCGCACCAGCTCAAGCGCCTCCCGCGTGGCGAGATGCACGGCCAACGGATCCATCCCGTCGACCTTCCAAGACGGGATACCGAAGCCCTGTCCACGTACCGACAGCCTGTTGTCGGCGACGACCTCCTCGATGTTGGTCGAGACGGCATAGAGGTTGTTCTCGATGAAGAAGGCGATCGGGAGCTTCCAGGCGGCTGCCAGGTTCAGGGTCTCGAGTACCGAGCCGATCTGCGCCGAACCGTCGCCGAAGTAGGCGATCGTCGCGTCGCTCGTTCCGGCGTGTTTCTGGGCCCACGCGTTGCCGGCGGCGAACGGAACGCCGCCGCCCACGATCGCGTTCGTTCCCAGCGCACCGGCCTCCAACCACTGCAGGTGCATCGATCCCCCGCGACCACCCGAGAAGCCCTGCGCGAGCCCGAGGATCTCAGCGAGCGTGCGCTGCAGCAGCTGCGCGACGAGCTCAGGGATCGGCTGCTCGAGCGTCAGATGCGCGGGGGCGACGTGTCCGAGCGCCTTGGCGAGAAACTGATGGTGACCGCGGTGGGAACCGGCGACGCCATCGCTCGAGCGCAGGCCGATGATCGATCCGACGGCACCGCCCTCCTGGCCGATGCTCGCATGCGCGGGTCCATGAACGAGACCCTCGGCCGCAAGCTCGATCACCGCCTCCTCAAAGGCGCGGATCAGATGCAGCTGCACCAGCATCCCGATCAGCAACCGCGGATCGGCCTTCTTCCAGTCGTCCTTGGTGGTACTGAGCTGGACCCAGGGGACCCCGGTCTCGAGGGCTTTTCGTTGAGGCATCTAGCGTCCGGTCTTCGGCATTGGCTGCGGGATTGCATTCAATCATGCCTTATCGGCGCCAATTTGGCGACCCCTGCACGACAAATAACGCTAGTGTGTATCCAATGCGTGACGACGAGCCTGCTAACGCCCCCGGCTTGGGGCTGCGAGGGATCGATCACATCGGATTCACGGTGCCGGATCTGCCGCAGGCCCACGACTTCCTCGTCGACGTGCTCGGGGCGGTGCACATCTACACGCTCGGCGGTAAGAGCAGCGACGGCGACTGGATGCGCACGAATCTCGGAGTTCATCCGCGCACGGTCATCCGTGAGATCCGCTTCTACCGTCTGGGATCGGGCTCGAACCTCGAGGTATTCGAGTACGAGCCGGCGGACGGGCAGGCCGCACAGCCGCGGAACAGCGATCTGGGCGGGCACCACCTCGCGCTCTATGTCGATGATCTCGATTCGGCGATGGCCGTACTGCGGGAACGCGGGGTCGAGTTCATGGGCGAGCCGACAGCGAGTGCCGAGCACGCGCTCGGGCAACGCTGGGTCTATTTCATGAGTCCTTGGGGAATGCAGTTTGAGTTGGTGAGCTTTCCCACGGGCAAGGCCTACGAGCGCACCGCGGAGGTGAAGCTGTGGCATCCGGCGCACCCGACCCTGTGAGCCTGGAGCGGGCGGATGACGTGACCACTGAGAACGGAGCGCTGCTCCCGCACGGTGAGGCGGGCGTGCGGATCGCCGCGGCGCTGCGCGACGAGATCCTCGGCGGTGACTATCTGCCGGGCGAGCGCATCCGCCAGCAGGAGCTGGCGGGCAGGCACGGCGCAAGCAGGGTGCCGGTGCGCGAGGCGCTGCGAATCCTCGAGTCGGAGGGACTCGTGACGCTCGTCACCAACGCCGGCAGCTGGGTCTCGCGGCTCTCAGCGCAGGAGTGCACCGAGATGTACCAGATGCGTGAAGGTCTCGAACCGCTCCTGCTTCGCTACAGCGTGCCGACGCTCTCAGACGACGTCGTCGACCAGCTCCAGCAGCTCGCCGATGAGATGCAGCGATCGGCCGATGTCGAGCAGTTTCTGCGGCTCGACCGGAAGTTCCATCTGGCCTGTTATTCGGCTGCCTCGACGATCATGCTCGGCGACACGGTCCTGCGTCTCTGGAACCGAACCCAGCACTATCGTCGTGCGTACTCGCTGATGTTTCGCGCCGAGCGCGACGACAGCGTGCACTACGACCACCAGCTCCTGGTGGCCGCACTCCGCAACCGTGACGGGGAGGATGCCGAGCGAGTTCTGGCGAGCCACATCCGCCGTACCAGGCTTGCGCTGGGTCGCCACCCCGAGATCTTCGACGCATCACCACGACAGGAAGGCTGAGGGCTGCACGATGGCAATCGCGATCATCAATCCGACGACGGGCCAACTCGAAGAGGAGTTCACCGCCTATACGCCCGCCGAGATCCAGGAAGGCATCGCCGCGGCTCAGGCGGCCTTCGCAGCGCTGAAGTCCACGACATATGAGCAGCGTGGCAAATGGATGCGTCGTGCCGCGGAGATCACGGAATCAGAGGTCGAGCAGACCGCCCGGATGCTCGTGATCGAGATGGGCAAGCCGATCGGGCAGGCGCGGGCCGAGGTGCTCAAGTGCGCCAAGAACATGCGCTTCTACGCCGACAAGGCGGCCGCGTTTCTCGCCGATGAGCCGCTCGGGGATCCATCGGCCGTCGGCGCGTCGGGTGCCTACACGCGCTACGAGCCGCTGGGTGTCGTGCTCGCGGTGATGCCGTGGAACTACCCGCTCTGGCAGGTTGTCCGCTTCGCCGCGCCGGCCCTGATGGCAGGCAACACCGGCCTGCTCAAGCACGCCTCCAACGTCCCGAGGTCCGCTCTCTACCTCGGCACCCTGTTCGAGCGAGCAGGATTCCCGACCGGCTCCTTCCGGACGCTGCTGATCGGCTCCGGCCAGGTTGACGCGGTCATCCGCGATGCTCGCGTCAAGGCGGTGACCCTGACGGGTTCCGAGGGCGCTGGACGAGCGGTGGCCGCAACCGCCGGCGGGCAGATCAAGAAGTCGGTGATGGAACTCGGAGGGTCCGATCCGTTCGTGGTGATGCCGAGCGCCGACCTCGAGGCCGCGGCAGCAACCGCGGTTCGCGCGCGCACACTCAACAACGGCCAGTCGTGCATCGCCGCCAAGCGGTTCATCGCTCACGCCGCGATCTATGACGAGTTTGCGGCTCTGTTCGCTGAGAAGATGGCTGCCCTGACGGTCGGCGATCCGCTCGACGAGTCCGTCGATGTCGGCCCGGTCGCCACCGCGTCGGGCCGTGATGAGCTCGCGGAACTCGTCGACGATGCGGTCGCGAAGGGCGCGACGGTCCTGACCGGTGGTCAGCGGCTCGACCGCGACGGCTGGTTCTACGAGCCGACCGTGCTCGCCGACCTCGATGACGAGATGCGGATCGTGCTCGAGGAGGCATTTGGGCCGGTCGCCTCGCTCTACCGCGCCGAGAACCGCGAAGACGCGATTCGCATCGCCAACCAGACCAGCTTTGGTCTCAGCTCGGCGGTCTGGACCAACGATCCGCAGGAAGAGGCCTACTTCGTGACAAATCTCGATGCCGGCGCCGTGTTCGTGAACGGCATGACGGTCTCGTACCCGGAGTTGCCGTTCGGAGGGGTCAAGGCCTCAGGGTTCGGACGCGAGCTGGCGGCAGAGGGCATCCGTGAGTTCACGAATCTCAAGACTGTGTGGAAAGGCTGAGCACGTGTGCATCAGCCACCGGCACGCCCACAAGCTGAGCCGCCTGCTCGAATGGCCGTCGCTCAAGACGCTGACGCTGTCACCCGGTTCGGTGAGTTAGACGGACCACAGGGCCCGTGTGGGCGAGAGTCGTGCGGCGCGTAGGGCGGGGATGAGCCCTGCGACCGTACCGATGATGAGGGAGGCGGCGATCCCGCCGGCCCATGCTGCGGTGGGGACGACGGTCACCCAGTGCTTGGTGTGAGCGTAGATCGCGGTTGCGGCGACACCGAGCGCGACGCCCGCGGCACCACCGAGGAGTCCGAGCAGGACGGCTTCGGTGAGGAACTGAGTGCGAATGTTGCCTTTGGTGGCGCCGACGCGCCCCTTCTAACGCCTGCCGTGCAGCGTCGTCGTGCGGTGCAGCACGGTGCGGTGGTACCCGGTGCTGTTCAGTGTGATCGTGAATTCGACCTTGAGCGAGCGCTTGGTTGTCAGCAGCTTTCTGAATGCCTTGGCCAGCTTTAGCACTCCGGTCTTCGTTTTGCCCGCCGTTAGCATGAATCTGGCGGAACCGAGCGGCACCTTGGCCGCCTTGTGTTTGGCCTCGGCGACTCGATAGGCGTTGAGGGTCTGAGCGGCGATCGTGCCGCTACATTTCTGGGCTGAACGCAGGCGGAACTTGACGGTCGAGCCACCGGACTGAACGGCTGCTTTGAATGAGAGCAGCTTGACGGCGGGCTTCGCATTGCTATTCCCGCCGCCCGTCGCGGAGCCCGAGCCGGTTCCGGTCGTGGTTGATGTGGTTGTGCTGGTAGCGCCGGCGGCCAAGGCGGCCAGATGGTCGTGCACGGCCGTTCCGTTCGGAGCGATCGGAGTGCCGTCGTACGAGCTGAGCAGCCCGTGCCTGTCGCACCCGTCGTCATCGGGCGTGGGCGGGTCGTCGACCAACCAGACCCAGGCCACGTAGCTGACGCCGTTTGTGTCCGCCCAGTCCATGTACTGGTCATCAAACGTGGTAGCTCCTGAATTGGGGCTGCAGCCGGCGGCGGTGTAATTGTCCTCGGCGAACTCCCCCGTGATCACCGGCACATTTGCGGCGACCGCCTTGATCGAGCTGTCCCAGCAGCTTTGCGTTTGACAGCCCTCGCCCTGGTAGTTGTGGAACGACGCCGCCTCCTGGTCGAGTGGATCGTCCGGCGCGTGCTGCATCCAACCCTGGCCGTTGCCGTTGGCATCGTCGGTGTCGCCGAGATCATTGGCAAAGTCGAGACCACCGACCAGGATCGGCTGTGTCGCGCCGACGTTGCGAATGTCGCTCAGTAAGGTTTGCATCCCGGCGACCTCGTAGCGACTGGTCGGCTGGGGATCGGGGCTGCTGTCGTCGTAGGCCTGGGTGTAACAGGGGACAGGCGGGGCGTTGCCCCCGATGGGATCTGGCACCTTGCCGGTCGCCCAGCACTCCCAGGTGACCGCGTCCCCGCTATTCGGGTCGTCACCCGATCGCATATCGGTCGGGTCGTACGGTTCGTTGAAGAGGTCGAACATCACCGCCTGGTTGGACTTGAACGCGGTGGCAACCGAGGTCCAGAACGCAGGTGAGTGATCCATGTCGGGCATCGGCTGTTGCTCGAGCGCCGTCTGGCTGCCGGGAGCGGTCCAGTGCAGATCGAGGATCGCGTAGATCCCATGCGCATTGAGATCAGACACGAAGCTCTCGATTTCGTGCTGGTAACCGGAGCCGCCATAGGGATCTTCGTTCGGCAGATTGACGCCGAGCCAGCAATCCTCGTTGAGCGGGATACGCACCACGTTGGCGCCCCACGCGGCGATCTCCGCGGCGGTGGCGTCGGTGTAGTCCCCGTCGTCGTAGCCGTAACCGTCGACACATGCGTACTCGGAGCTCGAGACGTTGACCCCGCGCAACTGGATCTTCTGGCCGACACCGTTCAGGCCGTTGACGAAGTGGTTGCCGGAGATGGAGATCTCGAGCGGTGCCTGCGCGGCCCTACCCGAGGCTCCTCCGAGCAGCGGGACGACTACCGTCAGCGTGGTCCCCAGAATGGCTGGCAGGAGCCAGCGAAACCCTCGTCGTTGCCTCAACCCGGTGCCCCCTTGACGAGTCATGGTACGGGACGGCCAAGCCCACCGTTC
>DATASU010000200.1:0-52630 GCA_036269095.1 Solirubrobacteraceae bacterium
TCGTGCTGCTGCAGGTCGATCCCGACCTGGATCGCATCGGCCTCACGGCCGCGGCGCGCGATCAGCTGGATGCCCGTCGGCAATCCACTCGACGGCCCCAGACCGCATGGCAGCGCGACGCCGGGATGCCCGGTGACGTTCCAGCCGAGCGTCATGTCGGCGAGCGGGTTGTAGTCGGTGTAGTCGTGGCCGTCACCGCGCGGGTAGGCGACGACGCGGGTCGCGGGCTCGAGGATCAGATCGACTCCGTGCCTGTCCATCCAGCTCTCCCATGCTGCCGCGTAGCGCCCGCGGCCAAGCTGGATGCGGGCATAGTCACTGGCCGACATCACCTCGCGCGCGGTGCGCAGCGTCTCACGCAATTGCGGGCGGTAGAACTGCTCGCGATCGGCGAACTGCTGGTGATAGACCCACATCTCGACGAGCACCAGCGCGAACTCGGGCGAATCCAGCGTGAACGCCTTGACCGGAGCGCGCAGCTCGACGACTCGCGCGCCGAGCGCCTGGACGGCCTCGAGCGCGCGGGCGTACCCGGCCGCGACGTCCTGATCGAGCTCGAAGTCGGCAAAGCGGTCGGTCACGGCCACGGTGCAGCCGTCGAGCGGCTTCGAGCCCGCGCGCGCCGTCAGCGGCAGCTCCCCGAGCACTCCGGCCGGCGCCGCGTGGGCGACCGTCGCCGGCCCGCCGTCGGCCATCACCGCGAGCACGGCGCTGCAGTCGGCGACGCTGCGGGCCAGCGGTCCGAGCGTGTCGAAGGTCGTACCGAGCGGGATCACGCCATCGAGCGGGATCCGCCCCGTCGTCGGCTTGATTCCGCTGACCCCGCAGATCGCCGCGGGCGCGCGGATCGAGCCGGCGGTATCAGTCCCGGTCGCGACCGGGACCATCCGTGCGGCCACGGCGGCACCGGAGCCGCCGCTCGATCCGCTCGCCGTCAGCTCGGTGTCCCATGGATTGCCGACCTGATCGCAGGTGCCACCACAGGCGAACTCGTGCGTGTGCAGGTGACCGATCAGGACCATGCCGGCGGCGCGCATCCGCGCCCAGGCGGTGCAGTCGACGTCGGGAACGTTGTCCTCGAGCACGCGACTCGACGCGGTCAGCGGTACCCCCGCTGCCGCGTAGAGGTCCTTCAGCCCCACGGGCACGCCGCACAGCAGCGGCGCATCGTCGCGCTCGCCGGCCAGTCGCCGGTCGGCCGCACGCGCCTGTTCCTCGGCAAGCTCCGGATAGAGCCTGACCCAGGCGTTGATCGCGTCGCGCGAGCCGTACCCACTCGGTGGGCCACCGTTGACGGCATCGATCTGCTCGTACAGCGCCCGAACCAACTCCAGCGACGAGATCTGTCGGCTGCGCAGCAGCGCGGCCGACTCGAGCACACCCAGCTCAGACACGTTCCGCATCCTGCACCAGGAGCGCGATCTGCACGCGGTTGTCGAGCTGCAGCTTGGCCAACATCGCTGAGACGTGGCTCTTGATCGTCGCGACGCTGAGATGCAGCTCAGCCGCGATCGCCGCGTTTGACTTGCCCCGAGCGATCGCCGCCGCGATCTCACGGTCCCGCGGCGAGAGCTCGTTGAGCTGGACGGCCGCCTCGGTGTGGCGGGCATCGGCATCCTGGTCACCGGCGAGACGATCGATCAGGCGCCTGGTGACGGTCGGCGAGAGCATGCTCTCGCCCGCGGCCACGAGCTCGATCGCACGCACGATCTCCGCCGGTGGCGTGTCCTTGACCAGGAACCCGGCGGCACCGCGGCGCAACGCACGCAGCACCTGATCATCGGTGTCAAACGTGGTCAGCACCAGCACCGCCGGTGGTTGTGGCTGGCTGCGCACCAGCTCCGTCGCGGCGATCCCGTCGACCTTCGGCATCCGCAGGTCCATCAGCACCACGTCGGGATGGTGGCGATCGAGCGCCGCCAGAACCTCGCTGCCGTCGGCCGCCTCGCCGACGACCTCGACCCCGGCGGCGCCGCCGAGCATCATCGTCAGGCCGGAGCGCACCAGCGGATCGTCGTCGACGATCAGCACGCGTATCGGTCCGCTGTCACTCATCAAGCTCGCTCCACGGGAGGGTCGCCGACAACCTGAAGCCGCCGCCCGCGAGCGGCTCTGCGACCAGCTTGCCACCGATCAGGGTCACCCGCTCCGTCAGCCCGACAAGGCCCATGCCCGACTCGACATGGCCACCGGCCTCGTCATCGGCCGGCGCCTGGCCGACCCGCGGGCGATTCACCACCTCGGCACATACACCCGCCGCGCGGTCTCCGTCGAGCGTGATCGTCACCACCTGGCCGGGCGCGTGCTTGCGCGCGTTCGTCAGCCCCTCCTGCACGATCCGGTAGACGCTGCGCCCGAGGATCGGCGACAGCGGGCGCTCAGACAGCCCGTCCTTCAACGAAACATCCATTCCGGCGGCCCGCGACTCCGCGACGAGCGTCGCCAGATCGCTGATCGTCGGCTGCGGCGGCTGCACGTCGTCAACGAGCTCCGCGCCGGCCCGCAGCACGCCGATCACCTCGCGCAGCTCCTCCTGAGCGGCCCTCGCGCTGACGCGGATCACTGCGGCCGCGCGCGCGATCTCCTCAGGGGAGGCGCCCGGGTTGAACTCCAGTGCGCCGGCATGCACGCTCAGCAACGAGATGCGGTGTGCGAGCACGTCGTGCATCTCACGGGCGATCCGCGCGCGCTCGGCGAGCTGCGCCTCACGCACGCGCACGTGCTGCTCGTCCTCGGCGCGGTAGGCACGCTCCCGCAACGACAGGATCAGCTCGCGGCGCGCGCGCACGAACGAGCCGAAACCGACCACGGCGATCGTGATCACGAACCAGAACGCGAAGGTACCGACGTCGAACTCGCTGTGGGTGTAGATCGCGGCGCAGGTCACCCCGGTAAATACCGACAGCAGCGCGACCTGCAGCGTGCGGCGAGGCTGACAATGAACCGCCACGGTCAGCAATCCGATGACGGCCGCGCCACCGGAGGCCTCGCTGAACGTTGAGAGCCCGACGGCCAGGAACCCGACGGCCAACGGATTGCGGCGGCGCACCCAGACGAGCAGGCACGAGGGCAATCCGAACGCCGAGTCGATCACGAACATCGTCGTGCCCACCTCCCGGTGGTTGGCCCAGAGCTCGCCGAAGCACGTC
The DNA here is from genome assembly GCA_036269095.1 of Solirubrobacteraceae bacterium. GTDB lineage: Bacteria > Actinomycetota > Thermoleophilia > Solirubrobacterales > Solirubrobacteraceae > Palsa-465. The sequence goes on from DATASU010000200.1 coordinate 3,150, forward strand.
AACAGCGCGAAGCAGAAGAAGATGAAGTCCACGACCCAGTCGCGTACCGACCGCGGCACATCGGTGCCACCGTTGGCATCACGCCGCGCGTCCTCGGTCCCGATCACCGCGGGCAGCACCCAGCGCTGCCATCGCGAAAGCGTGTGTCCCGTCTGATCCTCGGAGGCGACCGTGTTCACACCGTTGAAGGTAGGCGCATGCCGCCGCAAACGCCACCAACTTAAGTCGATCACGGCTGACCGAAGGGTGACGCAGAGAACGACCGTTGGTCGCTCCAGAAGTCGCCGTCCGGCCGTAGCGGCACCCCCTCCTCTGGTCCGATGCTTTCGACCATGATCGAAGCCAACAAACTCACCAAGCGCTACGGCGGACGCACTGCGGTGCGCGATGTCTCGTTTCGCTGCGAGCCCGGGACAGTCACCGGGTTCCTCGGCCCCAACGGGGCCGGCAAGTCAACGACCCTGAAGATGCTGTGCGGACTGGCCGTGCCAACCAGTGGCCAGGCGTCGTTGCTGGGCACCCCTTTCCGCGAACTCCCCAACCCGGGACGCCGCATCGGAGTGCTGATCGACGCCTCCGCTCAACACAGCGGTCGCCGCGGCGCCGAGGTGCTGGCCACCTCGGCGCAGCTGATGGGCGTCGACCAGAAGCGCGTCGGCGAGATGCTCGAGCTCGTCGGTCTCGACAGCTCGGCGGCGCGCAAGCGCGTCGGCAAGTACTCGCTCGGCATGCGCCAGCGCCTCGGCATCGCACACGCGTTGCTCGGCGACCCGGAGGTGCTGATCTTCGATGAGCCCGCAAATGGCCTCGACCCCGAGGGCATGCGCTGGATGCGCGCGCTGCTGCGTGACTTCGCCGACCGCGGCGGCACCGTGCTGCTCTCCTCGCACCTGCTCGGCGAGGTACAGGCGATCGCCGACCGACTTGTCGTGATCGCACGCGGGGAGATCGTCGCGCAGGGAAGCCCCGGCGAGCTGACCGGCGGCGTTCCCCGCACGGTGGTGCGCACCGCCGACGGCGGTCCCGGCGACCGGGCGCTGCGCCGCGTGCTCGCCGAGCAGGAGATCCTCGTACGCGAGGGCCCCGACGGCGGCCTGCTGACCGACGCCGCCCCCGAGCTCATCGGCCGCGCAGCACTGCGCGGCGGCGTCGCGCTGGCCGAGCTGCGCCCCGCCAGCGACGGCGCCAGTCTCGAACAGCTGTTCTTCCAGCTCACCACCGACAACCAACCGGAATCTCACACCGAGGCTCGCGACCTGCAGGAGGCAACCCGATGAGTGCCACAGCATCAATCAGACCGATCGGCGGTTCAGTCCGTCAGACGGGGCGGGACCAGCGCCCGGGTATCGGCCGGCTGATCGCCGTCGAGCTGCGCAAGATGGTCAACACCCGCTCGGGCTTCTGGGTGCCGATCGCGGTAGCCGCGATGACGCTGCTGGTGGCGATCATCGGCTCCACCAACCACGGCGGCGCCAGCGCGACCTTCGTCCACATATTCAACATCTCATCGCGTCCGGCGGCGTTCCTGCTTCCGGTGATGGGGGTGCTGCTGATCTGTGGTGAGTGGTCGCAGCGCACGACGCTCACGACCTTCACGCTGGTTCCGAACAAGGGACGCGTGATCGCCGCAAAGTTCGGGGCGAGCGTGCTGGTCTCGACGGTCGCGCTGATCGTCTGCCTGCTGCTCACGTTCGTGTGCGCGTCGCTGCTCGGCCATGCGCCACATGGGACGGGCAGCCTGCCGATCCAGGTGATCCTGCAGGGCTGGCTCGAACTCGCGGCCGGGATGGCGATGGGGCTCGCGTTCGGGGCCGCGGTGCTCGTGAGCGCCCCGGCGATCGTCGCCTACCTGTTGCTGCCGGTGGTCTGGAACGGAATCATCGGCGGGATCAGCGCGCTCGACGGGGTCGCCCGCTGGCTCGACAGCGGCAACACATTGAACCCACTGACGCTGCACTCGCTGAACGGCAGCGAATGGGCACATGTGGCCGCGACGCTCGCGTTCTGGATCGGTCTACCGATGCTGATCGGCTGGTTCCGGATCGGTCGCGGCGACATCGACTGAGCTGCCCTCGGGGCGAGTTCGAGCTCTCGGACTCGCCCCGAGGCCTATAGTCGCCTGGCCATGCGGTTCGGCATCTTCGACCACATCGATGACTCTGGCCTGCCCCGCGCCGAGCAGCTCGAGCAGCGCCTGCGGTTGGTCGAGCAGTACGACCGCGACGGCTTCTACGCCTACCACGTCGCCGAGCATCACGGCACCCCACTCGGGATTGTGGGCTCGCCGAACGTGTTCTTCGCCGCCGTCGCCCAGCGCACCAAGGCGATCCACTTCGGCGCGCTGGTCAACGTGCTGCCGCTGTACCACCCGCTGCGCCTGGTCGAGGAGTGGTGCCTGCTCGATCACATGAGCGGCGGCCGCCTCGAGCCCGGCATCGGCCGTGGCGCCTCGCCGATCGAGGCGTCGTTCTACGGGATCGACGGCGACGGCACACCGGCGCGCTTCAGCGAGGCCTTCGATCTGATCACCAGGGCGTTCGCCGCCGAGGCGACGTTCAGCTACGACGGCAAGTACTTCCAGATCGCCGAGGTGCCGCTCACGGCTCGCCCGCTGCAGACCCCGCATCCGCCATTCTGGTTCGGCGCCTCGCGACCCGACCGCGCCGCCTGGTGCGCCGAGCACGCGATCAACGTAATGTCGCTGGTCAGCGCCGAGCGCACGCGCGTGACCACCGACGGCTTCCGCGAACGCTGGCAGCAGCTCGGCCGCGACGAGGCCTCGATCCCCTCCCTCGGCGTCAACCGCCACATCGTGCTGGCCGACACCGAGATCGAGGCCACCCGGGTCGCCGAGCGCGTGTACCCGCGCTTCAAGGAGTCGATCGACCACCTCTGGGTCGCGCGCGGAATGCCGCGACCGCCGATCTACCCGGAGACCGTCGGCGAGGTGATCGAGCGCGGCAGCGCCTTCGTCGGCACCCCGGAAGGCGCCCGCCAGTACGTCTCCGAGCAGATAGACATCGCCGGAGTCAACTACATGACGATGGACGTCGCGTTCGGCGGGATCACGTTCGAGGAGGCCTCGCGCACCACCGAGCTGTTCGCGCGCGAGGTGATGCCGGCATTCACCGGCAGCGGCAGCGAGGTGGCGCGCTGAGTCGGCTCGTCCGCGCGATCAACGACGTCGAGTACCGGGCCGTCGAGGACGCCAGTCTGTTCCTCGACATCCACCGCCCCAACAACGACGCGACCGTGCCGAGCGTCGTCTACTTCCACGGCGGCGGCTGGGCGCGCGGGTCGCGCAAGGACAACGTCGACGCGCGGCTCGAGCCGGTCGCCGCGCAGGGTCTCGCGATCTGCAGCGTCAGCTACCGCTTCACCGACGTCGCCCGGCATCCGGCGCAGCTCGAGGATGCGCGGGCGGCGGTCGCCTGGTTACGCGAGAACGGCGGCGACTACGGCCTCGCGACCAACCGGATCGGCGCCTGGGGCGCATCGGCCGGCGGCTGGCTGGCACTGATGCTCATGCTCACCGGCGGCGACCCGGCCGAGCGTGCCGACGCGGCCTGCGCGTGGTTTCCCCCGACCGAGCTGACGACCGTCGCGATCGAACGCGAGGCCGCGGCGCTGCCGCTGCCGGCGTTCATGCAGGGCCGCCGGCTACCGGACAACGAGGCCCGCCTGCTCGGGCTCGGGTCGGTCGATGACGACCTCGCGCTCGCCCGCGAGGCCAGCCCGATCGCGCACGTGACCGAAGCCCACGGCCCGATCCTGCTGATCCATGGCTCCGGCGACGGCATGGTCAACGTCGCCCAGAGCGTCACCCTGCACGACTCGCTGCTGACCGCCGGCGCCGACTCACAGCTGCTGGTCCTGCCGGGCGCAAACCACGAGGATCCGGCCTTTCACAAGCCCGCCGTGCTTGCTGCTACGGCGGGCTTCCTACGCGCCTCGCTCTGACCCCGTCAGCGCTCGATCGCCAGGCGGATGCCGACGCCGACCAGCACGAGGCCGGAGAAGCGGTCGATCAGCGCCTTGACACGCGGGCGGCTGAGCAGGTGCGAGAGGCGCACGGCCAGCAGCGCGTAACCGCACATCCACGCGAGGCTGAAGGCGATGTAGATCCCCCCGAGGATCAGCATCTGCAGCAGCGCCGAACCGTGCGGCGAGACGAACTGCGGCAGCAGGCTCGTGAAGAAGATGCCGACCTTCGGATTGGCGAGGTCGGTGATCAGCCCCTGTCTGAAGCCGCCACGTCCGTCGATGCTGCGCGCGGCAGCCGATTGTGCACCGTCACCGCGACCGCGCCGCGAATCCCAGAGCGTTCGGATCCCGATCCAGACCAGGTAGAGCGCACCCAGCAGCTTGAGCGCGTCGTAGACCGTCGCCGAGCTGCGCAGCACCGCCGCAACCCCGAGCGCGGTCGCGAGCGTCCACACCGCGACGCCGACGTTTGTGCCGATGGCGCTCCCGAGCGCCGCCTCGCGGCCGTGGATCAGCGCGTTCTTGGTGACGACGGCGGTGTCCGGGCCGGGCAGCAGAACGATCGCGACCACGATTCCGACGAACACGAGCAGATGCATCGGCATGCAGCAAGTATCTCACCGCTCATCGCCCGCGCCCACCAAACTGCAGGCAAAGCTTGCAGTTCGCCGCAGTTACGCTTTGCTAGCTTGCGCTAAAGCGTTTTAGTAGCGGTACCACCAGAGGAGAGAGCCAGATGCCAGTGCCAAGCCTTCAGGAGGGAATCGATCGGGCCGGTTCCGCCGTCAACCTGCTCTGGAAGCCCGATGCCCCGCCGTGGAATCCGCCGGTCGTCCCGCCTGAATTCGTCGGCTGGGCGGTTGAGCAGACGGCCGCGTTCGAGACCGTCGCGCTGTCGAACCTCTCCCACCACATGCGCGACCTGTTCATCTCGGGGCCCGATGCGACGCGACTGCTGTCGGACTACAGCGCCAACAACTACGAGAACTTCGCCGTCGGCCAGGCCAAGCAGTTCGTACCGGTCACCGCCCAGGGCCACATCGTCCAGGACGGGATCCTGATGCGCGATGGCGACGACCGTTACACGCTGACCGGACCGCCGGCCTCGCAGTCGTGGATCCTCTTCCACGGCCAGCAGGGCGGCTACGACGTCGAGTTCAGGGACGACCCGGACTCCGAGTTCCGCCCCGGTGATCCGGTGCTGTTCCGCTACCAGGTGCAGGGTCCGCACGCGCTCGCACTGGTCGAGAAGGTGTTCGGCGGACCACTCCCGGAGACGAAGTTCTTCCACACCGCGCCGGTGAGCCTCGGCGGCCGCCACTTCCGCGCGTTGCGTCACGGTATGGCCGGCCAGGCCGGCTACGAGTTCATCGGCGGTTACGCCGACGGGGAGTTCGTCAAGCAGGCGCTGCTCGAGGCAGGCGACGAGTTCGGGCTGGTCCAGGTCGGCGCGCGGGCGTATGCCACCAACGGCGTCGAGAGCGGCTGGATCCCGACCCCCACTCCCGGCATCTACAGCGATCCGTCACTAGCCGCCTATCGCCAGTGGCTGCCGGTGTTCTCGTTCGAGGGCCAGAAGCCACTGCACGGCAGCGCCTTCTCCGCCGAGATCGAGGATTACTACGTGTCGCCGTGGGAGCTCGGCTACGGGCGCTCGATCAGCTTCAACCATGACTTCCTCGGGCGCGACGCGCTGCAGGCCGCTCAGGACAACGTGCCGCGCACGAAGGTCACGCTCGAGCTCGACGCCGACGACGTCGGCGCCGTGCTCGGCGCCGACCTCGACTACCTGCTGAGCTACGGCCGCTACGGAATCGAAGCCGGCGGCGCGCAGGTCGGCATCACCTTCTACACCGCGCACATCGACCGGTTGGGCAGCGTGCTCGCGCTCTCGCTGATCGCCAACGAGCATGCGCGGCCCGGCACGCAGGTCGAGCTCGTCTGGGGTGAGCACCCGGGCGGCGCGGTCGCCGCCGATGCCGACCTCGGCTTTCAGCGGATCCGCGCAACCGTGCAGCCCTCGCCCTACAACGAGTACGCGCGCACCAGGTACCGTGCCGACGCGGCCACGGCCTAGCTGTCAGGCCGCCTGATCGGGCTCGGCGCTGCTCGCCAGCGCCCGCTCGATCGCGGAGGTGATCTTCTCGCCGTCGGGCGGGACCTTCGAGCCCCAATGCGCGATCAGGCGCCCGTCGGCACCGACCAGGTACTTCGCGAAGTTCCACGCCGGTGCCGCCGAGCTCGGCTGGCTCGTGAGCGCCTGCCACAGCGCGTCGGGGTGCTCGCGCACCGAGGTCTTCTCGGTCAGCGGGAACTCGACCCCATAGTTGCGCTGGCAGAACTCGCCGATCTCGGACGCGTCGTCGAACTCCTGCTCCATGAAGTCCCCCGAAGGTGAGCCGAGGATGTTGAGCCCGCGCGCGTGGTAGCGCTCATAGATCGTCTGCAGCCCCTCGTACTGCGGCGTGAACCCACACTTGCTGGCAGTGTTGACGAACAACGTCGGCTGGCCGCGCCAGTTCGCGAGGTCGAGCTCGCCACCGTCGAGCAGCGTCACGCGATGGTCGTAGAGATCGGTCGGCTGATCGAGCTGCTGCGGCCTGCGCAGGTACATCTTCAGAGTCGAGATCTTGCTCATCGCTGCACCATCCTTGTCTCGGCGTTCTTCACACGCCAAGTATCACACCGGCGCTCAGGCGAGCATGCCCGCTCCGAGCTCGTTGCACCAGGCCACCGCCTCCAGGTACAGCTCGGCGCTGTTGGCGGTGATCTTGTTTGCCCGGTCGAAGTCGCCCGCTTCGATCGCGATCACGCTGTCGAGCAATCGGCCGGGCCCTGAGTGGTGGAGCAACGCGTCGTGGAGGCTTGGGCCGAGCGGCAGGTCGGCGATCGCGATGTGCATCGGGGTTGCCGTCAGCGCATCGAGGACCGAGAAGAGACCGAGCGTGAAGAGCTCTGCGGGCGACCCGTCGCTGGCCGCTCCGGCCGTCTCGCAAAAGCGTGCGCGTATCAGCGCAGTGACCAGCAACTCACGCGGCTGGTCGCCGACCTCGGCGAAGATCGACAGCGTCGCCCAGCGTCGCAGCGACTCGATCCCGAGCAGCGCCAGCGCCTGCTTGATCGAGGTGACCTCATTGCGCAGGCTGAAGTAGGCGCTGTTGATGTACTTGAGCAGCCGGTAACTCAACGCGACGTCATTGCTGATCACGCGCTCGAGGTCCGCGATCTGGATGTCCGGGTCCTGGAGCGCGCTGGAGAGGTTCAGCATCGCGGCTCGGCTCGGCGTGATCCGCCGGCCCGCGAGCATATGTGGCCGGCAGAAGAAGAACCCTTGGAAGAGGCCGGCCCCTGCTGCCTGGGCGAGCTTGAACTCATCCCCGGTCTCGACCTTGCACGCCACCAGCGTGACATCGAGTGATCGCAGCTCGAAGGCGTGGCGCGCCAATTCGCGCGCTCCGAGTTCGCGCATGTCGATCTTCACGAACTCGACGATTCCGAGCAGCCGTGACGGCGTCGACGAGAGACTGAAGTGATCGGCGGCGAGCGTGTAGCCGGCGGCACGCAGGTCCGCAAGCCGCTCGAGTGTCGCCTCGTCCTGACCCATCTCTGCGCCGAGCTCGAGCACGACCCTGTCCGGTGGCAGGTTGAGGACCATGTCGCCGGCCGAAAACTCCGGGGTCACGTTGATCCAGGCTCGGCTTGTCCCGACAAGCCGCTCAAATCCGATCTCGCTCAGTGCCTCGATCGTGACGCGGGCTGCCGCGAGCGTCTCGCTGACCTCACCGGTCGGATAGAGCAGCTCATATCCCTGGACGATCTGATCGTCGTTCAGAATCGGCTGCCTTGCGATACGAACGTTCGTCATACGACCCTCCGCTCACAGTTGGCTCAGCGCCGGCTCACAGTCCGGTGGCCTCAGAGACCAGACTACGCCCGCGGAGCCCAGGTCTGTCGACGAAGCGGACTAGCGTTCGATCCCTCAGTCATCCGGCGGCAGCGACAAGGCCGGTGATTTCCGCACTGCGCTGCCAGAGGGCCGCGGCGAGGGTCGCGTCCTGGGCCACGGCGCTGGGCTCCCTCACTTTTTCGTCGACAACGTATGCGCCGCTGAGTGATGCTGCCTCAGCGGAGGTGGCGAGCCAAACCAGCGAGCGGGCGCCGCGCTCGGGAGACCGGAAGAACGGCGACCCGACCGTGGTCAGGAGCTTCCAGATGCCATTTTCGTTCTTGCCGAAGCCGGTGCGCACGACGCCGGGGTGAAAGCAGTTGGCATGCAATTGCGGCGCGCGTCTGGCGAGCTCCTTGGTGAACATGATGTTGCACAGCTTCGACGTGCCATAGACGCGCATCGCGGCGTACTTCCCCGACGCGATCTGGAGATCGTCGACGTCGAGTACGCCCCGCGTGTGGGCGTCGGATGTGGTGGTGATGACGCGCGCGCCGTCGAGCCGATCGAGCAGCAGGTTGGTCAGCAGAAACGGGGCCAGGTGATTGAGCGCGAACGTCTGCTCCAGCCCCTCGGCGGTGACCCGGCGTGCAGCGAACAGTGCGCCGGCGTTGTTGGCGAGGACGTCGATGCGCGGGTAGCTGTCACGCAACTCGGCGGCGACCCGCCGTACCTCAGACATCAGCGCCAGATCGGCGATCTGTCCGTGGACGGGCGCTCCGCCGCCGACAGCCTGAGCCTCGCGGACAACTTCGTCAACGCGGTCGCGCTCGCGCCCGACGATGACGAGCTCGGCCCCTTGCTCCGCGAGCGCACTCGCCGCTGCGCGGCCGATTCCGCGCGTAGCTCCGGTCACGACAACGAGCGTCACGGCCGCGACTCTACTGCTCAGAAGGGCCGCCGGCCCGGCAGCCGGTCTTGCCGACCTCACGGTCCGGTAGACACCCTCAGATGGCCACCAGCGTGCTGTTCGACGTCGACGGAGTGCTGATCGATTCACAGGCGATGTACTTCGCTACCTGGGGCGCCTGGGCCGACATGCGAGCGATCGACCGGGCCGAGATGTTCAGCGGGATCCACGGGGAGCGTGGTGTCGACACCGTCGCAAGGGTCGCCCCGCAACTGATCGTGGAGGCCGAGCTCGAGCTCCTCGCCGAGCTGCTTACGGAGCACGAGCACAAGGCGGCGCCATATGCCGGTGCCGTTGAGCTCTTGACGGCCTACGCCGGCCGCTGTGGGCTAGTGACCTCGGCGCCGCGGCCGTTGACGTTGACGCGCTTTGCGCGCCTCGGCCTGCCGATTCCTGATGTGGTCGTCGGCGGTGAGGACGTTGCGCGGGGCAAGCCTGACCCGGAGCCCTATCTGCTCGGCTGTGAGCTGCTCGGCGTCGCTCCGAGCGACTGCGTCGTGGTCGAGGATGCACCTGCCGGCATCGCGGCAGGCAAGGCGGCCGGGTGCCAGGTCCTCGCCGTCCGCACCGGCGCGCCGATACACGACTGCGGCGCCGACGAGATCTTCGACGATCTCCTACAGCTGGCAGAACGGCTGGCGGTGCTGTGCCCACCCCGCCCCAGCTGAGCGACCGAGGCGGCTGTCCTCAGCGAATCGCGGCGAGCGCCTCGGCCTCGTCGAGCATCGCGTCGAGCATCCCGAGGCCTGCGTTCCAGAAGTCCTGGTCGGTGGCGCGCAGGCCGATCATCGCCACGAGCTGCTCCGGACTACGAGAGCCGCCGGCGGCCAGCATCGCGAGGTAGTCCTCGGCGAATCGATCACCGGCCTGCTTGTAGCGGGCGAATGCGGACCACGCGGTGAGCAACCCGTAGGAGTAGCTGTAGAGGTAGCCGGGCTCCCAGATCAGATGCGGGATCCGCGACCAGAGCAGGCGGGTGCCCTCCTCGATTTCGACCGTGTCCCCCCACACTGCGCTGACGGCGCTGGTCCAGATCTCGGCGAGCTTCTCGGCGCTCAGCTCTCCGTGCTCGCGGAGATGGGCGTGCATTCCCGCTTCGGCGGACAGATACGCGCAACCCTCGAACACGTTGAGCATCGCGTCGTCGAGGCGAGCCGCCAACAACGACAGTCGCTCGCGGTCATCCGCAGCGCCCGCCATCAGGTGCTCGGCGACCAGCGCCTCGGAGAAGGTCGATGCGACCTCGAGCATCGGGATCGAGGTGTTGCACTGGAGCGCACGCTGGCCGCGGGCGAGCTCGAAGTGAAGCGCATGGCCGAGCTCGTGAGCCAGGATCATCGTGTCCTCTGGACGCGAGTCATAGTTCACCAACACGTAGGGATGCGAGCCCGCCCCCGCCTGCGCGCACAGTGCCCCGCCCTGCTTGTTGGCGCGGATCGGCGCATCGATCAGCCCCTGCGTGAAGAAGCTATCGACGATCCCGCCGGCGCGTGGCGAGAAGGCCGACCAGGCCGCCACGATCAGCCGGCGTGCTTGCGAGAACTCGACCGTACGCCTGACATCCGGAAGCGGCGCTTGCAAGTCCGACGTCGCCAATCGCTCGACGCCCAATAACCGCGCCTTGAGGCGGTTCCAGCGCTGCGGCAGATCACGTCGCGCAGCGATCGCCGCGAGCTGTGTCTGCACTGCGGCGTCGCTGGTCTCGTTGAGCAGATTGCGCGACGAGAGCCACGTCGGATACCCGCGCAGCCGGTCATCGACAGCCTTCTCGCCCAGCACCTGGTTGTAGGCGGCGACCCGCGCCGGCAGACCGGCCTTCACGCCGACGGCGATCGCCGCCATCGCCTCGAGCCGTTGCTCGCGCACCGGCGACCCCAACAGACTTGCGGCCCGGGCCATCGGGACCAGCTCGCCGCCGATCTCGGCGGTGAGCGCTGCGGCGTGCTCGGTATACAGTCGCTTCCAGGCCGCGAGTCGCTGCACGCTCGTCTCGGCCAGGATCCGTTCCTGCTCGTCGCTGAGGAGGTAGGGGCGCCGTGCGCGCAGGCGACGGAGGTGGTGGGCGGCGAAGTCGAGCCGCGCGCCGGCACCGGCGAGTAACGCCTCGGCCCGGTCGTCATCGAGCCCGACCCATTCGAGCTCGAAGAACAACAGCTTTCCGTCGATCTCGGCCTGAGCCGTCTCGCCCGCGGCCCGCAGCGCGCCGGCGGCCGCGTTCGAGCTGTCCGCGTAGCCACGGATGCGGGCGTAGCCCAGGGCGCGCCACAACAACTCACGGATCTCGGTCAGCTCGCTCACGGCCCCGACCAGCGCGTCGGGATCCAAATCAGCCACGCTCCCGGCGAACTCGCTCTTGAACGCGTCCGCGCGCGCTCGAGCGTCGCGCAGCAACTGCCGAGCGCCGTCCTCGCCACGGTTCTCGACGATCGGCTCGAGGTCCCATACCACAGCTCCGAGACCGCCATCGCGGCGGTGATGTGGATCATCCACGCGACCGAAGCCTACTCGCGTAAACAGCGCAACGCTTCAGCTGCGCTGCAGCGCGGCTCCGACGCCAGGAACTACCCCCACCACGGCTATCGGAGGCGATTGCTCGTAGGATGCTCGGCCGTGGCAGCACTACCGATACCGGCTCGGCGAGATCGCCGTTCGCGGCCGACATCCAGCAAGCGATCAATCATGGGGGCGCGATGGGTGACCACCTGATCGTCTTTCACTCCGCCGCGCGGGCCTGCCCCGGCTACAGCCGTCACGACGCCCCCTCGATCCTGTTGGAGGGTGCTTCGATGGCAACCGATACCGAGCACGGTGCCGCCGTCACCGCACAGCTCACGCGCCGGCAGGGGACGCTCGGTGACGCGATCGAAGCCGGCGTCTTCGGGCTCGGCGCAGCCGGTCTTCCGAAGGGCGTCTGCCGCCAGGCACGCGCTGCGTGCGAAGACTATTTCTTCCGCCGGCTCGAGCTGACGCCAGGCTACGAGCTCGGTGGGCAGGGAGATCCCGGCGAGCCGCTCGAGCTGATGCCCGAGCCGATGTACCGCGCGCTGGCGGGGGTCGTCGACCTCGTGGTGGACGGCGAGTACGACGAGCTGCGCGAGCTGTCCGGCGACCGGCTCAGGGTCGACGATCTGCAGCGGCGCGTCGAGGACGACTGCCCCGAGCCGCTGGTGCTGGCGCCGCGCGAGCTCTATGTGGTCGAGGCGATCACCAAGTCCGACGACCCGGAGCTCCCGGGCTGGGCCTACTTCCTGGACCTGTGGACCGAGAGCGGCCCGGCGCGCCTGCACATCGAGGGTGAGCTCGACGAGTCCAGCAGCGGGTTCGCGGCGACGCTGAACGACATCCTGCCCTGAGCCGCCGCCCGCGCGCGCCCCGTGCCCCGTCGGGCGCGCGTCCCTTAACGCGGAAAGCCCACCCGTGGATGGACTCTCGGCCATCAGAAGATCAGGCTGCTTTCGCGGGAAGGGGACGTTCAGAAGAATGTCTCGCCCTCTGGTTGCCTTCGCTATCTGACTCGCTCAGCTTAGCGCACCGTGCCCGAGGCGCCGGCGCGATTTGGTCGACCGGCGCAGCGCGCCATCTCGATCAGCCGATCGATTGTGAGCGACTGCTGCTGGCCGCCGTCGCGCAGCCGCAGTGAGATGGTCTGGTCGCGCTGTTCCCGCTCGCCCACGACCACGACGTACGGGATCTTGCGCGGATAGGCCGTGCGGATGCGTGCGCCGAGGGTGGCGTCGCGATCGTCGAGTTCGGCCCGCAGACCCGACGACAGGAGCCGGCGGTTGACCGCGGCTGCATACGTGCGGCTACTTTCGGTCGCCGCCATTACCAATGCCTGCGTAGGTGACAGCCACACCGGAAGCGCGCCGTTGTGGACCTCGAGCAGGTGAGCGGTCATCCGCTCGAGCGTTCCGATGATCGAGCGGTGGATCATGATCGGCGAGCGTCGCTCGCCGTTGCGGTCGTAGTGAAGGCCAAAGCGGCTCGGCAGCACCAGGTCAACCTGGATGGTCGAGAGCGTTTCTTCGCGTCCCTGCGGATCGCTGACCTGAAGATCGATCTTGGGGCCATAGAACGCAGCCTCGTTCTCGGCCTCTGCGTACGTGGCCCCGGCCCGGTCAAGCGCGTCGCGGAGCATCGCCTCACTGCGCTGCCAGATCGCTGGGTCAGAAACGTATTTCGGCCCACTGCCGCCGCGCGAGAGTCGTAGCCTCGGTGCGGGGATCCGAAGCGCGCGATAGGCGATCTCGATCATCGACAGGATGTCGATGATTTCGCCCGTGACGCGGTCCTCTGGGCAGAAGACGTGACCGTCGTTGAGCGTGCTCTGGCGCACGCGACTGAGCCCTCCCACCACCCCTGAGCGTTCACGGCGAAACATCGGGCCGACCTCGCCGAGGCGGAGTGGCAGCTCACGCCAGCTGCGCGGTTGCTGGTCGAAGATCAGGATGTGATGCGGACAGAGCATCGGGCGCAGGACCAGTTGCTCGGCCCCGACTTCCATCGGCGGGTACATGTCCGCGTGGTAGTGCTCCCAGTGGCCGGATCGCTCATACAGCTCGCGCTTCGCCATCACCGGGGTGTTGACATGCCGGTAACCATGACGACGCTCGAGCTCGGTCACGAAGGCCTCGAGCTCGCTTCGCACGATCGCGCCGGCCGGTAGCCAGAACGGCAGGCCCGCGCCGCACTGTTCCTCGGTGGCAAAGATCTCAAGCTGCCGGCCAAGACGCCGGTGATCGGGTGCGTCCATCATGCCTTCCTTTCAAACGGCCAGCGGCCGCCGGAAGGCACAGCTTGCGCCCGGGGCCATTGGCCCGGGGCGGATAACGTGCTGTCGCTACGTCTCCACGCCGGGTAATCCCGGCGTCGTCGTGGACATGGAGGACTGTCGACAGATCAGCACGGCGCCAACTCTACCGGGGAACGCCCCCTGAATCGTGATGCTCAGAGTCGCTTGACACATACCCATATAGGTATGTATTGTCGTGACATGGCCAGAGCGGCGACGACCACAGATGCGTTCAACGCGATCGCCGAACCACGCCGACGCGAGATCATCGACCTGCTCGCCGGGGGTGAACAGGCCGTAGGCGAGCTGGTCCGCGAGCTCGGGCTCGGTCAGCCACAGGTCTCAAAGCACCTGCGCGTACTCCGGGAAGTGGGGGTCGTCGCGGTGCGCGACCACGGGCGACAGCGCCTCTACCGCCTCAACGGTTCGGCGCTCAAACCCATCCACGACTGGGTCAAGAACTACGAACAGCTCTGGTCTGAGCGATTCGAACTGATCGACGACGTTCTCACAGACCTCAGAAAGGACCAAGCAGATGACCACGACCACTAGTGGCTCGGCAAAGGTGACCCTGCCCGCACCCGACCAGATCCTCATCGAGCGCGAGTTCGCGGCACCTGCCTCGATGGTCTGGCGCGTACTCACGGAGCCGGACCTCGTCCGGCGCTGGTGGCACGCCAAGCGCGGTGAGATCACGACGTGCGAGATCGACCTGCGCGTCGGTGGGACATGGCGTTACGCGATGCGCCCATTCAACGGCAAGGAGTTTGCGTTCTACGGTGAGTTCCTGGAAATCGTCCCGAGCCGAAAGATCGTCCAGACCGAGACCTTCGAGCCGTTCCCAGACGCCGCGGCTACCAACACCACGACGCTGAGCGAGCACAACGGCGTCACCCAACTGCGCATCCTCGTACAACACAAAACCGTCCAAGCGCGAGACATGCACATCAACTCCGGTATGGAATCCGGCCTGCAGGACGCGTTCGACCTGCTCGAACAGGCTGCCGTGTCACTCACCTAGGCGCGCACGCGGCGGCCGACTCGCAGCGGCGGACTCGCTCACCCAGACCATTGATCGAGCACCGTGAGCAGCACGCTGTTGACGATCGTCAACGCGCCGAGCAGGATCGCGGCGACCGCGCTGCCGACGGCAAGCAACGCCAGGACCGCGAGGCCGAACACTCCGAGCTCGAGCGGGACGCGCGCACCGAGACGGAGACGTCGCGTCGCCTTCGGCGCCGCGAACCGCCCCCAGACAAGGACCGCCACCGCAGGTGTCGCGATCGCCAGAAGAATCGCTCCGACCCCACTTCCGGCGCTGGCGCCCCAGTACGCGAATGCCGCGAACGCCGCCAACTCGAGCAGAAACTTCAACGCAAGATTTCCCGCCTTCAGGCTCTGCACGTGGTCAATCATCGCCAATCGTCGGCGTCGGCGAATGCTCGGCCCGCACCGGTCAGCGCAAGGCGAGCAGCTCGCCGGCCGGACGGCCGGACGGCAAGTATTAGCGGCCCCGAGCGGGAGATGGGAGCCCAGCGCTCGCGTTGCGCGGGTCCAGCAACTCGACAGCCAGCGCCGACCACGCAAAGTCCTCAGCGCCCATCCCACGCCCGGTGTGTGGGTCGTAGAACTCGCGAAGTCCCTCACGCAGGACCGTGTCGGTGATGCCGCGGGCAAGCGTCGCCGCTTGCTGCTCGTAGCCCAGACGCACCAGGCCACGCCAGACGAGCCAGGCGCTGTTGACCCAACTCGGTCCCCTCCAGTAGCGCCGCAGGCCGCCGAAACGCTCCCGCAGCGAGAACGACGGCTCATCGAGCGAGACCGCCGGGGGCGCCACGCTCGTCCAGAACCGACGCTCATCCAGCAGGCACGCGGCCAGGCGGTGTCCGATCTCCTCGGGAAGGTCCGGCAGCGCGAGCGGCGCGAGCGCGGCCCAGGTAATGGGGATCCGCTGCTCGACCGCCGGCATCGCCGCCGGCAGGAACAGACCACTCGGCTCGTCGTAGAGCCGCGCGATCAGCGCGGGCGTGATCGACGGAAGGCCCAGTGCCATCTGTGAGAGCCCGTGGATCACGTTCGTCAGCACTTCACAGACGACCGGCCTTCCGGCGGCTCGCACCGCGTCTATGCGGAACCCGAGTTCACGGTTGCGATGCACAAGCTCCATGAACCGGGGCAAGCCCTGGGCCTCATGGCGCCAGATCGGATCGAACTGCGGCGACGCATCGAGCCCGGACTCATCGGGCTGAAGGATCCACAGAAGTCCATCGCCCTCCAGATCACGCGCCGCGCTGATCGCCTTGTGATGGGCCGCGATTCGCGGGTCGAGTGCCGGATCGCCGACCGCGATCCGCCAAGCGAACGCCAGCGCCGGCGGCTGGATCGTCGCGGTCATGAAGTCGCTGCGATGCATCACGTTGTAGAACAGGACCCGCGCGCCATCAAGCGGGTGGTCCCAGAACACCGTGTGCCCGATGAACCCATCGGGGCGCGCGGCGGAGAGCAGCGTCTCGAGCTCCGAGCGTGAGCGCAGCGGGTCGAAGTGGCGCCAGGCGATGGCGGCAAAGCATGAGTCCCAGTACCACTGCCAGCGGTAGCGCTCCGGACTCGGCCGCGTATAGGCGAACGGCACGCCATCCCGCTCGCCGACAGTCCAACTCCGCTCGAGCGTCTGATGGCAACGCTCTGCGAGCCCAGGCATGCCGCCAGCTTCGCAAAATGCGCATGACCATGCGCAGCGCCGATGGCGACATGTGCTCCAGGTCCTTGTAACGCAACAGCCGGCTGCGGATAACTTGGGGAGTGGCTTCCTTTGAAAGCGCCTCCGACCCAGTGGTGGTCGCCGCGGCCAGAGATGATCCTGAGGCGTTTGCCGAGCTGTTTCGCAGGTATCGCCGGGTCGTGGTGCTGTATGTCGCGCGTCGATGCGATTCCGCCGCGGATGTCGACGACGTCGTCGCCGAGACCTTTCTCGGGGCGCTCGCGGCGGCGCACCGCTACGACCCGCGAAGAGGCGAGGTGCGCCCCTGGCTGCTGGGAATCGCCCACAACCAGCTTGGGCTGCTGTGGCGCAGTCAACGACGTCAACAGGGGATCGCGCTCGCGGTCCGTCACGAGACCGAATTGTCCGAGGAGGCATCAGCTCGGCTGCTCGAGCAGATGGCGGCCGCTCAGGACGGAGCCGAGATCTGGCGTGCATTGAGACGGCTGCCGGATGACCAGCGAGAGGCGCTGCTGCTGGTCACTCGGGACGAGCTGAGTCCGAAGGAGGCAGCGGCGGTCATCGGCGTCACGGCGGCGACGTTTCGCGTCCGGCTGTTTCGCGCGAGACACGCCATGCAGGCGCTTCTCGCACCGGCCGGCAGCGGGCATCAGGGCAATTGGGCGCACCCGAAGGAGGTGGAGAAGTGAAGACGGACGCGCGATCGCTTCCACTTGACGAGTTCGAGCAGGAGATGCTTGAGCGGCTGCTGCGCGCCCATGCCGAGCGATCCCAGCTCGCAAGCCGGGAGCAGGACGGACCGGTCGGGGGCACCGCGAGGCGGTTCACGCGACGCGCCGGACGGCGTGCGCGGAGGCGCGTGGTCGGAGTGATCGCGGTCTCGCTCCTTGCAGCATCAGGCGCTTTCGCGGCGGTGGCGATCTTCGGCGGCTCCGTCTCGCCCGTACACCTCTACGGCGGCAAGGCCCTCTGCCCTGCCGGGCACGACGTCGTCGCCGAGGTGAGCAGCCAGCTCTATTACCCCGCAAACTATCCCGGGCATCTCTTCGCCGAGGGAGATGTCAGATGCTTCGAATCCGCTCAGGGCGCCCGTCAGGCTGGATTCCGGCTCGCGCCGGCGCCGAGTGGTGACACCACTGTCGGGCCGATCTATTTCGCAGCAGCGCCGCTGGCGATACGCCGCACCTGCCAGCGGGCCGCAGCCGAAATCAGGGCGATCGTCTACTGCCCGAGTCAGCTCCCGACGCCATGGTTCCATCCCCTGATCAACTGGGACTGCCCGACCCATGACTGTGGCGTCCCGTTGCTCAGCCTGACCGGCAGCTTCCGCGCTCCCGACTCATACGTGGGGTCGGCCTCTGGAGCCGGTGAGGCGATGATCTGGGAAGCGTCCGCTGGTCAGCAACGCGCCTACCCGTATCTGCTGTTCGGCTGCTTCTCGAGCGCAGACATCGTCGGCCGCACGCGCTTCCGCGGTCATCCCGCCGCCTGGTACCAGTGCCCGATCTGGGCCCGCAGCACGGGAACGATGCTCGAATGGCACATCGGCAAACAGACCTACGCGATCAGCGCTGACGGCCCTGCCGGCACGCGACGCGCGCTGGTCGCGTTCATCGCAAAGCATCTCGTTGCAGTGGACCCCGGCTGACTCGTCACAGGCAACGAGGTGTGGTCGACCTCTAGGCGGCCTTACCCGGAAAGCCTCTGGACGATCAGGGTCCCTCGACGGCGATGATGTCGCCGAGATTGCTCTCGAGCCGCATCTGCTTGAGCGGCTGGTACTCCGCCGAGTCGTACCACCGCATCAACGCGTCGCGGTCGTCGAACTTCAAGATCGTGACCGCGAGCGGGTCCCAGTCACCCTCCAACGGCGTCGCGGCACCACGCGCGACGAGCACCTCACCGCCGAACTGGCGGATCTGTGGGATGACCAGCCGCCCGTACTCCTTCGAGGCTTGCTCGTCGGTGATCTCCGTCCGGGAATAGATGAGATACGCGGCCATCGGGATCCTCTCGGTCGGATTGGTGCCCGTACCGTACGAAATCCCGCGGGGCCGAGGGGTTCAGATGCTGCTCGCGCTGGGGGCCGGCCGCAGGCCGGCCGCGATCGTCAGGACCTGATCGCGAGTGAGGTTGTCGGACATGAGGTGGACGAACGTGCCGTCGCGTTCGAGTTCCACCTGGGCCTGACCCCATCGGGCTGGGCGGGTCTTCATCTCGGTTCCGTCGCGGGTGACGGTCTCCCAGCCTTCGTCGCTGAGCTGTCGGTACGGATTGGCCCCGCCGGCGGGGAACTGACTGAGCGAGATGCTCTCGTGCCCGTCGGTGGAGTGGTAGCTCAACCCGATCTGCATCGGCGAGGGAGGGCGGTCGGAGGGTCGGACCAGCCGGCATTGCACCTGCCAGTTGGCGGGCACGGTATTGGGCATCAGGACCGTGAACGGGGCCCGTTGCTGCGCTTCGACAAGCGTGACGTGCTCAATCCGTTCCTCACCCCACCTCGATTGGATCTGCTCGCCGGCGGGCGGCTGGAACCGAAACGTCTCATCCGGGATCGGTTGGTCAAACGCGGCCGCCACCGTCGTGATTTTGTGGAATGGCTGCTTATCCCGGACAGCAGTGACGGCAAGCAGCACACCCAGTTGCCGGTCGACCTCCAGCTCGTAGAAGTCGGCGCCGGCACCGAGCTCGTGAAGCGTTAGCGCGAGACCGCGACGCGGGTCCCGCGGCCGCGGTACGCCGTGCGCGCTGATCGTTGGCCTGCCGGCGACCTCGGAGCTGCCGGTCGGCTGCAGCCGCAGCGCACTCAGTAGCTGTATGGGGTTGAGCATGATCTCAAGCTCATCCCCGATGCCGCTCCCCACGCTCGGATCGTCCTGATTGCTATGGGCACCATTGCGCGGGTCCCACATCCACCAGAGCGATCCGTCGACGACAGCGTAGGCGCCATCCCTCGGACCACCGTGATGCTCGACACGGCAGCGCTCACGATCACGCCAGATCCGTACGGTCTCCTCGACCTCCGCCGGCTGCGGGCGACCGGCACCGGCGCCAAACGATCTGATCGACGCGCCGCGGCGCTTCTGCTCCTCGGCATCGGCGACAAATGCCGCGTGTAGACGCGCTTGATGCCGCCAGACGCGGTACGTGACTGCCACTCGCACGCGCGGCTCGTCGGCACCATGCAGGACCACAAGCAGAGTACCCAGCTCGGTCGGGTCGACACGCGCGTGCTCACGCGATTCGGTCACGTCCGGCAGCCTAACCGCTTCACTCAACCCAGCAGAGATACAAAAGCGGGGCGTAGTGCGATTAGTAGCTGAATGAGATCCCTGTCCAAGATCGGCTCGGGCGCGAGCGACGCCGAACTGCTGCGCTGGTCGCATGAGGATCCGGCGGCGTTCGCCGAGCTCTACGAGCGTCACGTCCAGGGGGTTTACATCTGGCTGGCTGCGCGGATCACGTGGGCGGCCAGCGATCTCACAGCCGAGACGTTCGCGCGGGCGTGGCTCAGCCGGAGGCGATTTCACGATCCCGGCGATGGGTCGGCGCGACCCTGGCTGATGGGGATCGCGGCGAACCTGGTTGCGGACGCGGCCCGGCATGACCGCATCGAGAGCCGCGCGCGCGAGCGCCTTGGTCTTCCGACAGACCTCGCCCTCGAAGACGGCTACGCCGAGGTTGAACAGCGGCTGTCTCCGCGGCTCGCGCTCGAGCGCCAGCTCGGCGACCTTGCTCCGCATGAGCGCGATGCATTGGACCTGCGGATCGTCGAAGAGCTCTCCTACGACGAGGTGGCAGAGCGGCTCTCGATCGCCCCCGCAGCGGCCCGGCTACGAGTCTCACGCGCGCTTCGGCGACTCGCCCGATCCGTGCCAAAGGAGGAGCTATGAACCGTGTAACGCCCCCGAGCCTGGCTCGGTACGGCAGCGAGCTGGAGGCGGCAATCAGACGCGACATCGACGCCCCACGGCGCCGCTGGCCTGGCACTCCCCGGCTCGCCTACCGGATCAGGTTCGGGAGGCCCTGGACCGCGATCGGGGCGTCCGGGACACTGCTGGCCGCAGCGGTCACCGCTGCGGTTCTGCTGCTCTCGTCGGGGGCGCCGCCGGCGTACGCCGGCTATTCGTCGGCTCCAGCCCAGCCGTCCCGGGCCGCCCTATCGGCCGCGACCAAGAGCTGTGACGTGCTCGCGGCCGGATATAGCGCGATCGCCGATGGCACCTTCGCGCATCGACCGGTCCTGGCCGAGCAACGTGGCGTCTACGTCGCAGCTGTTGAAGTGCGGGGCGGCAGGGTTTACAGCTGCCTCACGAGCGGCTCGAATGGAATGCGGGACATCGGGACGTTCGGACGGCTCCAGGGCGAACCCGCGCCGCAGCACATCAGCGCTCCGTACTGGCTGCAGGCTGGTGCGGGCAGCCTCACCGGTCCGGGGCCGAGTCCGCTCCGGCAGGTACTCAACAACGAAACTCCCGCCGAGCGCAAAGCGTTTCATGACCGCTCACTCGGGGCCGGCTACGGCCTGTACGCGCTCGGGCGGGTCGGCAACGGAGTGTCTTCGATCACCTTCTCGTTCGCGGACGAGGAAGCGGTCTCGGCGACCGTCGAGAACGGCTGGTACTTCGCATGGTGGCCCTGGACCAGTGACGCCACGTCCGTCACCGTCGGCACCCGATCCGGTGCCGTGACATCGCCGCTCCACGCGTCGGCCAACTTCCCGGCGGCGTTCCGCCCGTCGTGCGTCCCGGGCTCGAGCGGCTGCGTCTTCAGCGCACAACAAGGCTGATCCCGCCACGATCTGCACGAGTCCATGAGCTGTCACAAAGTTCGTGGAACTCTGCAAGGACTTGAAGATGGCATTTCTTCGTCGAGATCTGACCGATGCCGAGCTGGCCGCCAGGACGCCGGCTGACCCGACGTCATTCGGCGAGCTGTATCGACGTCACGAGCGTCCGGTGCTGGCTTGGTTCCTGCGTTGGACGGCGTCTGCGGAGGTCGCGGCTGATCTGAGCGCCGAGACGTTTGCGGCGGCGCTGGAGTCGATCGCGGGCTATCAGCGGGAGCGGGGCGAATTCGTGGCCTGGCTGTTCGGGATCGCGCGGCACGTCCTCGCCCGCAGCCTCGAGCGGGGTCGGGTGGAGGATGCCGCGCGGCAGCGTCTGGGCATGGCGGCGGTTGTGATCGATGACGAGTCGATCAGCCGGATCGATGCGATGGCGTCGCTCGACGGTGCGGCACTCGAGTTGCTTGCCGAGCTTCCCGAGCCGATCCGCGAAGCCGTCAGCGGCCGCGTGATCGAGGAGCGTGAATATCGCGAGCTGGCGGAATCGCTGGCGTGCTCGCAGAGCCTGGTCAGGCAACGTGTCAGGCGGGGGCTCGCCCGCCTGCGTGATCGCTTGGAGGCGGCCCAATGACTGTCATTCCTGCACTGGAGCGCGAGCTCGTGGCGGCCGCAGATCGCGCTTACAGCGTCCCGAGGCAGCGTCGCCTGCTCGGTTGGCCGACGCTCGCGGCGAGCAGTTCAGCGGTTGCGGCCGCGCTCGTCGGGCTGGTGCTGCTGTTGTCCTCGGGAGCTCCGGACGCATTCGCCGGTTGGACCGGCACGCCCAGCGCCCCGACACAGTCGGCGTTGACCGAGGCGCGGGCAGCATGCGGGCGGGTGCCGCGGGCGGACCTGACCGCCACCGAGTCGCGCGGCCCGTTCACCGCGATCGTCTACCTGCGGGGCGGGACGCCATGGCAGTGCGTGACGCGCGGGAACCGCGTGCTTTTGCACGTCAGCACGCCCTACCCACCGAACGTCGTCATCGCGCCCGCCGCGGGGAAGGTGAGCGTCCCGATCGTCAGCCAGCGGGTGATCGGCGCCGGCGCGAGCCAGACGCTGCAGGCACTGCAGCGGCGCGAGACCACCCTCTACCGTGCGGCACAGGGCGAGCAACCGGGACACCGGGCGGCACGAGCAAAGGCGCGCTCAGTCAGGGCCGCCATGACGAAGCTGATCCTGGGAGCTCAGTCGCTGACTGCTGTCACCGGTTCGGTCGGGCCCGGCGTGTCGGCTGTCACCTTCGTCCTGCGGGACGGGACCCGGGTCAAGGCAACTGTCGGACACGGTTGGTACATCGCCTGGTGGCCCGGTGTCCGCAGGCCCGGCCGGCACGCGCCGACCGCAGTCCGCGTCACCACCGTTCACGGAACCACGTCCGCCGCTTACCCGGCGTCGTACCTTGCGGCCCTCTACAAGCCATGCCTGCTCGGACAGACGTGTCCGAACGGGCAGACCCAGATCAAGCTCGTACGCAGCGTGGCTCCGAGCATCACGGAGCACTTCGGCCTGTTCCGCAACACCCCGCCGGCACAGCTGAGGAACACCACAACCGCTGCCCCATCGAGTTCCCTGGCTGGCCCTTCGCTCGGTCTTGACGAATCGCAGACCCGCCGCGTCGCGTTTGGCAACAGCGGCACGATCTGGGTGACGCCGGGAACCGAGGGCGCCTGCGTCAAGCTCGGATCTGCCGACGCCATGAACGCAGCTGACACCGGTGGCGGAGGCTGCAGCGACCTCCGGGAGGTCTTGGCGAAGGGCCTTGTTGTCTCTACCGACGAGGGCGTTTTCGGGCTCGTCGCCGACGGCAACCCCAGCGTCAGCGTCTGTATGACGACAGGGCGACACATAACGATCCCGGTCAAGGACAACGTCTTCTACCGGGTCCTTCCAGGACGTCCGGGCACGATCTACCTCGAGAACGCCTACGGCAAGCCGACACACCAGCTGATCTGGGTCTCAAGGCACTGCTAACGCGCGCTGCGCGAGTGCCAGGCGCGAACGTAATCGACGATCATCGCGCCGGAGGGGCCGGTGCGGACCTGGTTGCCGGCGCCGAGCGTGAGCAGCAGCGTCTCGGGCTGGCCGTCATCGTCGGTGCGGTAGGTGCGGATCAGCTTGCCGTCCCAGTAGACGCTCGAGTAGCCGCGGCCGCGGTAGATGCCGTAGGTGTGGAAGTGGCCGGCCCAGTCGCCTGGGATCGTGCCGCTGTGCTCGACCAGTGACGGCGAGTGGTAGTTGATCGTCAGCGCGCCGAAGCCCTCGGCGATGTCGTTCTCGCCGCCCTGCGGCCAGTCCGGTCCGGATGCCCAGAATGCGGGCCAGTTGTAGATCGTGTTGCCGGCTCCGGCGAACTTGATGCGGGCCTGGGCGAAGTCGCCGACCTTGAGGCTGAAGTGCAGGGTGCCGAGCTCGGCACCCGAGGATCCGGAGGCGAGCGTCAGGATCGCGCGGCCGTTTCTGATCGCAACGTTGCCGAGCGAGTCGCTGACGCCGTTCTGGTTGGTCCAGCCGGCGTGCGCGTTCCAGACCTTGCGGTCGAGCGAGCTGCCGTCGAAGCTCTCACTGAAGACGAGCTTCCACGAGCCGCGCATCCCGAGCGGCACCGGCGCCTTGGCCGGCGTCGTCGTCGTGGCCGGCGTCGTCGTCGTGACCGGCGTCGTGGTCGTGACCGGCGTCGTGGTCGTGGCCGGAGCTGTCACCGTAGGAGCCGTGGACACGGTGGGAGCTGTGGCGGCCGGCGCGGTGCCGGTCGCGGCCGGCGGCGTTGCCACGACCGGCGCCGTCGTCGTCGGCGAGCTCGGCATGCTGACCGTCGTCCGCGCCGGCACCGGAGCCGGCGTGCCGCCCCCGCTGGCCAGCAGGCCGGCAACGGTCACAGCGGCAACGACGATCGCGACGAGCAGGCCGAAGATCAGCCTGGTTGTCCTGCCGCGTTTGTCCTTGACCATCAGCGCGCTCCCGGCACCGTCTCAGATTGGTGACAGGGCGGGACTACCCGCGTGGGCGCCTATTTGCGCGCTTTGTGGAGGATCAGGCGGGTTCCCAGGCGCGAACGTAATCGACGACCATCTCACCGGCGGCGCCGGTGCGGATCACGTTGGCGGCGCCCATCGTCAGCAGCAGCATCTGCGGCTGGCCGTCGTCGTGGGTGCGATAGGTGCGCACGAGCTTGCCGTCCCAGTAGATGCGCGAGAAGAAGCGGCCGCGGTAGATCCCGTAGGTATGGAAGCCGCGGGCCCAGGTGCCCTGCACCGGGCCGGTCTCGAGCCCACCGAGCGGCGAGTGGTAGTTGATCGTGAGCTCGCCGAGGCCCTCGGCGATGTCGTTCTCGCCGGCGTTGGGCCAGTCGGGACCCGATACCCACCAGGCGGGCCAGTTGTAGATCGTGAGGCCATCGCCCGCGAAGCGGATGCGGGCCTCGGCGTACTCGCCGATGCGGAGGCTGAAGTGGTTGCTGCCGATCTCGGCACCCGAGCCGCGTGAGGCGAGCCTGAAGATCGCGTCGCCACCGCGCACCGTGATGTTGCTGAGATGATCGGTGACGTTGTTCTGGTTGGTCCAGCCGTTGTGCGGGTTCCAGACGGTCTGGTTGAGCGCGTGGCCGCTGAACTCGTCGTCGAACACCGTCCGCCAGTGACCGCCGAGACCGACCGGCTCGTGCGCGGAGGCGGCCAGCGCGGATGACGAGGTTACCGCGGCCAAACCCGCCACGATCAACATCAAGACGAGCGCATGGCGACAGCTGAGGGCGCGGAGAGAGACGGGCATCGAGGCCTGTAATCGGCCCACCCGGACGCATGCCTTAGCTGTTCGCACCGTCGGTCAGCCGGCGCTGACGGGCGCACCCGGCTCGGGGCCGGACGCCGGGTTGGGCAGCCTCGGTGGAGCGCTGCGATAGGTGGGCGGAGTGCGCGACAGACCGATCGGGTTCTTGGCCAGGCACACGCTGGATCCGCCTGGATCCTGCAAATCGACAAGCGGGTTGAGGCCGAGGGCCTGCGCGAGCGCGAAGGCACCGGCGACGTCGTTGACGACCCCGGCTGGGACGCGGGCGTCAATCAGGAGCGACGCCCAGTCGGCGGCGGGGCGTGTGGCCAGCAGCACCTCGAGTTCCGGTCGCAGCGTGGCGCGGTTGGCGACGCGCTCGGGGTTGGTCAGGTAGCGCGGATCGGTGGCGAGTGCGGGCGCGCCGAGCACCTCACAGAGGACCTGGAACTGGCGGTCGTTCCCGACCGCCAGCACGATCTCGCCCGCGCCGGTCGCAAACGCGGCGTAGGGCGCGATGCTCGGGTGCTCGTTGCCCATGCGCTGCGGGACGACTCCGCAGACCGTGTAGCTCGAGGCCTGGTTGACGAGCGCGGCGAGCAACGACGAGAGCAGGTCGACCTCGATCCGCTGACCCTCGCCGCCGCGGCCGCGGTGGTTGAGCGCGGCGAGGATGCCGACGGTCGCAAACAGCCCCGCCAGCACATCGACGAGCGCCACCCCCACCTTCTGTGGCTCACCGGCGCGCTCGCCGGTGATGCTCATCAGGCCGCCGAGCGCCTGCACCAGCAGGTCGTAGCCGGGCACCGCGGCCGCCTGCTCGGTGCTGCCGAAGCCGGTGATCGAGCAGTAGATCAGCCCGGGGTTGGCCGCTCGCAACTGTTCATAGCCAAGCCCGAGGCCGTCGAGCAGCCCCGGCCGGAAATTCTCCACCAGCACGTCGGCGTCGGCCGCAAGCGCCCTGGCACCGGCGAGCCCAGCGGGGCTCGCCAGATCGAGAGCAAGCGAGGACTTGTTGCGGTTGACCGCGTCGAAGTAGGTCGAGCGACCGGCGTCGTCGTAGGGCGGGCCCCAGGCGCGGGTGTCGTCGCCGCTGCCCGGACGCTCGATCTTGATCACCTCGGCACCGAGGTCGGCGAGCAGCATCGTCGCGAACGGCCCGGCGAGCACGCGCGAGAAATCGAGGATGCGCAGCCCCGGCAGCGCCGAGTCCGGGATTTGGTTGTCACTCCAGACGTTCACGTGAGACAATCCTAGATATTCGAAGATCTAGGATCAAGGAGTCGCGGGATGGCAGCTGAAGCAACGGCGACGCGCGTGAAGCCGCGTGACTACCTCGACATCGACTCGCTGCTGTCCGACGAGGAGCGCGCGATCCGCGACGTCGTGCGGGCGTTCGTCAACGATCGCGTCGTGCCGGCGGTCGGCGACTGGTTCGAGCAGGGCACGATTCCGCGCGAGCTCGCCGGCGAACTGGGCGCGCTGGGTGTGCTCGGCATGCACCTCGACGGCTACGGCTGCGCCGGTGCCAGCGCGACCGCCTACGGGCTCGCCTGCCTCGAGCTCGAGGCCGGTGACAGCGGGCTGCGCAGCCTCGTGTCGGTCCAGGGCTCGCTGGCGATGTACGCGATCCACCGCTGGGGCTCGGAGGAGCAGAAGCAACAGTGGCTGCCGCAGCTGGCCGCCGGCGATGCGATCGGCTGCTTCGGGCTGACCGAGCCCGACGCCGGGTCCGATCCCGGGTCGATGCGCACCCGCGCGCGGCGCGACGGGCCGGACTGGATCCTGCACGGGCAGAAGATGTGGATCACCAACGGCTCGATCGCGGATGTCGCGGTCGTGTGGGCGCGCACCGACGACGGCATCCGCGGCTTCCTGGTTCCGAAGGGAACCGACGGCTTCAGCACCCAGGAGATCCACAAGAAGCTGTCACTGCGCGCGTCGGTGACCTCGGAGCTGCTGCTCGACGATGTGCGGTTGCCGGCCGACGCGCTGCTTCCGCAGGCGACCTCGCTGCGTGGTCCGCTGTCATGCCTGAACGAGGCCCGCTACGGCATCGTCTGGGGTGCGATCGGCGCCGCGCGCGCCTGCTTCGAGGCGGCGCTCGACTACAGCCAGGAACGCATCGTGTTCGGCAAGCCGATCGCCGCCACCCAGCTGCAGCAGGCCAAGCTCGCCGACATGGCGACCGAGGTCAACCGCGGCCTGCTGCTGGCGTTGCACCTCGGTCGGCTCAAGGACGAGGGACGGCTCGCACCGGAGCACGTCAGCATGGGCAAGCTCGCGAACGTCAACGCGGCCCTGCACGTCGCGCGGACCGCGCGGCAGGTGCTCGGCGCCAACGGGATCACGCTCGAGTATCCGGTGATCCGGCACATGAACAACCTCGAGTCGGTCGT
The DNA here is from genome assembly GCA_036269095.1 of Solirubrobacteraceae bacterium. Classification (GTDB taxonomy): domain Bacteria; phylum Actinomycetota; class Thermoleophilia; order Solirubrobacterales; family Solirubrobacteraceae; genus Palsa-465. Next base: position 30,496 of record DATASU010000200.1, read on the forward strand.
CACCTACGAGGGCACGGCCGACGTGCACGCGCTCGTGATCGGCGGCGCGCTGACCGGCCGGCAGGCCTTCCGCTGAGCGGTGGCGATGGCGGCGATCGCAGGCGGGCCGAGCACCACCACCCAGCACGCGCTCGACGCGCTGCGTGGCGCGATCGTCGCGGGCGCGCTGCGCCCCGGCGCGCGGATCGGGCAGGAGGAGTTCGCGCAGCAGCTCGGCGTCAGCATCGCGCCGGTGCGCGAGGCACTGCGGATCCTCGAGCAGGAGGGCCAGGTCACCTACCTCCCACGCCGCGGCTACTTCGTCACCGCACTTCAGATCGCCGACCTCGAGGAGATCTACGGGCTGCGGGCGCTGCTCGAGCGCCGCGCGGCGCGCGACGCGTTGGCGACATTGGACAGCCCCGAGCTCGAGCGCATCGCGCTCGCGGCACGGGACTTCGAGGACGCCGTCGACGCGGGCGATGTGGCGGCCGAGCTCGAGGCGAACCGGCGCTTTCACCTGGCGATCCTCGATTCTCCGGAGCACCCGCACACGATGCGCGTGATCCGGCAGTTGTGGGACTCGACCGAGGCCTACCGGGCGCTCTACTACAACCTCGAGGCCGAACGCCGCGGCGCCGTCAAGGCCCATACGCGGATCATCGCGGCGCTGCGCAAGCGCGACGCCGAGCGGCTTGTCACCGAGCTCGACGCGCACCGCGAGCGTGCGCTGGCGGTGCTGCGACAGGTGCTCGCGCCGGGCCGCTGAGCCAGGCGCTAGTGGTGGTGCTTGCGCAGCCGCAGCTCCGCGCCGACCATCAGCACGACCGCCGCGGTCGCGATCGCCGCGCCGGCGAGCGGCGCCGATCGCAGTCCCCAGGCGTGCAGGGCGAGCGCCCCGGCGACCGGGCCACTGGCGATGCCGATGTTGTACGCGGTCGAATACCAGGCGCTGCCGTCGGAGGGCCTGAGCTCGATCACCGCCGTTGAGCCGGCGACGGTGAAGGCGCTGAGCCCGAGGCTCGCGAGCGCGATGAAGACGCACGCCAGCAGGGTCACCTTGGCAAAGACGAACAGGCCGAGCAGCGCCAGCACCGCGAAGCTGACCGCCAGCGGGATCGTCGCGCGGCGATGGCGAAGATAGAGCGGGCTGCCCGAGCTGAGCCCGAGCGACGATGCGATTCCGGCCGCGAACAGCACCAGCGCCACCGACCCCTTCGGCAAGCCACTGACCTTCACCAGAAACGCGCTGGCGTACGTGTACCAGGAGAAGTTGGCCGTCACCGCGAGCGCGGTGAACGCGATCAGCACGCGGTAGCGAGCGCGATCGGCCGCGCCGCGCTCGTCGCCGCGGTCGAGCCGCGGAGGCCGGCTGGGCAAGGCGGCAAAGATCGTCGCAAGCAGCACCAGCGCGGCCGCGGCGAGCGCGACGAACGCGATCCGCCAGCCGGCCGCGTGCCCGATCGCGGTGCCCGCCGGGACGCCGATCATCAGCCCCAGCGCGCTACCGGTGAACACCGAGGTGACCGCGCGGGCGCGCCGCTCCGGGCGCATCAGGTTCGCGGCCTCGGTCGGACCGATCGCCCAGAAGATCGCCTGCGCGCCCGCCGTGAAGATCCGGGTTGCGATCAGTACTCCGAAGTTGGGCGCGAGCGCCGAGCCGACGCATCCGATCGCGAGCCCGGCGGCCACTGCCGCGAGCAGGTAGCGGCGCGGCACGCGGCGGGTGACGTGAGCGAGCGGAATCGTCGCGGTGACGACCACCAGCGCGTAGATCGTGACCAGCAGGCCGCTGGTCGACAGCGAGGTGTGCATGCTCGCCGAGATCTGCGGAAGCAGACCGATCGGGAGGTTCTCGGCGGTGAGGAAGCAGGTGGCCGACGCCGCGAGCGCCGCCAATGCCACAACCGCCCTGCGGCCGCTGAGCGTGTAGTCGAGCTCAGCCGCCGGCGAGGACGCCACGGACGGGGAAACGGGGGTCGATTCGGCAATGTCGTTCTGCAACCGGTTGCAAACTAGCAGGCGGCGAGCTATGCTGCAACCGGTTCCAATGACAGCCGACCGCGTAAAGACAATCGCCGACATCGCTCGCATCGCCGGGGTCTCCAAGGCGACGGTCTCACGCGCGCTCAACGACAGCACGCTGGTCAGCGCCGAGACGCGCGAGCGTATCCGCGAGATCGCGCGCCACCACGGCTTCGAGATGAACGCCACCGCACGCAGCCTCAGCCGGCGGCAGAGCAACGTGGTCGCGCTCGCGACCTACCCCTACGAGCCGTTCGGCCCCAGCGAGAGCTCGCCGGGCTTCATCCCGGGCGACAAGCTGCCCGACACGTTCGTGCTCGAGGTCATGAGCGGGCTGGCCGCGGGACTGCACGCGCGCGGCTACGACCTGCTGGTGATCCAGATCGAGGCGCGAGACACCGGCTGGATCTCGCGTTACCTCGACTCCGGGCGCGTCGACGGGTTCGTGCTGATGTCCGCCAACTGCACGCTCAAGCACCTCGAGGCGCTCGAGACGCGCGGGGCGCCGTTCGTGGTCTGGGGGCTCGACTCGACCTCGCACGCCTACAGCACCGTCAGCGGCGACAGCTACGCGGGCGGGCGGATTGCCACCAAGCATCTGCTCGACAGCGGCCGGCGCCGAGTCGCCTTCATCGGCGGCCCGGACATGGAGCAGGAGGCCCAGGATCGCTACCGCGGCTACGCGACCGCGCTGCGGGCCGCCAACGTCGGCGTCGACGAGTCGCTCGTGACCTACGGCTGGTACAGCACCGAGTCCGCGAAACTGCGGATGCAGGAGCTGCTCGAGCGCCACAGCGACATCGACGCGGTGTTCGCCTGCAGCGACGTGATGGCGATCGCCGCGATCGAGGAGCTGCGCGCCCGCGGACGCCGGGTTCCCGAGGATGTCGCCGTCGTCGGCTATGACGACGTCGCGCTCGCGGCCCACACCGACCCGCCGCTGACGACCGTGCGCCAGGCCGGGCCGCTGGCCGGACGCCTGCTCGCGGACAGCCTGATCCAGCAACTGCAGACCGGCGCGGTGGGGCACGTTTCGATCCCCGCCGAGCTGGTGGTTCGCGAGTCCGCATGACCACCCCCTTTTTCAGATCCTTTGCAACCGGTTTCAAGGATTTCACAGGCCCGAATGTCCTTGCCGAGCCCGGTCGTTCGTCGTCCTTCTAAAAGCAGCCCAGAGAGGAGTCCGGAGATGATCCACCCACAGCCCACAGCGTTCCTGATGCACGCACAGGCGGAGTTCATAGCGCCACGCACGCATCGCCGCGCCGGCCTGACGGCCGGTCTGATCGTGCTGGTCGCGCGCCGGCGCGGGCGGTTGTCCAAGACAGCCGCATCCGCTTCTGAGGTCGGCGCGGCTGCGGCCGCGCCGACAGCGCAGTCCGTTAGCCTCCCCGCCCATGGACGAGGCCCGAGCTCACGAGTTCGCACGCGACTGGCTGGCCGCCTGGAACAGCCACGACCTCGACGCGGTGCTCGTGCACTTCGCCGACGCGGTGACATTCACATCCCCGGTGGCGGCCAGGATCCTCGCGGGCTCTGATGGCGTCATCCGCGGCAAGGCCGCGCTGCGCGCCTACTGGAGCGAGGGCGTCCGTCTCATCCCCGATCTGCGGTTCGAATTGGTTGACGTGTACGTGGGTGTCGACGCGCTCACGATCAACTACCGCAATCAGAACGGCGGGCTGGTCAACGAGGTGCTGCGCTTCGACGGGCCGCTCGTGGTCGAGGGTCACGGGACCTACCTCAGCGCAGCCCCGGGTACGAATGGCAGTGACGGCTGAGTGACCGCCACCGCGACAACCGATGCCGTGCGTGTCGAGGGCCTGACCAAGTCCTGGCCGGGGCCCGGCGGTCCCGTGCACGCCGTGCGCGGCATCGACGTGACGATCCCGCACGGCTCGACCGTCGCACTGCTCGGACCCAACGGCGCCGGCAAGACGACGACGATCGACATGGTCCTCGGGCTGGTGCGGCCCGACGCCGGCAGCGCCTCGGTGCTCGGTCAGACGCCGCACGACGCGGTCCAGCAGGGGTTGATCGGCGCGATGCTGCAGACCGGGTCACTGATCCGCAACCTCACGGTGCGCGAGCTGGTGAAGATGCTGACCTCGCTATATCCGAGTCCGATGGCCGTCGACCGCGTGATCGAGCTGGCGGGGCTCGACGAGGTCGCCGATCACATGACGCAGAAGCTGTCCGGGGGCGAGACGCAGCGCGTGCGCTTCGCGGTGGCGCTCGCGAGCGATCCCCAGGTTTTGATCCTCGACGAGCCGACCGTCGCGATGGACGTTGAGGCACGCCGCATCTTCTGGACCTCGATGCGCGCCTTCGCCGCGACCGGACGGACCGTGATCTTCGCCACCCACTACCTCGAGGAGGCCGACGCCAACGCCGACCGCGTGGTGCTGATGGCACAGGGCCAGATCGTCGCCGACGGCTCGACGACCGAGATCAAGGGACGCGTCTCACTGCGGCACATTCGCGCGACGCTCCCGGGCATCGGCAGCGATGAGCTGCTGACGATCGCGGGCGTGACCGACGTCGACCGCCGCGGCGATTCGGTGACGCTGACCTGCAACAACTCAGACGGCGCGCTGCGCGAGCTGCTCGCGCGCTACGCGGCCGCATCCGACATCGAGGTCACCGGCGCGCGACTCGAGGACGCGTTCCTCGAGCTGGTCGCCGACAGCGAGGCGCGACAGTGATCTGGCTGCACTACACGCGCTACGAGCTGTTGCGGACCTTCCGCGACCGGCGCCTGTTCCTGTTCGCGTTCGGCTTCCCCGTGGTCCTCTACTTCGTGATCGCGGCCCCGAATCGCCACAGCCACGACTTCTCCTCGACCGGTGTGAGCGCACCGCTCTACTACATGGTCAGCCTGTCGTCGTTCGGCACGATGATGTCGATGATGTCCGCCGGTTTCCGCATCGCCGGCGAACGTCAGGTCGGCTGGACGCGCCAGCTGCGGATCACGCCGCTGTCGGTGCGCTCCTACATGCGCGCCAAGATCGTGACCGCGTACGCGATGGCGACCACGAGCCTGCTGCTGCTCTACATCTGCGGCCTGACCCTCGGCGTCAGCCTGCCCGCCGGCCGCTGGCTGCTGATGACGCTCCTGATTCTGATCGCGCTGCTGCCGTTCGGTGTGCTCGGCGTCGCCCTCGGCCACGTGCTGACGATCGACAGCGTCGGCCCCGCGACCGGTGGCATCGTCTCGCTGCTGGCGATCGTCAGCGGCACCTGGTTCCCGATCACCCACGGCTTCCTGCACGACGTCGGCCAGTTCGTCCCGTCCTACTGGCTGGTGCAGGCCGGTCGCATCGGGTTGCACGGTCAGTCGTGGCACGCGCTCGCGTGGGCGGTGGTGATCGGCTGGACCGTGATCCTCGCGGCGGTCGCGGCACTCGCCTACCGGCGCGACAGCGGCCGGGTATAGCGCGGGCGGGCCGCTTGCCCGCCCTTTCAGATCTCGATGCCGAGCTGCCGTGAGACCCAGTCGACGATCGTCGGCACGACCGGGCCCTCACCCATGTGACCACCGTCGAACACCCGCACCGACTTGGGATCGCCATGGTCGAGGCTCAGATAGATGTCGTCGATCGAGTTCTGAAGATCGTCGCGGCCGTTGGTCAGCAGCAGCGGCGCGCAGGGCCGGTCGAGCAGGCCCTGGTCGAGCAGTGACAGCTCGCGGCAGCGCGCGACATAGTCCTCGAACGTCTCACCGCCGAAGATGCGGGCGCGCGCGTTCATCAGATCCATCAGGTAGGAGGAGGCGTTGCGCGAGCGCTCCTGCCAGTCGGGCGTGAAGGTGATGTGCACACCACCACCCCAGTTGACCGCGCAGGCCAGGTATTCGCGGTGAGTGTGGGCGAGCTTCATCGCCCAGTAGCCGCCGAACGAGCCGCCGATCGCCGCGCAGCGCGACGCGTCCAGGTCCGTGCGCGTCGCCAACCACTCGAAGATCGGGGTCCACTGGCGCTCGCCGTCCACCGACGCCAGCACCGGCGACTCGCCGACGCCCGGCATGTCAACCAGCAGCACGGCGAAGCCGCGTGAGCGCAGCAGCGCGCCCATGCGCGCGTGCATCTCCTCCTTCCAGGTGTCAATCCCGGCCCAGATCATCGCCACGGGGGGCGGCTCGACCGCGCCGGCGGGCCGGGCGAGGTAGAAGCGCAACCTCTCGCCCTCGCCGGGACGCCCGCTGAACGGCAGCTCGACCGCCTCGACCGGCGGATCGTCGAGCGCCGCGGCGCGCATGAAATAGTCGCGGGCGCGCGCGTACTGCTCGAGCTTGAGCTCGTGGTTGGGCACCGGGTAGCGGCCCAGGAATGACGCCTGGTATGCCTGTGCCCAGAGATCACGCTCGCGCGGGCTGCCGGCGGCGGCCGCGGCGTGCGCGGCGAACTCATCCGCCAGCGCGCCCCAGGCGGATGTCCACGACGCCGGATCGAGCCCGGTGAGGGCGGCGATCGTGCGCTTCGCCGCCTCGGGGTCGAGATGATCGAGCGGGTGCACGCGCCGCCCCAGCCGTGCGCGCAGCCAGGCCTTGCCCGCTTCGAGGTCGGGCGTCTCGGTGGCTGTCATGTTCTCCGCACGCGAGTCGGCATGGCTAGATCGGCATTGCCGCCGACATCGCGACCTGGGCGCGGGTCGCGTCGGGGTCGATCGGCAGCGAGTGGTCCTGCTCCCAGCTTCCGATCGCCAGCGATCCCTCGACGACGATCTTGCAGCGCTCGAAGCGCCGTGTGCTGAAGGCCTGCAGCGCCTGCTCGAGCGGCACGTCGCGACCGAGCTCCTGCCCCAGCACGATGCCATCGTCAAGTGCCTGGGCGGCGCCCTGACCCGCATGCGGTGAGGTGCCGTGAACCGCGTCGCCGATCAGCACGACGCGTCCCCTGAACCAGGGCTCGGGCACCAGGATCGCTTCGATCGGGCGCAGCACCACGGCGCGGTCGTCGTCGATCTGCTCGCGCAGATCGGCGATCGGTCCGGCGAACGGCTCGAGTCGCCGCCGCATGGTCGCGGCGGCACCGTCGCGCTTGATCGCATCGGCCTGGCCCGGCGCCGGCGTCTCGATCAGGAAGGCGTACATCAGCTCCCTGCCGATCGGCACGAAACCGAGCGTTCCGTGGGGACCGATGAACACCCAGATCTCCTCCAGGCCCTCGATTCGCGGCAGGTTGTAGCGCCAACAGACCTGGCCGGTGAACCGCGGCTCGAGCCCGGGACCGAGCAGCTGCCCGCGCGTCTGCGAGTAGAGCCCATCGGCACCGACGACGAGGTCATAGGTGCCCTCGGCGCCGTCGGAGAACGCGACCTCGACCTGGTCGCCGACATCCTCGATCGCGCTCGCCGTCACGCCGGTCCGCACGTTCGCCCCGGACCTACCGGTCGCGGCCTTGAGGATCTCGTGCAGGCGCGGACGCGTGATCCCGTTGCCGGGCGGGAGTCCGTCGACCAACGTCGGCCACGCATGGGTGGCGATCTGCGTGACGCCGTCGCCGAGCCAGGTGCGGTCACCGCGAATCGGATGGCCGGCCACGACACATTCCTGTGCCACGCCGAGCACGTCGAGCGCGCGCAGCGCGTTGGCGGGCTGGATGATGCCGACGCCGTAGACGCCCCACGCCGGATCGCGCTCGATCACATCCACCTCGATGCCCGCGCCGCGCAGTGACAGCGTCGCGCTCAGCCCGGCCATCCCGCCACCGATGACAAGAACCCTCATCCCACACTCCCTGTTGCTCAGAGCTCGGTGCGGCGCACCCGAGCACCGACCTAATCCGAATCTCGGTTCGGAACTGTAACTGACGCCGGCGGCGCGCCATCACCACCGCGAGCCGCGAGCGCGCGGCGCCGGTCAGGCGCCGAGCGTGATCACGAGGTGCTCGACCAGGCGGTCGCGCGCGGGAATCCGCGGCTGCGTCGTCGCCAGTAGTGCGATGCGATAGCTCGGAAGCGAGTCGGCGAGCGCGACGGCGGCGACCGGCTGTGCATCGCCCATCAGCCACGAGCGCGGGACGATGCTGACACCGAGCCCGGCCGCGACCAGCTGCACGATCATCGCCGGGTCGTTGGTCTCAAAGCGGGGCAACGGACTGAACCCGACCTGCGCGAACGCGTCGTCGAGCAGGCCCCGCATGGCGGTGCCGCGACCGGGCATGATCACCGACCGGCCGCGCAGGTCATCGATCGCCGGGCCGGCCGCGGACGACAGCTGGTCGCCGCGCGCCGTCAACAGGCAGAGCGATTCCTCGGCCAGGACGTGGCTCGTGATGTGCTCCGGGAGCTTCGGCCAGGAGTCGGCGACCGCGAGCACCGCCACGTCGATCGCCCCGGTCGCCAGCTGCTCGACGATCTGCGCCACCGCGGCGTGCTGGAAGGCGAGCTGCACCTGCGGGTGTGCACGGTGGAACGCGGCCAGCGCCGCCGGCAGATCGCGCGCGTCGTACGAGGTCGCAGCGACGCGCGCGACGCCGCGGATCGCGCCGAGATGGTCGTCGACCACCGCGCGCGCCTCGGACACGCGGCCGAGGATCGCGCGCGCGTGGTCGAGGAATTCGAGCCCGGCCGGCGTCGGCTCGACGCCCTTGGGGCCGCGGTAGAGCAGCGTCAGCCCGAGCTCGTCCTCGAGCCGCGAGATCTGCTGCGAGAGCGCGGACTGCGTGACGTAGATCGCCTGCGCGGCGCGCCCGAAGCTGCCGTGGCTGACGACCGCTGCCAGATATTCGAGCTGACGCAGCTCCATGGATGGAGCGAACGCTAGTGGGTCTTACGGCAACGTCACTGCGCGAGCGCCGGCACGGCCAGTGCCTCCCCGATCTCGGCGGCGAAGCGGCGCTTGGGGCGCGAGCCGACGAACCGCGCGATCTCGGCTCCGTCCCTGAAGATCATGAAGGTCGGCATCGAAAGCACGCCGTGAGCGATCACCGTCCGCTGGTTGGCGTCGGCATCGAGCGTGACGAAGCTGAGCTCGGGATGCTCGCTCGCGAGCTCGTCGATCACGGGGTTCATCAGCCGGCAGGGCGGGCACCAGGCCGCCCAGAAGTCGACGACGACCGGACGCTCGGCTTCGAGCACGCGCGCGGCGAAGTCGTCGTCGGTCACGGGCTGCACGTGTTGGCCATGCATGGCTGTCCTCCTGTGGGTGGGTTCCGGCCTGCCGGCCGCTGAGCGATCGATCGTCGCCGGGATCGCCGGGCCGCTCCATTCCGTTCGCTAATCGACGCGTTCAGCCGCGCCGCATGAAGAACTCGGCCTCGGCCCGCCCGAGCTCGGTGGCCGGCGGCTCGCCGTGGAGATACTCGGCGGCGATCGCGCCCCAGTCGGCACCGGCTCTCAGGGTCTGAAGAACGATTCCGACGACCCCGTGCATTCGCCGGATCAGCACAGCCTCGGGCGGCATCGTGAACTGGTTGACCTGGCTTTTGAAGGCCGCGCGCTGCTCGGCGTCGGGCCGCTCACGATCGGGACGGTCGTCGCCGTCCGCGAAGCGGCGGAACCTGGGCGCCGCATACCAGCTGGTCGCGCGCCGCATGAGCCTCAGCGCGAACTCCGCCTCGACCGCGTCCGCCCGGTCGGCGGGCAGGTAACCACCGACGATCAGCGCCGCCTTCAGCGCCGCCGGGTCCTTGCCGCGGACCGCGAGTGCGATCCCGCGCTCGGCCGCGACACGGCCCTGACCGATGTCTCGCAGCAGGCCGAAGTCGAGGAAGCAGACGCGACCCTCGGCGGCGAGCAGGTAGTTCCCAGGATGCGGGTCGCCGAGCGCGATCCGGTCACGGTAGAGCAATCCGAAGAAGAACCGGAACACGGTCTCCCCGTAGCGGTCGCGCGTGGACTCATCGCTACGACGCACGGCCTCGAAGCGCTCGCCCGCAACGTACTCGGATACCAGCACGCGGCGTGTCGAGAGGTCGGTGTAGACACGCGGGACCTGCATGAACGGGTGGCCCCGGAGCCGGCGTTGGATGCGCCGCTGGTTCTGCGCCTCGAGCTCGTAGTCGAGCTCCTCACCGATCCGCTCGCGCATCTCCGCGGCGAGCGCCCTGGCATCGAGCCCCGGCGCCAGCCGTTTGACCAGCGGCACCAGCAGCTGCGCGTTGCGCAGGTCGGTCTCGACCGCCTCGGCGACGCCCGGGTACTGAACCTTGACGACCACATCGGCACCGTCGAGCGTGCGCGCGCGATGCACCTGTCCGATCGAAGCCGCCGCGAACGCACGCTCGTCGAATTCGGAGAACACGCTCGAGAGCGGTCCGCCGAACTCCTTGCGCAACAGCTTTTCGAGTCGCGCGAACGGCACCGGAGGGATGCCGTCGCGCAGTGTCGCGAGCTGCTGCTGGAGCTCGTCCCGCTGATCCTCGGGCAGCCCGTCGAAGTCGACCATCGAGATGATCTGGCCGATCTTCATCGCCGCGCCACGCATGCGGCTCAGTTGCTCGACCAGTTCCTTGACGAGTGCCGCGGTGCGCTCCTGCTCCGCGGCGGCGGCACGTTCCGGCGTGCGCACGCGGTTGGCGGCACGCATGCCCGCCCAGCGAACTCCCTGTCCGGCCGCGAGACCGCCGACGCGCGCGGTCCGCGCGACCCGGCCCGCCGGCAGCTTCTTGGCGTCGGGCGGCTCAGCCAACCCGGTCGCCCGTTTCGACCCAGTGCCGCGCGGCCGCGATGACCTCGATCTCCGGATGTGACCAGACGAACCGCTCGACCTGGTCGAGCAGCTTCTCCGCATGTGCCGCGGAGGGGGCAACGACGCTGAAGCCGAGCCCGGCGCGCTGCCAGAGGTCGTGGTGGGCGACCTCCGACGCCGACACCCCGTAGCGCTGACGCGAGGCCTCGATCAGGTGCCGCACGACCGACCGCTTGGCCTTCAGCGATCTGGCCGCCGGGATGTGGATCTCAACCTCGAGCGCGCCGACGTACATCGCTCCCGATTATCGCGGTAGGCCGAAAGTGATCTGGCGTTGTCCGCCGGCTGCGGCCGACGCGCGTTTTGCAGCAAATCGTTCAGGCTCAGTTGGAATTGTCAGTGACAACGTGAGACATCGGACGGGTGGGCTCATGTGTCAGCCGCACGATCGACCGCTGAGTGAACGAAGCCCTGCTCTGGCTGGATTAATCGGAAAGCGGTGCGGGTGTCGGAAACACCCGGTCAGATAAGAGGTTTCTTATGAGAACGATCACAAAAACGGCCTGCGAAAGGGGCCGCCGCAGGATTCGTGACATAACGCTCAATGTCTGCTGGCAGGTTGCCGACTATCACCCCGACCACAAGAACTTTCGTGGACTTACGGCAGGTAAAGGGGGACCAGCGATGGCCACAGTCGAACGTACGCGCGCACAGCGCCGTGAAGTAAGTCAGGGAACGAAGACCGCCTACACGTTGTTCGGCGCGATGGTGCTGGGCTACACCGTGCTGCTGTTCGCGCGCGGCAACGGGGTCACCTACGACTGGCTCGACGGCTGGGGCGTCGCCTCGTTCGAGGCGTTGATGAGCATCCTCATCCTGGTCCGTGCGTGGGTCAGTCCGCGCGACCGCAAGTACTGCACCTTCCTCGGTCTCGGCTCGCTGTTCTGGGCGGCCGGCGACTACGCGATGGCGACGATGCCCAACCCGCCGACACTGTCCTCGGCCAACATCCTCTGGGACGGCTTCTTCCCGCTGGCCTACATCGGCGTGATGGTGCTGATGCAGCGCGACGTCCGCAAGCTGACGGCCGCCAACTACCTTGACGGCGTCGTCGCGACACTCGTGACCGCCGCGCTGCTGGTCGCGTTCGCCTTCCACTGGATCGTCAACACCGCGGGCGGCGGTAGCTACTCGGTCGGCGTCAACCTCGTCTATCCGGTCGCCGACCTGCTGCTGTCGGGCCTGACGGTGATCGGTGTGCTGCTGTTGCCCAAGGGCCAGCGCCTGCGCTGGGGCCTGATCGCCGCGGCCGGTCTGCTCAACGCCGCCGGTGACATCTCGGCGCTGTTCGGCGGGATCGTCGCGACCGACCTCGGGTTCGTCGTCAACTCGATGGCCTGGCCCGGATCGCTGTTCCTGATCTCGGCGGCCGTGTGGTGCGCTCCGAGTGCCCGTCAGGCCCCGCGCGAGTCGAAGGCCTCGGGCTTCCTCGTGCCGGCGGTCGCATCCGGCATCGCACTGCTGATCCTGTTCATCTCGTCGCTGAACCATTCGAACACGACGCAGGTCGCGATCGCGCTCTCGACCGCGACACTGGTCGCCGCGGGCGTCCGCTTCTACCTCGCGCTGCAGCGCATGACCCAGCTCGCCAGCGAGCGCGAGCAGGAGCGTCTGCACGCTGCCGAGGTCGAGCGCGAGACACAGGCGCGTGCCGCCGAGGCCGAGCGTGAGGCGCAGGCCCGCGCGGCCGAGGCCGAGCGCCAATCCCAGGAGCGCGCCGCCGAGGCCGAGCGCGAGGCGCAGACGCGTGCCGCCGAGGCCGAGCGCGAGGCGCTCGAGCGCTCCGCCGCAACCGAGCGTGAATTCCTCGAGAAGCAGGCCGCCTCCGAGCGCGCGACGCGCGAGGTGATGGAGCAGGCGGTCCACAGCTACTCGGTGTTCGCCGCGCAGGTCGCCGACGGCGACCTCACCGCGACCGTCGAGCCGCAGGGCGACGAGGACCTCCGCGAGCTCGCGGGCAGCCTCAACCGCATGGTCTCGAGCCTCGCCGAGATCTCGGGTCAGATCCAGACCAGCGTGTCAGCGATCGGTGCGTCGACCAGCGCGATCCTGCACTCGGCCCACGAGCACGGCTCGAGCGCCGAGCAGCAGTCGGCCGCCATCACTCAGGCGTCGGCGACCGTGCAGGAGCTGCGCGCCGCGGCCGACGAGATGGCCCGCCAGGCCGAGGACGTGGCCCGCGAGGCAAGCGACTCCGTCAAGGTCAGCGACGAGGGCAGCAACGCGCTGTCGGCGATCGCCGGCGCGATGGAGGAGATCCGCGACCGCGTCGCGAGCATCGCCACCGAGATCGCCGCGCTGTCCGATCGCACCGAGCAGATCGGCGACATCACGGCGACCGTCAACGAGCTTGCCGACCGCTCGAACCTGCTGGCGCTGAACGCCGGGATCGAGGCCGCGCGCGCCGGCGAGCACGGCCGCAGCTTCGCGGTGGTGGCCGACCAGGTGCGTGGCCTGGCCGAGCAGTCCAAGCAGGCAACCGGGCGGATCGAGTCGATCCTCAACGAGGTGCGTGAGGCCACCCTCGGCGCGGTCAAGGCCAGTGAGGCCGGGACACAGGTGGTCGACCGCGGGCTCGAGCTCACGGTCAAGGCAAGCGACGGCGTGCAGAGCCTGGCCGAGACGATCCATCGCGCCTCCGCCGCCGCGGGACAGATCGCCGCCGCGGCACAGCAGCAGAGCGTCGGCATGGACCAGATCGCCGAGAGCATGAACGACCTCGAGCTGAACACGACCGGGTTCGTCGAGGGCGCCGCACGCTCCCAGACCGCGGCCGAGCACCTCGACAATCTCACCAACGGGCTGGCCGAGGCGACGTCGCGCTATCGCGTCGACCGGCTCGATGCCCACCGCTCTGTCGCGAGCGACTTCGAAGAAGTCGTGCGGTAGATTCGATCGCCTGTTCCAGGCTCTGCGCATCGACGAGATCGAGCCGATCGCGGTCGCGGGCATCAACCTGCGACCGGTCCGGCGCGCGCTCGGGATCACCGGCTTCGGGACCAACGCCTTCAGCGCGGACGCGGGTCAGCAGCTGATCGAGGAGCACGATGAGACCGGCGGGGGCGCCGGCCGCCATCAGGAGCTCTACGTCGTGATCAGCGGGGCGGCACGCTTCAGCGTCGACGGTGAGACGGTCGAGGCTCCGCAGGGCACGCTGGTGTTCGTGCCGGACATCGGCTCACGCCGGGCGGCGGTCGCGACCGTGGACGGAACCACGGTGCTCGTGATCGGGGGCGACGCGGACACGATCACGCCGTCCGCCTTCGAGTACTACTTCGTGGCCCAGGCCTCGATCAATGCCGGCGACCCCGAGGCGGCGTATCAGACCGCCGCTGCCGGGCTCGCCGACCACCCCGGCAGCGCCTCGCTGCACTACAACCTCGCCTGCTACGCGGCGCTGGCCGGCGATGGCGAGCGCGCAATCGAGCACGTCACTCGCGCGTTCGAGCTCGATCCCGTCACGCGGGAGTGGGCAGCGACTGACTCGGACCTCGACGCGATCCGTTCCGACCCGCGCTACCCAGCCGGCTGACCAGCTCACCGACGACCTCGCGGGCGTCGGCCTCGATCCCGTGGATGAAGGTCGACTTGCGCCGGCGCAGCACCGGCAGCCCGAGGGCATAGAGCCCGGGGCTGTCCGCGACGACGCCGCCGTCGTGGCGCAGGGCGCCCTTGGCGTCGAGCACCGGGAGCTCGAGCCAGCCGTAGTCGGGCCGGAACCCGGTGGCCCAGAGCACCGTGCGGATCTCCCCCGAGCGCAGGTCGAGCTGCAGTCGCGGGGAGCTCGGCGGCCTCGTCGGCGCCAGCCGCTCCGGCGCGCTGAAGTCCTGAGCGGCGGCGCCCGTCAGCGCCCACTCGTCGAAGGCGTCGAGCAGCCGCTCGAGCTTGAGATCGGCGAGCGCGAAGACGTTGCGCAGCCCCCCGGAGAACAGCGCGCACCCGTCGCGAACGCTCGCCAGGCGGCCGACGAGCTCGACGCCGAGGTCGCTCAACGCGTTGAGGTCGAGTGTCGCGCGCTCAGGCGTCCCGATCAGCTGCGGCGAGGGCAGCGAGCGCGCCCGTGCGATGTCGTCGAGCTCGTCGTGGCGCTGATCCCAGACACCCGAGGCCTCCATCCACCACAGCACGTCGCGGCCGCGGTAGCTGCGTGGCATGCGCACGTGCTCACCGACGGCCAGCGTCACCCGCCGGCCGGAGCGCTGCAGCTCGGCGGCGATCTGCACGCCGGTGGCCGAGGCGCCGACGACGAGCACCCCGCCGTCGCGCAGCTGGTCGGGGTTGCGGTAGCCGTGAGCCGTCAGCTGCGTGACCGCGGCCGGCAGCTGCGCGGCGAGCGCCGGGACCGCCGGGAGGTTGCAGGCCCCGCTCGCGATCACGACCGCGTCGGCCTCGATCTCGCCCGCGGCCGTCGCCAGCCGGTAGCCCGCGCCCGAGCGTCGCAGGGAGCGCACCTCGGTGCCCGTGCGCAGCGGCGCACGGGCGACCGCAGCAAAGCGCGTGATCAACTCGGCAACCTGCGCCGAAGTCATGTAGCCGTCGGGATCGGCGCCGTCGTAGCTCAGCCCCGGCAGCCGGCTGAGCCAGTTCGGGGTGAGCAGCGTCATCGAGTCCCAGCGCTCGCTGCGCCAGGCGTTGGCAACCTCGCCGCGCTCGAGCACGGCGTGGTCGATCGAGTGCTCGCTGAGGAAATGGCTGGCGGCGAGCCCCGCGTGCCCGCCGCCGATGACGACTGTTGTGAGGTGCTCGATGGTGAGACCCTACGCGACCGAGACGCTGACCTCGGTCGGGTTCGTGAGCGCGTCGAAGACCGCCGAGCGCTTCTGCGACTGGGCGACCAGCGCCTCGATCTCCTGCGGGCTGGCGTCCGCGTCGATCTTGAAGTTCACGCGAATGTCGTTGAAGCCGTTGCGGACATCGCTGTCGGCGCCGAGGATCCCGCGAATGTCGTGGTCGCCCTCGACCGTCGCCTCGATCGAGCGGATCTGGATGCCGCGGTTCTGGGCAACCGCCGCGACGCCGGCCGTCAGGCAGCTCGTGAGCCCGACGAGCAGGTACTCGATCGGGGTGATGCCGTTGTCCTGCGCCGCGAACACCGCGGGATGATCGGCGTCGAACACCGACTCGCGCTTGTGCGTCTGCTCCTCGCCGAGCCCGAAGAAGTCGTGGACACGAACCGTGCTGTGGACGCCGTTCTCCCACCGCGAGGACGCCCGCCACGTGAACTGGGCCGCGCCGGGGGCGTCGACAAGAACCTCGCGCGCGTCGAGCAGCGCCTGTACGTTGACTCCGTTGTCAATGACCGCCATCGCGTTTCACTCCCCAGTCTCGTAACCTGAATTGTTGATGAGGATTAGGGAGAATACACGCCGGTGACCGTCAGGCGAGAAATCCGTGGCCGCGCCGTGACCGCCGGCGAGACCGACGCCGGCTCGGTCGGAACCGTCGCGACGCAGCACCATGAGCTCAGCGGCCCGGTCGTGCTCGATTGCGGCCGGACGCTCGCGCCGGTGCGGATCGCCTATGAGACCTACGGCCGGCTCTCCCCCACGCGGGACAACGTGATCCTCGTCTGCCATGCGCTGAGCGGCGATGCCCATGCCGCCGGATTCTCCGCGGATCCGACCGGCCCGAGCACGCGCGACGGATTCGGCGCCGATGACCGCGACGGCAGCGACGGCAACAGCCTCGGCTGGTGGGACGGGATGATCGGTCCCGGCAAGGCGTTCGACACCGATCACTACCACGTGATCTCGACGAACCTGCTGGGCGGCTGCCGCGGGACGACCGGCCCGTCCTCGCCGAACCCCGCGACCGGCGTGCCCTACGGGTCCGACTTCCCGGTGATCACCGTCGCCGACATGGTGCGCACCCAGGCGCAGTTCCTCGACGAGCTCGGGATCGAGCGCCTGGCGGCCGTCGCCGGCGGCTCGCTCGGCGGCATGCAGGCGTTCGAGTGGGCGATCCGCTACCCGCGGCGGGTCGATGCGGTGATCGCGATCGCGAGCACCCATGCGCTGCAGCCGCAGGGCGTTGCCTGGAACGCGATCGCACGCGAGGCGATCATGCGCGATCCCAGCTGGCATGGCGGCAACTACTACGGCAGCTCCGACCAGCCGGGTGCCGGGATGGGTGTCGCGCGGATGATCGGGCACATCACCTACCTCTCGGCCGAGGGGCTCGCGAGTAAGTTCGGGCGCAGGCTGCAGTTCAGCGATGATCTGCGGTACACGATCACCGAGCCGGAGTTCCAGGTTGAGAGCTACCTTCGTCATCAGGCCGACTCGTTCGTGCAGCGCTTCGATGCCAACACCTACCTCTACACCTCGCGTGCACTCAGCTACTTCGACCTCGCGCGCGAGCACGGCGCCGGTCTGCTGGTGCGGGCGCTCGAGGGCATCGAGGCGCGCACGCTCTTGATCTCGTTCAGCTCCGACTGGCTCTACCCGCCCGCGGGCTCGCTCGAGATCGAGGCCGCGCTGCGGCTGCTCGGCAAGGACGTCGAGTGTCACGTGATCGACGCGCCGTACGGCCACGACGGCTTCCTGCTCGAGGAGGCGCGCCAGACGCCGATCATCCGTGAGTTCTTCGCGGCGGGGGTCCGATGACGCGCGAGGACGGTCGCGAGTTCGGGTTCGAGACGCGCCAGCTGCACGCCGGCCAGCGCCCCGATCCCAACACCGGCGCGCGTGCAGTGCCGATCTTCCAGACGACGAGCTACGTGTTCGAGGACCCCGAGTCGGCGGCGGCGTACTTCAACCTGCAGGAGTACGGCAACACGTACTCGCGAATCATGAACCCGACGGTCGCGGTCTTCGAGGAGCGGATCGCGAACCTCGAGGGCGGCGCCGGAGCCGTCGCCTTCGCCAGCGGCATCGCGGCGCAGGCGGCGGCGCTGTTCACGCTGCTGGTCCCCGGCGACCAGATCGTGGCCTCTACGGCGCTGTACGGCGGCAGCGTCAATCAGCTCAAACACCTGCTCGGCAAGATGAACGTCGCGCTCGTCTGGGTCGATCCCGACGACCTCGACGCCTGGCGGGCTGCCGTGACGCCGTCGACCAAGGCGTTCTTCGCCGAGACGATCGGCAATCCCGGCGGCAACGTGCTCGACATCGAGGCGGTCGCGGCGATCGCGCACGAGCACGGGCTGCCGCTGATCGTCGACAACACCTTCGCGACGCCGTACCTGTGCCGCCCGATCGACTGGGGCGCTGACATCGTGATCCACTCGGCGACCAAGTTCATCGGTGGGCACGGGACGAGCATCGGCGGCGTGGTGATCGAGGCGGGGACGTTCGACTGGTCGAACGGGCGCTTCCCGGTGATTGCCGAGCCCTCCCCGGCCTACCACGGCCTGCAGTTCCACGAGACCTTCGGGATGTACGGGTATCTGATGAAGCTGCGGGCGGAGACCTTGCGCGACCTCGGCGGGGCGCTTTCCCCGTTCAACGCGTTTCTGCTGCTGCAGGGGCTCGAGACGCTGTCGCTGCGGATGGAGCGGCACGTGGCCAACGCGCTCGCCGTCGCGGAGTTCCTCGATTCCCACGAGTTGGCCGCGCACGTGCGGCACGCGGGTCTGAGCTCGAGCGCCTACCACGAGCTGGTGCAGAAGTACCTGCCGCTCGGAGCCGGTGCGGTGTTCTCGTTCGACTGTGCCGGTGGCCGCGAGGGCGGGCAGAGGCTGATCCGCGGCGTGCGGCTGTGGTCGCACCTCGCGAACGTCGGCGACGCCAAGAGCCTGATCATCCACCCGGCCAGCACCACCCACCGCCAGCTGAGCGACACCGAGCTCGCGGCCGCCGGCGTGCGGCCCGGGACGGTGAGGCTGTCGGTCGGGACCGAGTCGCTGGAGGATCTGATCTGGGACCTCGAGCAGGCCTTCACCGGTGTTCAGGCGGAGCTCGCCGAGCGCTCGGAGGGCTCGGAGGACTCGGACGGCTCGGACGGCCGATGACCGAGTTCGACGTCACCCGTTTCCAGGATCCTCGCGCGATCCAGCGCGTGCTCAACTCCGCGCGCACGATCGCGATCGTGGGGCTGTCGGCCAACCACCTGCGGCCCAGCAACTTCGTCGGCTTCTACCTCCAGCGCCACGGCTACCGGGTGATCCCGGTGAACCCGCGGGAAACCGAGATCCTCGGCGAGCCGAGCTACCCGAGCCTGCGCGACGTGCCGGTCGCCGTTGACGTCGTCGACGTCTTCCGGCAGCCCGACGCGGTGCCGGCGATCGCACGCGCGGCCGTCGAGATCGGGGCCGGCACGCTCTGGTGCCAGTTCGGCGTGATCAGCGAGGAGGGCGCGCAGATCGCCGAGCAGGGCGGTCTGACGGTGGTGATGGACCGCTGCCTGAAGGTCGAGCACGCGCGCTACGCGGGCAGGATGAACTGGCTCGGGCTGAACACCGAGCAGATCAGCTCGGTACGGCGCGGGTTGCAGTAGTCGACTGTCCGCGGGTGCGAATCTGCTACTCGCGCTCGACCCGTTGCATCCCGCCGCCGGGGGTCCACCAATCGACCACGAGCAGCGTCGCCTGCTCGTTGAGGTGGGTGTGCACGACCGCGGTGATCTCGGCCCTGAAGCTGTCTGCGGCGGCATCGGTGGAGGCGGTTGTGAGCGCGAGCGCCCTGCCCGCGATCTTCGCCTCACCGGGCCACTCGGCGGCGTGTCCCTCGACCGGATCGATCGTCGCGCTGTGCAGCGCAAAGCGGGGATCGCGGCGAAGATCGGCACCCTTGCGCGCGTTGGCCATCGACCCGAACGTCAGCTCGCCATCCGTGAACGCCGACTCGATCCCTGAGATCCGTGGCGCGCCGTCGGCCCGCAGCGTCGCGATCGTCTTGTGCCTGTGAGCGTCGAACAGCGCCCGCACGCGCTGCGCGAACTCGGGCTGCTGCGCCTCGAACTCCCCCCAGGTCGTCACGTGTCGAATCTTCGCACCTCTCGGTACCGTCGAGGCGTGCTCGAGATCCGCCGCGTGATGCCCGACGACACCGACGCGCTGCTGCAGATCCTCGGTGACCCCGAGGTCGCCCAGTGGCTGCGCGCGGCCGGACAGAGCGGTCCGTTCACACGCGCGGAGTGCGAGGAGATCATCGTCAGGAAGCTCGCCCACTGGACCGCGCACGGCTTCGGCATGTCGCTCGGATTCAGCGACGGGCGCTGCGTCGGGCGCGCGACCGTGCAGCACAACCTCGTCGCCGGGCGCAGTGAGGTCGAGATCGGCTGGGCGGTGGCGCGCGACAGCTGGGGCCGTGGGCTGGCCACGGAACTCGGTCGCCACGCGCTGGCCGACGCGACCGCGGCCGGGTTCGAGCGGATCGTCGCGTTCACGCGGCCCGACAACCTCGCCTCACGGCGCGTCATGGAGAAGCTTGGCCTCGCCTACGAGCGCGACTTCACGCACACCGGCCGCCCGCACGTGCTCTACGCGACCGCCGGCTAGCTGCTGTCCGAACCCCGCTGCGAAGCGGCGGCTGACTGCTCGGCGGCGAGCCGCGCCAGATGTCGCTCGACCCGCCGGTCGGGCACGAGCCAGATCAGCGCGACGATCACGTAGATCGCCATCCCGAACCAGCGGTCGACGAGCGTGAGCCCGATCCCCAGGCAGTAGAGCACGGGCGATGCCTTGCCCTTGAGATCCGCGCCCACCGCGGCCCGCAGCTTGGAGTCGCTGCCCTCGGCCCGCAGCAGCGTCGACTGCAGGATGAAGTAGGCGATCGCCGCGGCCAGCAGCACGATTCCGTAGACGACGACCGGTGTGGTCCGGAAATGGTCCTCGCTCATCCAGGCGGTGCTGAACGGGGTCAGCGACAACCAGAACAGCAGGTGCAGATTGGCCCACAGCGCGGCGCCGGATACGCGCGAGATCGCGGCCAGCATGTGGTGGTGGTTGTTCCAGTAGATGCCGAGGAACACAAAGCTGAGCGCGTAGGCGAGCAGCTGCGAGAGCTCGCGGCCCAGCGCGTGCCAGGTCGGACTGCCCGGGATATGCAGGTTGAGCACCATGATCGTGATCAGGATCGCGATCACGCCGTCACTGAAGGCCTCGACTCTCCCCTTGGACACGGCGTCATCCGCCTCGCGGGCGCCGGAACGGCCGCTGCGGTCCGCTCATCTGTTGCTGCTTGCGAGCCTGCTCAACCCGATGCGCGAGATTGCCGCCTGCGCCGACAGCTCCGCCTTCAGCACCTGGCTCCCGGCGGCGGTGATCCGGTAGGGCCGGCGCCGATCGTCGGACGGCAGCGCCGCAACCAGCCCCTCATCCGCGAGGCGCGCCAGCGCTCCGTAGAGCGAGCCGGGACCGAGGCGCACGCCGGCGAACTGCTCGATGTCCTGCATCAGCGCATAGCCGTGTTTGTCGCCCTCGGCGAGGCTCGTGAGGATCAGCAGTCCACGGTCGGCAGGATTGATCGGCATCGGTTCCAGACTCTCATAGCAGCGAAAGAAACGGGCGGAACGTTACACCGCGGGGCGCGCGTGCTCGCTCAGACGGCCGCGACCAGCTCGGCGCCCGATTCCGTGCGACCTGGCAACGTTGGCAGACCAGGCCTGATGGCACCGGCCCGCTGGCCGGTGCCCACCCAATCCACACCAGGAGCCGCTGATGGAACACCGCATGCTGGGCCGCACCGGCGTATCGGTCTCGAAACTCTGCCTTGGCGCGATGATGTTCGGCGCGTGGGGCAATCCCGACCACGATGACAGCATTCGCATCATCCACCGCGCGCTCGACGCCGGCATCAACTTCGTGGACACCGCCGACGTCTACTCGGCCGGTGAGTCCGAGCAGATCGTCGGAAAGGCGCTCAAGGGCCGCCGGGACGACGTGGTGCTCGCGACCAAGGTCCACTTTCCGATGGGTGAGGAGCCGAACCACCGCGGCAACTCGCGCCGCTGGATCGTCACCGAGGTCGAGAACTCGCTGCGGCGGCTGCAGACCGACTGGATCGACCTCTACCAGATCCATCGTCCCCAGGACGACACCGACATCGACGAGACGCTCGCCGCGCTGAGCGATCTCGTTCATCAGGGCAAGATCCGCTACTTCGGGCATTCGAGCTTCGCGCCATCACAGATCGTCGAGGCGCAGTGGACCTCCGAGCGTCGCGGCCGCGAGCGCTTCCGCTGCGAGCAGCCGCCGTATTCGATGCTGACGCGCGGCGTCGAGCACGACGTGCTGCCAACCTGCCGGCGCTACGGCATCGGCGTGATCCCCTACAGCCCGCTGGCCGGCGGCTGGCTCTCCGGCCGTTGGCGGAAGGCGTCGGGTCAGCAGTCATCGACGCGAGCCGAGCGGCTCCCCGATCGCTTTGACCTATCGCTCCCCGCCAACCAGCGCAAGCTCGATGTCGTCGAGGAGCTGGCGCAGCTGGCCGACCAGAGCGCAATCACGCTGATCGAGATGGCGATCGCGTTCGTGCTGCGCCACCCGGCGGTCACCGC
>DATASU010000201.1:0-3723 GCA_036269095.1 Solirubrobacteraceae bacterium
CTCCAGTGGAACCGTCGGGACGGCATGACCCGGGTTCAGCTGGTAGGTCAGTCCGAAGGTTGGGATGGTCATCAGCACAGGAGCCGTCTCACCTGCGCCACGAGCCACCGCAAGAATCGTCGCGGTGACGATGCTGTTGGCGGCGGTCGGCAGGATCACGCCGAGCACGGTTCGCCAGTGCGCCACGCCGAGCGCGTCAGCCGCCTCGCGCATCGTCGGCGGTACGCGGCGCAGCGCCTCGATGCTCGCGCGTGCGATCAGCGGCACCTCGACGATCCCGACCGCGAGCCCTGCGGCCCACGCCGACTGACCCGAGGTGTCGACGATCAGGCGGGCGATGAAGATGCCGGCGATGATCGTCGGCAACCCTGCCATCACCTCGAGCCCGGTGGTCATCGCTCGTCCGATCCGCGGATCCGCGAACTCCGACAGGTAGATCGCGGTGAGGATCGCGATCGGCAGAGCGATCAGCGTCGCGATCAGCACCACTTCGGCCGTGCCGACGAGCGCCGGTCCGATGCCGCCGCCGCTGGCGAGCCCGATCTGCGGGAGGTCGGAGGTCAGGAAGCTGAGGCTGAGCTGGCTCACGCCCTGGTAGGCCGCGTAGTAGACGAGGATGCCCAGCACGATGACGGCCGCGGCCGCCGCGACGATCGTGCCGCTCACAGCCGTGCGGCTGATGATCATGCGGCGGCGCAGGTTGCCGCTCGGCGTCAGCGCGTACTTGGGGTCTGGGCTGATGGCACTCATCGCGCCTTGACTCCGAATCCGCGGGAGATCCGCTGTGCAAACAGGTTGGTGGCGACGCCGAGCAGCAGGAGAATCGCGGCCAGGTAGAAGAGCGACGACTTCTCCAAGGTGGACAGGGCGCCCGGATACTCGTTCGCGATCACACCACCCGACGTATATCCGCCTGAGAAAAAGTTGAGCGGCCAGGCCGGGACCCCCCCGATGACCTGGCTGACTGCGATCGCCTCGCCGATCGCGCGACCGAAGCCGAGCATGCAGGCCGCCGTGATACCGCTGCGTGTCGTTGGCAGCACAACGCCGCGGATCATCTCCCAGCGCGTTGAGCCGAGCGCCTCGGCGCCGTCGCGAAGGTCCTGCGGGACGGTCAGAAAGAGGTCGCGGGTGAGCGCCGCGATGATCGGCACGACCATGATCGTCAGCACCAGGATCGCGGCGAAAATCGAGTTGCCGGTCTCCTGGGTCGCGCCGAAGATCGGGATCCAGCCGAACACTGAGTGCACCCAGGGCTCGATATCGGAGGCGATGAACGGGCAGATCAGCACGATGCCGATCAGCCCGATCACGATGCTCGGAATCGCGGCGAGCATCTCCACGAGCGGGCCAATGACCATCGCCACCCTGCGCGGCGCCATGAGCGCCAGGAACAACCCGATCGAGACGCCGAGGACCGTCGAGAGCACGACGCTCGATAGACCCGTCACCAGCGTTCCGTAGATGAACGTCCATCCTCCGAACTCGTTCTCGGAGGGGATCCACGTCGTGTGCCCGAGGAAGCCAAAGCCGAACTTGTCAAAGGCTGTGGACGTGCCGCTGATGATCTCGTAGGCGATCGCGATCAGCGTGATGAAGACGAGCAGTCCGCCGCCGAGGGCGAGCCACTTGAGCGCGCGGTTTGCGCGCATATCTGTTCGGTCCAGACGAGACCGTTGTTTGAAGCCGCTGGTCCCGATCGGGCTCGGCTCTGTAGTAGCTAGAGAGGTCACCGCGGGCGCAGCGTAGAGAAGGTTCCGAGCATGTGCCCGTGAGCATCGCGGCTCGTCACAACCTTTCCAAATCTCGGTAACAGGTCGGTAACAAGTGAGGTCAACGCCTGGCACATGCTTCACAACAAGCGTGCTCGGCCGGACACGCGCAACTCGCTTCGTTCCCATCGGGGCGGGGTTGAACCTACTTATTCCGAAAGGAAATTCACCTTGCATCTGAAGAGGATGATCTGCGTAGGCGCCGCCGTCATGGGCGTCGCGGCAACCGCAACCGCTGCGAGCGCATCCGCCGCCATCACGGAAGCTGGCTCCTCGCTCGTGTACCCGCTCGTGTACAAGTGGAGCACCGTCTACACGGCGACCAAGGTCAGCGCGGCCGCCGGCGGTTCGAGCGCCGGCATCGCCGACATCAGCGCCTCGAGCCCGTCGGTCAACATCGGCGCCTCCGACGCCCCGATGACCTCGAGCCAGTACAGCGGCGACTCGCACACGGCCGTCGAGATCCCGTGGGCGCTGAGCGCGACCGACGTGGTCTACAACATCCCCGGCATCCACGCCGGTCTGCACCTGAACGCCTCGATCATCGCCGGGATCTTCACCGGCAAGATCACCAGCTGGTCGAGCTCGGCGATCCTGAAGATCAACAAGGCTGACGCCAAGGCCCTGAAGAAGGCCCCCAAGATCACACCCGTGTTCCGCTCGGACGGCTCCGGTGACTCGTTCGTGTTCCAGAACTTCATGTTCAGGGGCGCTCCCAAGGTCTGGACGATCACGCCTTCGACCGCCTTCCCCGGCACCGTCGGTCAGGGCGAGAACGGCAACTACGGCGTTGCCGGCGAGGTCGCGAAGAACGCCGGTGCCATCGGTTACGTCTCCGCGTACTACGCGCTGAGCCAGCACGGGGAATACCCGGCATCGGTCGAGAACGCGGCAGGCGCCTTCGAGCAGGCCACCGGCCCGACGATCGAGGCAGCCGCGAAGTCGAACACCAAGATCCCGAGCCAGGGTTCGGCGTTCACCGCCGCTGGCGGCGTTGAGATCCAGTACCCGGCGAAGAAGTTCAAGACGGCATACCCGATCTCGACCTACACCTACGCGATCGTGAACAAGGGTGAGTCGTCGATCTCAGGTCTGCAGGCGTTCCTGAACTGGGCCGTCACGACGGGCCAGAAGTACGGCCCGGTGCTGAAGTTCTACGCACTGCCCTCGGGCATCGCTTCGCAGGACCAGAGTCTCATCAACGGGCTCTAGGCCCCCGCTCGAAACAACAAGCCAAAGCTTCGGGCCCCGGTCATCTGATCGGGGCCCGAGTTCTCTAAGCGGTGGCCGCCGGGCGCGGCCTCTTGAGGGGGGCGGGTTCAGAGCGCGGGGAGCAATCCCTGCGCCCCGACGATCCGGTCAAAGCGCCAGCCGCGGAGTTGCTCGCGGCTGCCCGCGAGACCCACGACGACAGCGCCGGTCCGTTGCTCGATTGCGGTGAGCAGCTTTGCCAGCCGATCACTCAGCGCGGTCCCGCGCGGACCATCGTCCGGCGGGTCAAGGGTGCCGTCCTCGAGGAGCACGGTCACGCGATGGGGGTGACGGAGAGCGATCTCTTCAACGAGCTGTTCATCGCTGTTCGTCGCTTCGACGATGGCGAGAATGTCACTCATGCGATGGAGCTTCCTCCCACACAGTTAAACGGTGCTTAAGCGCAGGTAGGAGTTGCATCGCAGTTCGCTCTACCCTGATCGGCAGTGCCTGAACTGCCCGAGGTCGAGATCACCGCGAGGCTCATCGGCGCCGCTGTTTCGGGCGCCGAGATCGAGTCCGTGCTCGCTCCCGGGATCAATGCGGTGAAAACCTTCGACCCGCCGTTGCACGGGCTCGCGGGGGCCACGATCGAGGGCGTCCGCCGCCGCGGGAAGCTGTTCCTGATCGATCTCCGAGCTGGTGAGAGCGCGCAGTCCTCGCCCGGTCCAGCGGGACCGGGCGTAGGAGCAAACGCGGA
>DATASU010000202.1:0-8592 GCA_036269095.1 Solirubrobacteraceae bacterium
GACCGGAGCTGCTGGCGGAGCGGATCAAGACAACTAGCGCAGGCCGAACAGCCGCAGCGCATTCTCCTTCAGCACCAGCGGCCTGACCTCGTCCTTGATCGGCAGCTGCTCGAAGTCCCGTAGCCAGCGCTCTGGAGTCAAGAGCGGGTAATCCGACCCGAACAGCATCTTGTCCTTCAGGCGCGTGTTGATGTACTGGATCAGGATCTCCGGGAAGTACTTCGGCGACCAGCCGGACAGGTCGATGTAGACGTTCGGCTTGTGGACCGAGATCGCCAGCGCCTCGTCCTGCCATGGGAAGGACGGGTGCGCGAGGATCACCTTCAGACCCGGGAAATCCGCGGCGACGTCGTCGACCGCCATCGGGTTGGAGTACTTCAGGCGCACGCCGCCGCCGCCCGGCATCCCGGCCCCGATCCCGGTCGTGCCGGTGTGGAACAGCGCGATCAGCCCGGCCTCGGCGATCACCTCGTAGAGCGGGTAGAACTCGATGTCGTTGGGCCAGAAGCGCTGGATGTTCGGGTGAAACTTGAAGCCGCGCACCCCCTGCGTGATCAGCTCGCGGGCTTCGCGCACACCGAGCTTGCCCTTGTGCGGGTCGACGCTCGCGAACGGGATCAGCACGTCGGCGTTCTCACGCGCCGCCTTCAGCACCTCGCTGTTGCCGATCCGCCTGCGACCCATGCCGGCCTCGTCATCGACGGTGAAGATGACCGCGAGCATGTTCTGCTCGCGGTAGTAGTCGGCGACCTCCTGCGCGGTCGGCTGCGGCGGATGCCCGCCGAAGTAGCGCGCCGCCGCCGCCAGCACCTCGGTGGTGACCGGATCCTGTTCCTGGCCGTCGTTGCGCTCGGCGTGGACGTGCACGTCGATCGCGACGATCTTGTCGAGATCGAACGCCATCAGGCCTCCCGCGAGAGGTTGAGCGGCGGTAGCGAGACCCCGGAGGGCTGCGCCGAGGCCGACAGGTCGGAGTCCCACGCCTGGGCGATCGCGTCCGCGTCCCAGCCGCCGTCCCTGAACGCGACCGCCGCTTCCGCGGGGTGCGAGTACAGCGTGAGCTTGTCGCCGCCGATCCCGATCGCCTGACCGCTGATGCCGCTCGCCTGATCGGAGCCGAGAAACACGATCAGCCCGGCGCACTCCTCGGGCATGCCGATCGCGTGGTCGCGGCGCACCTCGCGCGGCAAGGGCTCACCGGCGTCGACCTTCGCGATCAGCGGCTCGTACAGCGGGATGCTGGCGGTCATCTGGGTCCAGGCCGTCGGCACGATCGTGTTGACCGTGATCCCCGCGCGGGCGAGCTCGATCGAGGCGGTCCGAGCCATCGTCATGATGCCCGCCTTCGCCGCCGAGTAGTTGACCTGGCCGAAGTTGCCGAACTGCCCCGCGGGCGAGCCGACGAGGATGATCCGTCCGCCCTCGCCCTGCTCGCGCATCCTGATCGCGGCGGCGCGCAGGCAGGTGAACGTGCCGCGCATGTGCGTTTCGATGACGAGGTCGAAGTCCTCGTCGGTCATCTTCCACAGGACCCGGTCGCGCAGCACCCCGGCGTTGGTGACCATGATGTCGATGCGACCGAATTCGGCGAAGGCGCGTTCCACGATCCGCTCTGCCGATTCGCTGGAGCCGATCGCGGCGATCTCCGCGACGGCGCGGCCGCCCGCGCCGTTGATCTGGCTGACCGTCTGCTCGGCACTCGCGTCGATGTCGTTGACGACAACGGCCGCGCCGGCGGCCGCCAGCACGTTCGCGTATGCCTGACCGAGACCGCGGCCCGCGCCCGTCACCACCGCGACCTTGCCGTCCAGCCGGATCGCGGTCATGAGAAGTACCTCAACAGCACCTCGGCAGCGACCGTCGGGCGCTCGGAGCCCTCAACCTCGACCGATGCCAGCACCTTGGCCTGCAGCCCGCCCTTGACCTCGGTGACCTCGGTCACCTCGGCCTGTGCTCGCCAGCGCCTGCCGACCGGCAGTGGCGCGGGGAAGCGGACCTTGTCGAGCCCGTAGTTGATGCTCGCCTTCGCGTCGGTGACCTCGAGCAGCTGGGTGACCGGGGTGACCAACGAGAGCGTCAGGAACCCGTGCGCGATCGTGCCGCCGAATGGTCCCTGTCGCGCGCGCTCCTGGTCGACGTGGATGAAGTTGTGATCGTCGATCAGGTCGGCGAAGCGGTTGACCTGTTCCTGCGTCATCTCGATCCACTCGGTGGGGCCGAGCTTCGTTCCGACCATCGCCGGAAGGCCGGCGAGGTCGGTCTTGAGGCCGGCCGCAACAGGATTGGTCACCGCTTCTCTCCTCTCAGGCTGTCTCCCAACAGCCACTCCCTCATATCAGGCATCCGAATACTATCGTCGGGATGTATGCAGGTGGGAGATTTGTATTCCGCTGCCACGGCCGACCGGTAACTTGGAGCCGTGACTCCAGCGACCGCTGATCAGGATCCTCGCGGACCGTCCCTGATCTACATGGTCGGACGGCTGAACCAGGGGATCGGCCGCGAGCTGCGCGCGCTGCTACGGACCTGGGATCTGAGCGTCCAGGAGTACACGTCGCTGTCGGTGCTCGATCTGCGCCCGGGGCTGTCCAACGCACAGCTGGCACGCAGAGCGCTGGTCTCCCCACAGTCGATGATCGAGATCCTGGCGAAGCTCGAGAGTCGCGGCCTGGTGCAGCGCAGCGTCGATCCGGAACACGGACGCGTGATCCGCAACCACCTCAGCGACAGCGGCCGCAACGTGCTCGCGGTCGCCGGGCCCGCGGTGCAGGCGCTCCAGGATCAGATCTTCGCCGAGCTGTCAGCCGCCCAGCGCGCATCGGTCGCCGCCGCGCTGACGGTTGTGATGGACGGGCTCTCGACCAAGGGCGCGACCGGCAGCCGGGCACCTTCGGGCCCGAAGCCGAGCTGAGCGGCGGGGCGACCGCGGGGCCGGCGCCAGCGCTCGCGCCCTGAGCGTCAACGATCGTTGCGCCTGCGCACATGCAAGCGGACCCCGGCCGCGGCCAGGATAGGCGCATGACTTCGATCACAACCACACGTCCGCCCGAGGGTCTGTTCACCGCCCCACGAGCGGTCGCGACGATCGCCGACCTGTTCGCAAATGTCTGGCAGCTCGGCTACGTGACCACCGACCTCGACCGGGCGCTCGAGGAGCTCTCGACGCGCTTCGGGCTCGAGCATCACTTTCGCGTGCCCAGCGGGGGTGCCGTGTTCTTCGCCGGTGACCGGGAGGTCCCGTGGGAGGCGCGCTTCGCGATGGCCGCGCGCGGCGGCCTGATCGTCGAGCTGATCGAGCCGGTCGCCGGCGAGGTCGAGTTCTACCGTCAGGCGCTGCCCGCCGACGGATCGTTCGCGATCCGCCTGCATCACCTGGCCACGTTCATGGAGACCGGCGACGAGCCCTGGGAGCGCGTCAACGGCCTGCTGGCCGCCGCCGGGCTGCGGTTCGACTACACGATGCTGATTCCGGGACGGGTCCGCGCGGGCTATATCGATATGCGTGCCGAGCTCGGGCACTTCCTCGAGGTCTGCCAGCTCGAGCGCGACGACATCGAGTTCTTCAGCGCTCTCGCCGCCGGGCGTTAGTGGCGGTAGGCGACGGCCACCACCGCCAGGTCATCCGTCGGCTTGCCCGTGCGGAAGCGGACCACCGCATCCAGGAGGCCGTCGACCAGCGCCTCCGCCGAAGCCCAATCGCGGCTCAGGGAAGCGGCCAGGCGCGCTTCGCCGAAGAACCCCCGCTCGGCATCACGTGCTTCGGTGACGCCGTCGGTATAGGCGACGATCGCCTGACCGGGCTCGAGTTGGGTCTCGCTGTCGGTGAAGCGCGGAGCCGTGAAGACGCCCACAAGTGATCCCGGCTGTCCCAGCGCGACAGGCGAACCGGCGTCGTGGAGCAGCAGCGGCGGCGGGTGGCCGCCGCGGCTGACCGTCACCTTCCATCCGCGCGGGTTGCGGCGCAGGCGCGCGAGCGCGAGCGTGCAGAAGCGGTCGGTCTCGTGATGCAGCAGAACCTCGTTGAGCGTGTGCAGCATCGCCGACGGCTGCGGCTGGCGCACCGCGGCGGCGCGGATCGTGTGGCGCGCGAGCGCCGTAACCAGTGCCGCCTCGATTCCCTTGCCGCACACATCCCCGATCACCACGCACCAGTCGTCCGGGCCGACCTCGAAGACGTCGAAGAAATCGCCTCCGATCTCCGCGCCGTCGCCGGCTGGTTGGTAGGCCGTGGCCAGGTCAAGGCCGGGGATCAACGGATGGGCCGGCGGAATGAAGCTCTGTTGCAAGGTGTGCGACAGGACCCGCGCGCGGTCCTCGGAAGCCTCGGCCTGTTGCTTGGCGCGCAGCAACTCGCGTTCGTACTCGCGTCGCTGGGAGGCATCGAAGATCGCGGTGTGGACCGCGACCGGCAGATCGTCGGCATCGCGTTCGAGCACCGAATTGACCAGTACCGGCAAGCGTTCGCCGTCGGCACGGACGAGCTCAAAGGCGATCTCGCGTGCGCTTCCCTGCATCTGGATCATCGGCGCGAAGTGCGTCTCGTGATAGATGCGGCCGCCGGCGGTGAGCAGGTCAACGAACCTGCGCTTGCGCACCAGGTCGGCCTCGTCGTAGCGCGAGAGTGTCAGGAAGGTCCTGTTGACCTTCGCGATCACCCCCTCCGGTGTGGTCGTCAGATACCCGCAGGGTGCCCGATCGTAGAGCCGCTCCGGGTCATCGGCAGCGAGGGCGGCGAGAAACGGGTCAAGCGTCGGATCGCTCAACGGTCCTGCCCGCCCGAGTTCGCACAAACTCGGCGATAGCAGCGGCAGTCGGCTCCGGCGCGCTGAGGTTGGGGCAGTGGCCGGTCGCGTCGAGCAGCACCAACTGACTGTCCGGGATCTGCTCGGCGACGAACGTGCCGACGTCGATCGGCGCAATCACGTCGTCGCGGCACTGGAGCACCAGCGTCGGCTGACGGACGTTGGCGAGGTCGCTGCGGTTGTCAGACATGAACGTCACCCGCGCGAAGCGCTGCGCGATGCGCGGGTCGGTCCGGCAGAAGCTGTCGGTCAGCTCGTCGCCGAGCGCAGGCCGGTCCGGATTGCCCATGATCACCGGCGCCATCGCGCTGGACCAGCCCAGATAGTTGCTCTCCAGCGAGTCGAGTAGCTCCTCGATGTCAGCCGCGCTGAAGCCGCCGACGTAAGCGCCGTCGTCCATATACCGCGGCGAAGGACCAACCAGTACGAGCTTGGCGAAGCGCTGCGGCTCCGCCACCGCGGCCAGCACACCGATCATCGCCGACACCGAATGGCCGACGAAGATCACCTCCTGCAGCTCCAGCTCCCGGCAGATCGAGAGCACATCATCGGCGTAGGCAGCCAGCGAGCCGTAGCGGTCGTAGTCGTAGGCGCTGAGGTCTGACGCACCCGCGCCGACGTGATCGAACAGGACGACACGGAAGTCCTGCTCGAACCGCGGCGCGACGTACCGCCACATGTTCTGATCGCACCCGAAGCCGTGCGCGAACAACATCGGCTGCGCACCGGATTTGCCGGAAACACGGACGTTGAATCTGTCCGCGACGCCCATCCGGCCAGGCTAACAGACCAAAAGCGACGAGCGTCCGGCCTCGAGCGCGACACGGCGGGTTTTCACCGACCGGTGATCCAGGCGGCCCGCCAGCGCGTACCAGGGGTGTAGGAGGCAAACAAAAGGGAGCAACAGATGGGACTTGAAAACCCGATTCATCTGATGATCGTCCTGCTCGTCGTACTGCTGGTGTTCGGCGCGAAGCGGCTGCCCGACATGGGCCGGTCGATGGGCGAGGGCATGCGCGGCTTCAAGCAGGCGATCTCAGGCGAGGCGCCATCGACCGCCCACCTCGCCGCAGTCACCAGCCACCAGGCTGACGCCACCACACAGACGGTCGCCGACAGCGCGCCGGTCGTCAGCTCACAGCCGTCGCTCGTGCCCTAGCGCGACGAGAACCACCCGCAATCCGACACATCAAAACGGAAGGTAGGTCCGCAATGGAACTCAATCTCGACATGATTGATCAGGACGGTGCTGTACGCGAAGCACAGGCGGAAGTCCAGGCGCACACCCGTATGGACTTCCTGAAGCGCGCCGGAATCGGGGCCGCCGGAGTCGCGAGCGGCGGGGCACTGCTCTCCGCCCTGATCCCCGGCGCCGCGCTGGCCGCCGGTGTCGGCAGGCCGCCGTCGTCGTTCGGCGCCGGTGACATCGGCATCCTCAACTACGCCCTGACGCTCGAGTACCTCGAGCGTGCGTTCTACAACCAGGCGACCGCCAACCGGATCGTCAAGAACGCCGAGCTCAAGGGCATCCTCGAGACCGCGACGCGCGACGAGCGCTCGCACGTCGCGCACCTGAAGTCCGCCCTCGGCTCGAAGGCCGTGGCCGAGCCGAAGTTCAACTTCGGCGACGCGGTCAAGAGCGAGTCGAAGTTCGCGGCGACCTCGTTCGTGCTCGAGAACACCGGAGTGCACGCGTATCTGGGCCAGGCAGGGAACATCAAGAACCCGGCCTATCTGCTGGTGGCCGCGTCGATCGTGACGATCGAGGCACGCCATGCCGGCGCCATCGGCTCCTACCTGAAGCACTCACCGACCGAGATCGCGCCGAGCGGCTCGTTCGACAGCGGGCTGTCAGCCGCCAAGATTCTGGCGGCCGTCAAGTCCACGGGCTTCATCGTCTCCTGAGGGCCCATGGGGCCGTGGGTCCCTGAGCCCCGGACTCTGCCGCGGTCGGCGGCCGGGTTGCGCTCAGCCGAGCGCAACCCGGCCCCGGCCAGCCTATTCTCCGAGCGGTGACAACCACCCACCGCGTTCACCTCGATTGCGATACGGGCATCGACGACGCCCTCGCGATCGCGCATCTGCTGGCGCGGCCGCACGTCGATCTGATCAGCGTCAGCACCGTGAGCGGCAACACGACCTCGAGACAGGCCGCGCGGAACACGCTCGACCTGCTTGCGCTCGCGGGTCGTGACGAGGTACCGGTTGCCGTCGGCGCAGGCGGTCCGCTCGTCGGCGACTATCGCGGCGGAACTCCCCACGTCCATGGGGCCAACGGCATCGGCGACATCGAACTGCCGCGCGCATCGGCGACTGAGACCGAAACCGGCGGCCCCGGTCAGATCGTGCGGGCCGCACGTGAGCATCCCGGCGAGCTCGAGCTGGTCGCGGTTGGGCCGCTGAGCAATCTCGCACACGCGCTGGCCGAGGATCCGCAGCTGCCGACCCGTGTGAGGCACGTCACGATCATGGGCGGCGCCGTGTGGGTCCGGGGCAACATCACCGAGTACGCCGAGGCGAACATCGCCAACGATCCCGAGGCCGCCCGCGCGGTGTTCAACGCGTCATGGCCGATCACGCTCGTACCGCTCGACGTGACGCTTCAGCACAGCATCGGCGTCGCCGAACAGCGGGCGCTCGCCGAGCGCGGGACGGCATTTCACACCGCGCTGGCCGAGATGCTCGACACCTATCTGGACTTCTACGAGAACTTCTACGGTGAGCGGCGAGCGGCGCTTCACGACCCGCTCGCCTCGATGATCGCCGTCGGGGACAGCGTTCCCTCGAGCGTTCGCAGCACTCGACTCGAGGTCGACCCGAGCGGCATCGAGTCTCGCGGGCGGACTCAGCCGGGAGCGTCGGGAACCGAGATCGGCGTCGTCACCGCCGTCGCCGCGCCGGCCGCTCCGGACCTGTTGCGACAGATCCTGGCGCTGGATCCGGGGGCGGAGCTCCCGGCGTGAGCACGGCACCGCTGCTCACGGTGCTCGGCAGCATCAACATCGATCTGACCAGCACGGTCACCACGTTCCCGCGCCCCGGCGAGACGGTCCTCGCGCAATCACTGGTGCGGGAGCTCGGCGGCAAGGGCGCCAATCAGGCGCGCGCGGCGGCGCGTCTGACCGGGCGCGCCCGCATGATCGGCGCGGTCGGCGACGACCTCGATGGCACATTCGCGCTCGAAGCGCTTGCGGCGGCCGGCGTTGATGTTTCCGGCGTGCTTCGTGACGAACAGCCGACCGGCGTCGCGATGATCACGGTCGACCGGATCGGCGAGAACACGATCGTCGTCAATCCCGGAGCGAATCACGCGTTGACGGCCGATCGATGCGGGCTCGACCAGGCCGAGGTGCTGCTGTGCCAACTGGAGATCCCGATCGACTGCATCGAGGCCGCGGCGCGGCAGTCAGCGGGGTTCTTCGCTGTCAACGCGGCCCCGGCGCAGCAGCTGCCACAGGCCGTTGTGGCGGCCAGCGATCTGATCATCGTCAACGACACCGAGTACGAGGCACTTCCCGCGCTGCGCGACGCGCGCCGTGTGGCGGTCACCAGCGGCGCCGACGGCGCGGCGATCTACCACGCCGGCGAGCTGGCGACCAGGGTCGAGGCGTTTCCGGCGACGGTCGTCAACACCGTCGGCGCGGGCGACGCGTTCTGCGCCGCGCTGACCCTGTGCCTCGCGCGCGGCGATTCCGAGGCCGACGCCCTGCGCACGGCCTGCGCGGTTGGCGCGGCGGCCGTTGAGGACCCTCGCTCGCAGCCGGACCTCGATCTGCTCGACCGCTACACC
>DATASU010000203.1:0-22261 GCA_036269095.1 Solirubrobacteraceae bacterium
CGACGCCCACAACATGACCGGCGGGATGCTCGCCTGGGACGCCGCCGGACTCGAGATCGCGCCGGCCGGCGGATTCGTCGCCGAGCCGTAGACCCGCGCGCAGCGCCTAAATGCGCCGGGCCGCGACGGATCAACCGCCGCGGCCCGAAGCGAAGCCCTTACAGGTGAAGGCGCTTACAGCTTGACGACGTTGATCGCCTTGGGGCCCTTGGGACCGGCCTCTTCCTCGTAGGAGACCTTGGAGCCCTCGGCCAGCGAGCGGTAGCCGTCCGCGGCGATCGACGTGTGGTGGACGAACAGGTCGCGGCTGCCCTCATCGGGCGTGATGAAGCCGAAGCCCTTCTCGTCGCTGAACCACTTGACTGTTCCGGTTGGCATAAGGAGATATCCCTCCGTAGCTAGCAGTGCTTCTACCGCGAGGACGTCTCTCCCGACCACCGGTGCCTGCACCTACTCTGCGTCGCCGTGATTACGGCGACCTTACGTGGGTGCACGCTATCACGGTATCTGGAGTGATACGAGGCTCAAACCCCCCGGATTACGGCATGTTCACAACACCTTTGCGGGTCGAACTTGATGTATGCAGACCGAACTCCTTGCATACGCACCGCGCGGGTCATTTGGATCGGTGACCGAACCAGCCAGAATGGTCTGATGCGCTGGATCGTCGACGGCATGAACGTGATCGGCACACGACCGGATCGGTGGTGGAAGGACCGCGACGCGGCGATGCTCAAGCTCGTCGACCAACTCGAGCGCTGGGCGGCCGCGGAGGGCGAGGACGTGATGGTCGTGTTCGAGCGCGAGCCCTCTCCCCCGATCCGTTCCTCGGTGATCGGGGTCAGGCACGCGCCGAAGCCCAAGGCGAACGCCGCCGACGACGAGATCGTGCGGCTGCTCGAGGCCGACGACGAGCCGCGCGCGATCCGTGTCGTGACCTCCGATCGCGGCCTCAGCGAGCGCGCCTACGGACACGGCGCCACGGTCGAGGGAGCGGACTCGTTCAGGTCGCGAATCGAGTCGATTTGAGAAACCCGACCCGGAGCAAGATGACCCCCGTTAGCGGGCGACCACCCGGCAACATGTCAATGCTTGCGACAATGACGATCAATGGCTGATCAGGACAACCCGCGTCGTCAGCCCTCCCGGCCGCCGAGCGGCTGGCTGCGGCCCGGCGGCCAGAGCGGAAACCGCCTGCAGCCCACGCGTCAGCCCGACAACCGCCAGCGGCCCAACGGGCCGCCGCAGGGCCAGGGGCCCAACTGGCGTGTGACCCCGCCTCCGGGCAACCGCGACACCGGCAGCAGCATGCGCGGCGGCAGCGGTCCCGGTGGCCGCGGTCCGCGCAACCAATGGGTCGTCCTCGCGGTGATCATCGGCGTGCTGTTGGCGATCAACATCGCCGTCGAGAACGCGGCGCTGTCGCCCAACCGCGTGCGCATCCCGTACAGCCCGACGTTCCTGAACCAGCTCAAGCACAACAACGTCGCCTCGGTCTCGAGTACCTCGGAGGCGATCCAGGGCACCTTCAGGAAGGCCTTCAGCTACCACTCGAACGGCAGCTCCTCGGCCCCCACCAAGGACTTCTCGACGCAGATCCCGTCGTTCGCCACCCAGCGCGCGTTCTACGACGAGCTGCTCGCCAAGAACGTCACGATCAACGCGCAGAACCCGAACCAGGGCGCGTCGCTGCTCGAGAGCCTGCTGTTCGGCTTCGGTCCGACGCTGCTGTTCGTGCTGGTGTTCTTCATGATCATGCGCCGTGCCGCGGCCGGCGGCGGGGCAGGTGGGCTGATGTCGTTCGGACGCTCACGCGCACGCCGCGTCGAGGGCACCGATCTGCCGGTCACGTTTGCCGACGTCGCCGGCATCGATGAGGCCAAGGACGAGCTGCACGAGATCGTCGATTTCCTCAAGAGCCCCGACAAGTACCTCGCGCTGGGTGCGAAGATCCCGCGCGGCGTGTTGCTCAGCGGCCCGCCCGGTACCGGTAAGACGCTGCTGGCCCGGGCCGTCGCCGGCGAGGCCGGTGTGCCGTTCTTCCAGATGTCCGCGTCGGAGTTCGTCGAGATGATCGTCGGCGTCGGCGCGTCGCGTGTGCGCGATCTCTTTGCCCAGGCCAAGGAGGCGGCGCCCGCGATCATCTTCGTCGACGAGCTCGACGCCGTCGGGCGCTCGCGTTCATCGGCGGGCCCGAACATCGGTGGCGGCCACGACGAGCGCGAGCAGACGCTCAACCAGATCCTCACCGAGATGGACGGTTTCGACGCGCGCACCGGGGTGATCGTGCTGGGCGCCACCAACCGCCCCGAGATCCTCGACCAGGCGCTGCTGCGACCGGGGCGTTTCGACCGGCGTGTCGTCGTGCAGCCTCCCGACCGCGTCGGCCGCGAGGCGATCCTGAAGGTGCACACGCGCTCGGTCCCGCTCGGTCCCGAGATCGACCTCGGCCAGATTGCCTCGACCACCCCCGGGATGGTCGGAGCCGACCTCGCCAACCTCGTCAACGAGGCCGCGCTGCTTGCGGCCAAGCGCACCCATCCGGTGGTCAACCAGCAGGACTTCACCGACGCGCTCGAGCGGATCGTGCTCGGCGCCGCGCGCAGCGTGGTGATCAGCGCCGACGACCGCAGGCGAACCGCCTATCACGAGGCCGGGCACGCGATCGTGGGGATGATGACCCCGGGCGCCGACCCGGTGCGCAAGGTCTCGATCATCCCGCGTGGTCAGGCGCTCGGCGTGACCTTCTCGGCTCCCGACGCCGACCGCTTCAACCTCGACGAGCGCCACCTGCACGCGCAGATCAAGGTCGCGCTCGGAGGCCGGAGCGCCGAGGAGGTCGTGTTCGGAGACCTCACCACCGGCGCCGAGTCTGACATCCAGCACCTCACCCGGATCGCGCGTTTCATGGTCGGCCGCTGGGGCATGAGCACCGCGATCGGACCGGTCGCCGTGCTGCCCTCGGAGGGCAGCAGCATGCTGCTGCCGGGCGTCTCGGAGACCTCCGAGAAGACCCAGCAGCTGGTCGACGAGGAGGTGCACCGGATCGTCGAGGTCGCCCACCGCGAGGTGCTGGCGCTGCTGCGTGAGCACCGCCCCCAGCTCGACGACCTGGTCAACGCGCTGCTCGCCCATGAGACGCTCGACATGGCCGACGCCTACGCGGCCGTGGGCCTGCCGAAGCCCGAGCGCGCGGAGGAGACTCCGCCCGACGCTCCGCCGCTCGCCACGGCGATCGATTAGCGACTCAGTCGCCGAGGTGCGTCATCCGCGCGAGCGCCTCATGGCACTCGACGACGCGCTTCTTGACCCGATCCGAGTCGGCCCGGTCGTGGACCAGGTCCCAGGTGCGGTCCGCGATCTCACGCGCGGTCTCCGGCGTGGCCAGCTCCCAGAGGCGGTCGACGAGCTTCAGCTCGAACGCCTCGATCTGGTCGACCGGGTTGCCGGGCTCCATCTTCGGTAGTGCCTCGCCGGTGGTCTCGCGCCACATCCCGGTGGCGACGAGCAGGCGGTTGCGCAGTTGGATCTGGTCCATCGGAGGCATGATCCTAGAAGAGATGCGACGTCGTCGGTGTGCGCCCGGCGGCCGAGGCAGGTCCTAACCTGCCAGCGGTGCTGTTCGTCACCTGGAATGTGAACTCGCTGCGCGCGCGTCTGCCGCGCGTGCTCGAGCTGCTGGCGGCGCGCCAGCCCGACGTCGTCGCGCTGCAGGAGACGAAGTGCACGCCCGCGAACTTCCCGCTCGCCGAGCTCGACGAGGCGGGCTATGAGGTCGTCCACCACTCGGGCGGTCAGTGGGCCGGTGTGGCATTGCTTGTCCGGCGCCCGCTGGCGCCGGACCTTCCCCTGCTCGCCCTGCCCGGCGACACGGTCCCGACCGAGGCGCGCTGGTGTGAGGCGACGGTTGCCGGGACCCGCTTCGTCAGCACCT
Source organism: Solirubrobacteraceae bacterium (assembly GCA_036269095.1). Taxonomy (GTDB): domain Bacteria; phylum Actinomycetota; class Thermoleophilia; order Solirubrobacterales; family Solirubrobacteraceae; genus Palsa-465. The sequence goes on from DATASU010000203.1 coordinate 3,935, forward strand.
ACGTGCCCAACGGGCGCACGCTCGACAGCCCCGAGTTCCCGCGCAAGCTCGAGTTCATGGAGGCCGCGGCCAAGCGGGCCGCGGCCATCCGCAACGAAGGTCAGAGCCTGGTGATCGCCGGCGATATCAACGTCGCCCCGGCCGACGCCGACGTCTACGACCCGGCGGCCTACATCGGCTCGACGCACGTCAGCGAGCCCGAGCGCGCCGCGCTCGCGGCGATTCAGGAGCGCGGCGGGCTGCTCGACGCCTACCGGCATCTGCACCCGGACGAGCCGCAGTTCACGTGGTGGGATTACCGCGCCGGCAACTTCCACAAGAACCTCGGGATGCGCATCGACCTGGTGCTGGTCTCGAGCGGCCTCGCCGACGGGCTGATGGCGAGCGGAATCGACCGCGATTTCCGCAAGGGCTTCAAGCCCTCCGATCACGCACCGTTGCTGGTGTGGATGGGTATCGGGTAGCCTCGATTCGTGCCCGACCGCTCGCAACTGACCAGACCGGCCTCGGAGAATTTCCGCACGGTGCTCGGCCGCCTGCCGACCGGCGTCGTGGTCGTCGCCGGCGGCGATCCGGAGCATCCGAGCGCGCTGGTCGTCGGTTCGTTCATGTCGGTATCGCTGGAGCCACCGCTGGTGGCCGTGAGTCCCGCCAAGAGCTCGACCAGCTGGCCCGCGATCGAGGCCCGCGGCCAGTTCTGCGCGAACGTGCTCGGTGAGGGCCAGGAGGATCTCGCCAAGGGCTTCGCCCGATCCGGGGGCGACAAGTTCGAGGGCATCAGCTGGGCGCCGGCGCCGGCCACCGGCTCGCCGCTGCTCGAGGGCGTGGCGGCCTGGATCGACTGCCGCATCTACGAACGCTACGAGGCGGGCGATCACTGGCTGGTGCTCGGTGAGGTGCTCGAGCTCAGCGGCCTGCGTGAGAGCGGGGCGCTGGTGTTCCACAGCGGCGTGATCCGCCCGCTCGGCTGAGCCCACGCACTCTTATTCGCTACGCATAAGCTTCTTCGGAAACGCTCACACGCGCTGCCGATGATCTAGCTCAATGTCACAGATCCTGGTTGTAGACGATGAGCCCGCAGTCCGGCGGGCACTGGAGCGGGCCCTGCGGCTCGACAAATACGACGTCGACCTCGCGGTCGACGGCGAGGAGGCGCTCGATCGCCTCGCCGAGCGGCCCGTCGACGCGGTGATCCTCGACGTGATGATGCCGGGCGTCGACGGTCTCGAAGTCTGCCGGCGCATGCGCGCCGCGGGCGACCGCACCCCGGTGCTGATGCTGACCGCGCGCGACGCGATCGACGACCGCGTGCTCGGCCTCGATGTCGGCGCCGACGACTACCTCGTCAAGCCGTTCGCGCTGCGCGAGCTGCAGGCACGCCTGCGGGCGCTGCTGCGCCGCACCGGCGACGACGGCGATCCCGCCGAGACGCTGCGCTTCGCCGACCTGGTGCTCGATCCGGTCGCCCACGAGGTCCACCGCGGTGAGCGCCTGGTCGAGCTCTCGAAGACCGAGTTCCTGCTGCTCGAGCTGTTCATGAAGCACCCGCGCCAGGTGCTGACCCGCTCGACGATCTTCGAGAACGTCTGGGGCTACGACTTCGGGCCGACCTCCAACGCGCTCGGCGTCTACATCGGCTACCTGCGACGCAAGACCGAGGAGGGCGGCGAGTCGCGCCTGCTGCACACCGTGCGCGGGATCGGGTACGTCCTGCGAGACTGAGCTTCAGCCGTGCTGCTGCGTAGAAAGATCAGCATCGTCGCCGCCGCGGCCGTCGCCGTGGCGGTCGCGATCGCGATCCTGATCTCGTACTTCGCGGTGCGCGAGCAGATGCTGAGGCAGGTCGACAGCTCGCTGCGCGCCCAGGCAGCGACGATCCTCAGCTCCGGCAGGATCAACCAGAGCCGTCCGATACCCCAGGGAACTCCCACCAGCGGCAGCGGGCGCGCCTACGAGCAGCTGGTCTTTCCGAACGGACAGGCCGACCCGTTGTCAGGGGTGGTCCTCCCGAGCGGCCCGCTGTCCCGCAGCGTTGCGGTGGGAACGACCGGTTCGACCCTGACCACGGTGACTGCCGATGGCGTGCGAATGCGCATGTACGTCTTCGGAGTGACGCTGTTCGAGCAGCAGACCGGACAGGCGTCGGCGGCCTTCGAACTGGCGGAGCCCCTCAACGGACTGTCGAGCGTCCTGCACACACTGCGCTGGGTGCTCGCCCTGGTCTTCCTGCTCGTCGTCGGACTCGCGGCGTTTCTTGCGCGGATGGCAACACGACGGGTGATGCAGCCGCTAGCCGAGGTGACCGCGACCGCGCAGCTGATCGGTGAGACCGAGGATCTGAGCCGCCGCATCGCGGTTCACGAGGACGACGAGGTCGGCCAGCTGGCAAGTCGCTTCAACGAGATGCTCGAGCGACTCGAGACCTCACGCGCAGAGCTCGACGCGTCGGTCATGACCCAGCGCCAGCTCGTTGCCGATGCCTCGCACGAGCTGCGCACACCGGTCACCAGCCTGCGCACCAACATCGAGGTGCTGCTGTCCGGTGCCGAGCTCGACGCTGAGGATCGCACGCAACTGCTGACCGATGTCGTCGAGCAGAGCGAGGAGCTCTCGAACCTCGTCTCCGATCTGATCGAGGTAGCCCGCGGTGACATGCCACCGACCAACATCGAGGACATTCGCCTCGACCGGCTCACCGAGGACGCACTCGACCGCGCCCGCCGCAACACACCGCAGGTCCGCTTCGACGAGCACACGCAGCCGATGACGGTTCAGGGCAACCCCGACCGCCTGATCCGTGCGATCAACAATTTGCTCGACAACGCGGCGCTGCACGCCGGCCACGGCGGCCCCGTCGAGGTGACGGTCGACGCGAGCGGCGTGACCGTCCGCGATCACGGTGACGGCATCGCCGAGGCAGATCTCCCCTATGTCTTCGACCGCTTCTACCGCGGCGCGAACTCGCGGGCGCGTCAGGGCAGCGGGCTGGGGCTGGCGATCGTGCGGCAGGCCGCCGAGCAGCATGGCGGCAGCATCGCGGTCGCCAACGCGCCTGACGGCGGCGCCGTGTTCACGCTGAGGCTGCCGACGTCGCCCGCGGCGAGCGACACTGAGCCGATCGGCGACCCCGATTCAGGGTTGCTCTGGTCCGACGGCACGAGCGCCGCCGATCACGACGGCGGCGCGCAGGGCTCAGCGGTGCCCGACGACGCGAGCGTGGCGCGCGACGCGGAAGTGTCGGCGTAGCAGCCAGTAGCCGAGCAGGAAGATCGGGATCACCGGCGCCAGCAGCAGGATGCGCTGGTTCGGCACGCCGATCACCAGTGCATACAGCGACTCGAGTACCACGGCGGGCATCAGCGCCAGCAGCGACGCGTGCGAGCGGAAGCCGGAGAAGTGCTCGCGCGCCGTCACCTCGGTGACGCCGAGCGCCATCACGATCACGCCAACCTCGAGCGCGGGGCCGCCGTGGTTGATCATGCCGACCACGAGCGCGACGATCCCCGCGAAGATCGCGAACTCCGAAACCGGCACGGCGCCGAAGAGCCCCGCGGGGCGGTCGCCGACGGTGCCCAGCGTGCGCGCCGACTGCACGCTGGCACGGCGATCGCTGTGCTCACGCGCGGCACGCTCGTCGCGGCGCGTTGACGGCACAGCTCTCGGTGTCCCGCCACGCGCCTTGCGCGCCCGCCGTTTCGAGCCCTGGGCCACCGTCAGTCGGACTCGCCGCTGAAGCCCTCGGGCAGCGTCGGCAGCTCGACCGCGGCGTTGGCGGCCGCCTCGTTCTCCTGCTTGATCTCCAGCCAGAGCTCTTCGCGATAGATCGACACCGACCGTGGCGCCTCGATGCCCAGGCGAACCGTGGCGCCTCGAACCTCGAGCACCTCGATCACGACTTCGCCGCCGACGATCACTCGTTCGCCGGCACGACGCGTCACACGGAGCATGCGGAGAAGCTTAGGGCCTGGGCCGGTAGATACGTGCGGCTGGGAGATCCAGGACCAAGCTGAGCGCCGCACGGGTTGATGTGCGCGACCTGTGCTGACCACCTCGGCCACGGAGGTTGTGTTCAGAAATGCCCCTCCGAGGGGCCTTTCTGAACGCAACCCCCCCGGGCGCGCGACCGCACGAAGCGCCGGAGGGCGCCCGCGCAGGGCACGAGTCAGCCGTTCAGACGGTGCGGCTCAGGCAGCGGCGGCAGTCGCGTCGGGCGGCTGCACCGGGAACAGCGGCGTCTTCACGGACACCTTGTCGCTCTGGTTGATCAGCTGATGACCGCGGCCGTCGCGGATCAGAATCGGAGCCTTGAGGTTGACCGTGATCTCGCTGACGACATTCGAGGCCGTGACCGTCACGTAGACGTCGGCGGGCTCACCGTTGTCGAATCCGAGGTTCTCGGCGTCGGCGTCCATCAGCTCGACCTCAAAGTCCTGAAAGAAGCGATGCGGGTTCGTGACCGGCAACGCGACCGCCTCGTTATCGAGTGACTGCAGCCACAGGAACGGGCTCTTGGGATCGGTGCTGAGCAGCGCGTAGCGGCTGCCGCCGAGGCCGATGAGGCCGTCCGGAAACTCGATGATGCTGTCGACCAGCACATCGACGGGACCGAAACGAGAGGTGCGGTAGGTCTCGGTCTGAGGCTCGTGACCGGCGTCCGCGGCCGCCCCTGGCGTATATATAGAAGTAGCGTTCATCCCTGGAGAAAACTGAGCAATGAGGTTTGAATGATGTCTGCGGCCGACTGCAGCGCCGCCTGATACGAGGCCTGTTCGCTCGAGAACGTAACCGTAGCCTGGGCCATATCGGTGTCCTCGACATTTCCGACGTCCGTCTTCGCGCTGGTGGTCAGGTTCGTCAGCCTGGTCGAAGCCATCTGCAGGCTGTCCTGAGTGGCGCCCACAGTTGCCTGGACGGACTCGAGCGAGCTCAGGTTGGAGTCCAGGTTGGTCAGCTGGTTACCAAGGTCGGCCTGAGTGCCGCCGTTGGTGCCAGTGAGGTCGTTGTAGATCGTGCGCATCGTCGCCAGCAGCCCGCCGGAGCCGTCGGATTGCACGGCGCCGCCCCCGTTGCTGGTGCTTGCCGCGAGCCCGGTGGTGACGCCGCTGCCGAGCACGCTGTACAGGTTCGCGTTGACCTGGACCTGGGTGCTCGGGCCGATCGCGTAGCTGATGCTGTTCGTGTTGCCGCTGAACTGATCCTCGGTCGATGGATCCGCCGCCGTTGCCGAGGTGTCGTACGGCTGCGTTGTCGTGTCGTCGCCGGAGAAGATGTAGGAGCCGTCGTACTGGGAGTCGGCCGATTCCTTGATCTGGCTCATGTACTGGAGGACCATCTGCGCGTCGTCGGCCATGTCGCTCGCGCTCATCGTGCCATTCGCGCCCTCGACGACCATCTCGCGCACGGTTTGCGCAGTCTGCTGGATAGATTCGAGGCTGCTCGAGGCGCTCTCGACCCAGGCGGTGCCCTGCGACACGTTCGACTGGTAGGCCTGATAGGCGCTGACCTGCCCGTTGAGCGAGATCGTGAGCGCCGCCCCGTACGGGTTGTCCGACGGGTTGTTGATCTGAAACCCGGTGGAGAGATCCTCTTGAGTCTGGCTGAGGTTGTTCAGATCGCTCTCGATCGAGGAGATCGTCGAGTTGCCGATCATCTGCGAAGTGATGCGCTCGGTCATGGGTCAGTCTCCTCTCCTATTGCCCTACCACGGTCATCAGTGAATCCATCACGGTGCTGAACGCGTTCATCACCTTGGCAGACGCCTGATAGGCCTGTTGTTCGTTGATCAGGTTCGCCATCTCCTGCGACAGGTCGACACCCTCGACGCTCGTGCGCTGGTTCGTGATCTGCGTCTGCAGAGCGCTCGCCGTGGTCGCTTGATTCTCCGCTCCCTGAGCCAGCGAGCCCACCTGCTGGACGAAGGCCTGGTAGGCGGTGTCGGCGGTGCCACCGGCGTTGGCGGCCTCATCGAGCGCGACGTCGTTGTCACTGGCATTCGAGGCGATCGTCGCCGGCGGGGACACCGCGAGACTCGAGGTCTGCACGTTGGTCGTGCCCTGCGTGTTGGCGCCCGCCGCTGTCGCCGAGGAGACGGCCTGCGGCGTGATCCCGCTTGCCGCCGCGGACACGAGGCTCGGCGTCACCGCGAGAGTCGCGGCGGTGATCGTGGTTCCGCTCGAAGCGGTGAAGAACGGGGCGTTGAGCGTCAGCGTCGTGGAGCTACCGGTCTGCGTCGGCGAGTTGACCTCGGTCGCAAGGTCGTTGGCGACCGCATCGAGCGACGCGGTCAGGGTCCCGATCGTGCCATCCTCGGTCGCCATCGTCGGCGTCGAGTAGCTGGTCACCCCGGAAGCCTCCGTCGGCGCGCCGAGGTTGCCGAAGCCGTTGCCCGAGTACCCCGCGAGGCCGATCAGCGACCCGAGCGTCCCGCCGACGGTGTTGGCCAGCGTCGCGGCCGAGGTGCCGGCCGTCGCAGCACTCGCGTACTGGCCCTGGAAGGCCGCCACCCAACCGGTGGGGGTGGAGGTGCCGCCCGAGCCGTAGGTTCCGAAGTTGTCGCCCGGGGGGACCGTGCCGCCGGGTGGGTCACCGGCGGGATCGGAGATCAAGGCGGTGCCGGTGACGCCGCCGAAGTAGACCGTGACCGAGCCGTCGCTGTTGTTCTGGACCTGGGTGTTGCCCAGCTGCGAGAGGCTGTCGAGCGCGGCGTTGCGCTGATCGATCAGATCGTTCGGGCTCTGGCCGGCGGCCTCGGCCTGAACGATCGAGTAGTTCAGCGAGGAGATGTTGTAGGCGTCGTTGTAGAGCGTGCCGCCGGAGGCACCGGCGGCGGTCGGGCCCTCCATCGTCGCCATGTACTGCGAGTTGACCTGGCCGAGCACCGAGGACGAGTTCGTCGCGTCGGTCGGATCGGTCGGATCGTCACCGTTGAGCGCTGTGCTCAGCGAGTTGAACGCTGTCGCGACCGACTCCCCCTGCTGGACGACGGCCTGCTGGGCGGCGGCGTCATTGGGGTTGTCGGCAAGATCGTTCCAATCGGTCCAGAAGGTCGAGAGCTGCGAGCTGATCCCGGAGCCGTTGGGCTCGTTGAGCGCCGACTCGATCTGGCTCATGAAACCCTCGGTCGTCGTCGCCCCCGTGGTCGCCGCGTTCTGCTGACGCCAGGCGGCGTCGAGATACGGATCACCGCTGTTGGTGATGCTCGTGGCGGTCACACCCGTGCCGAGCTGCAAGGCGCCGTCGGCCCCGGAACCGGAGATGTTCAACGACTGCGATTCGGACAGGTTGACGATCTGTTCCTCGTAGCCGGCGGTGTTCTCGTTGGTGATGTTCTGGCCGGTGGTGTCCAGCTCTTCCTGCGCGGCTTCGACGCCGCTCAGTGCCGTGTCCAACGTGAGGAAGCTCGAGATGTACATCGCGCCTAGGCCTCGAGGTCGAACACCGGACGGTGCATCAGGGGCTTACGGCGGCGAACCCTGGTCTGGTCCCCGCCCGAGTCGTAGCCGCCGGCGTTGCCGGCCAGGCGCAGCAGATGATCGAGGAACGCGAGCTCCTGCTGCATCAGCGCACGGTTGGTCGTGTGCTCGCGCTGGATCTCGAGCAGCATCCCGCGCAGCTCGGCCGAGCGGTTGCGCGTGATCTCAGCGGACTCGTCGTCCATCAGGTTCGCGAGCATCCCGATGCTGACGTCGCCGGGACTGATCCGCAGGTGCGCGCCGGCGCGCTCGAGCAGCTGCAGCCGGTCGGCCTCGATCACCTCGCGGCGGTGCATCTCGGTCTGCAGCGAAGTCGCCAGGCGTACCACCTGCGGGACCGCGCGCTGGCGGATCGCGGTCGCCTGCTCGAGCACGATCGCAAGCATGCGCCGTGCCGATTCGAGCTGCGTCGCAAGGTGCGAGAGCACGTCGCGGGCGAGCAGCATGTCGATCGGCGGGGCGCCGGCCTGCTGCAGCTCGAGGGATCCGCCTTCAGCCATCGCGGACATCAGATCGACACCTCCCTGGCGGAGCCGACACCGGTGCCAGACGCTGGATCGGTCGTGTTCGAAGACGTGGTGCTCGCGTCACCGCTCGCGGCCGTGGCCGAGCCGGTGGTGCCCGATGCCTGCGAGAGCAGCGCGGGGTCGAGCTCCTGGGCGAAGCTCTCGGCCATACCGAGGCCGCCGCCGTCCATGATGCTCGACGTCAGTGCCTGGGGAATCATGCTCGCGTAGGCGCTGGCACCGCCGAGCATGCTGCTGCCGGAAGCGCCGTCGGAGCTGTCCGAGCTCGCGTCGGTCGAGGAGCCGTCGGTGCCGTCGGCGCCTTGGCCGCCGTACATCGTGTTGGCAAGCTGCTGGGTGAGCTCGTTGACAAGCATGTCCTCGAACGCGAGGCCCTCGCTGTAGGCCTGCTTGGCCTTGCTGTCGCCGTTGCGGATGTTGGCCGGAATCGTGGCGACGTCGAGGTTCGGGATGCCCGCACTCGAACCGATCGTGCCCAGCGTGACGTTGGCGCTCGAGCTGCTCATCACTTCAGCGTGGCCGCGATCTGCCCGAGCTGAGCTTCCATCTGCACAGCCTTGCTGCCCATGTCGTAGGCCTGTTCGGCCGTCTCCATGGTCGAGATCTGGGTGTTGAGGTCGACGTTCGACTGCTCGAGGTAGCCCTGCTGCATCGTCACGCCCTTGGCCGCCGTCGGCGCGCCGCTGGCGGCGGTCGCGCTGTAGGTGCTGCTGCCCTGAGGCAGCAGCTTGTCCGGCGCGGCGACCTGGACGACCTTGATCTGGCCGACCTTCTGGTTGCCGACGCTGACGGTGCCGTCGGAGGCGATCGAGACCTGCGCGGATTGGGTGCCCTTCGGCAACGTTATCGGCGGCACCAACTCCTGCCCCTGGGCGGTCGTGATCTGCCCGCGAGCGTTGAGCTCGAAGCTGCCGTTGCGGGTCAGTCCGACGGTGCCATCGGCCTGGCGCACCTGGAAGTAGCCGGAACCGTTGAGCGCGAGATCGAGTGGATCGCCGGTGCTCTGCAGCGACCCCTGTGCCTGGCTGAAGCCGAGCGAGCTCGTGGTCGAGCCGGCGCCGACGATCGCCGTCGAGGGATCGTCGTCGTCGGTCGAGTAGAGCAGGTCGCTGAACCCGAGAACCTGGGACTGATAGCCCGGTGTGTCCTCGTTGGCCATGTTGTTGGAGACAGCGTCGAGCTGGCTCTGTGCAGCCTCCATGCCGGCTCCCGCTGAGTAGAGTCCTTCAAGCATCAGGGCACCTGCGCCACGGTTGAGGCGCTCTCCTGCATCGTTTGACTGATCGTGCCGATCGTCTGCTGACCGGCGGTGTAGGCGTTGAGCGCGGTCTCCATCTGGACCATCGCCTGGATCGGGTCGATGCCCGAGCCTTCGAGCTCGCCCGAATAGACCTCACCGCTCGCGCGGCCGCCGGAAGCCTTCCCGGAGAAGTTGTTGTTGCCGAGCTGCGACGGGTTGCTGACGTTGAACAGCCCGAGCGCGCTGGTGGGGACCGTGCCGGCGGCGCCGGCCTTGATCGGCGAGCCGTTCTGGGAGAGCACGTCGTCCCCGTATTGGTCGACGAGCAGACCCTTGTTGCTCACGCTGAACTGGCCGTTGCGCGTGTACTGCACCCCGTTGGCGGTACGCACCGCGAAGAAGCCCGCACCCTGCACGGCAAAGTCGAGTGCGCGCCCCGTGGTCTGCATCGGTCCCTGGGAGAGATTGGTCTTGCCCTTGCTGATCTCGACCCCGGTGTCGACCGAACCGATCGACTGGCCGGTCGCGGTGTTCGCCAGCAGCAGCGAGCCGAAGCTCTGCTGAACCGACGATGACGCCTTGTAGCCAGGCGTAGACGCGTTGGCCAGATCGTTGGAAATCTGGTCCTCTTGTACCTGCTCCGCGAGCATTCCCGCCGAAGCAATGTTCAGCCCAAGATCCATCTCACTTCCTTTTTCGGCCGTCCAGCGGATTTCTTGAGCGCTGATCTGCACGTCAAACTGACGGGATGCAATCTCTGGCCGTCGATGCGGCGTTGCTGCGAACGGTGCTCGCCAGTGACATCAAGCTCACGATCGGGCGCGAATTGATGGTGCGCGTCGCCTCGATCGGCGCCGAGGGGCGGGGCGTTCTGAGCCTCGCCGGGATGCTGCTCGAGGCCGAACTGCCGGACAACGTGCGCGCCGGCGCGGAGCTGCGATTGCAGGTCCGCGAGCTCACGCCCGAGAAGGTGGTGCTCGCGATCCAGCCGGACGAGCAGCCGCCGCCGGCCGCGCCGGTCGAGGCGCCGCGCGTGCCGCTGCCGGGCGGGGGTTTCGTCAAGGTGACCGAGAGGGATGCCGGCGGCTTGCTGGCCGCCGACGACCAGGCTCACACCGTCACGGTCCGCTACGACGCCCCGAACCTCGGCCAGATCGACCTCCATTTCACGCTCAGCACGGGTGCGCTGGCGGTGACGGCGGCGGTCGCGCCCGGTGCCTATGAGACCGCCGATGAGCGTTCACGCCAGCTGCAGACGGCGCTTGCCACCGCGACCGCGCGGCCGGTGACGGTCACGGTCGTCGCGCGGCGCGAGCCGGTCGAGGTGTTCGCATGAGTGATCAACGCCGGCACGGCGACCAGCCCAAGGAGGCCGCGGCGCTCAGCTACGAGCCGGGCGCGACCGCGCCGCGAGTCGTCGCCAGCGGTCGTGGCTATCTGGCCGAGCGGATCATCGCCGCCGCCGAGGAGGCCGGCGTGCCGGTCAGGTCCGATCCGGCGCTGGCGCGCGCGCTCGCGGCGCTCGACCTCGGCGATGAGGTCCCCGAGGCGATGTACCGGGCGGTGGCCGAGACGCTGGCCTGGGCCTACAAGCTCGACGCTCAGGCGGCCCGGAGAACGCTGCTGTAGGCAGGATGGCCAGCGGGCCATCCTGACAAGATCAAGCCACTTCTTGGAAGAGCTGCTCGTCCTCGGCCAACAGCTCACGCAGACGCTTGCGCAGCTGGCTGTGGATCTGGCAGACGCGGCTCTCGGTCACGCCGAGGGCGTCGCCGATCTCGCGCAGCGTCATGTTGTGCAGGTAGAGGCGCACGGCGACCTGACGCTCGCGCTCGGGCAGCTGCTCGAAGGCGGCGCGGAAGCGCTCCTTGGCGTGGTCGCGGACCGCGCGCTGCTCGGGATCGAGATTGGCGTCGTGGCTGGAGAGCGTGTCGATGCGCTCGATCGTCGTGTCGTCGTCGCCGAGCACGAGCACGTTGAGCGAGCCGACGTCCGAGCGGTGGATGTCGCCGAGCCATTTGTCGAGCTGCGACGGCGTCAGGCTGACGGCGTCGGCCAGCTCCTGCTGCGACGGTGCGCGGCCGTAGAGCGCGATGAATTTCTCACGGGCACGGGAGATGTCGCGTTCCCAGCGGCGCAGCGAACGCGGGGCCCAGTCGTTGCGACGCAGCTCGTCGAGCACCGCACCGTGGATCCGGGTCCACGCGAACTGCTCGAGCGTCGCCCCGCGCGCGGGGTCGTAGCGGTCGATCGAGCGCATCAGCGCCTCGATGCCGCAGGAGACGAAGTCCTCGACCTCGCAACGCGCGGGGATCTCACGCGCCTTGCGATAGACGATGTACTTGACCATCGGCGCCAGGGTGAGCACCAGACGATCGCGCAGGCCGGCGGCGCCGGTGGCGTTGTACTGCTCCCAAAGCTGCTGAACGGACTCGCTGCTCGCCCGCTCACTTCTAACTCTCGTCACTCGAAGACTCCTGGCACGGCGCAAAAGATTCGTGAGGTCACCGACGATTTCTACCTCGGTGCTGGTTCATCGGCCGCTGCATGCAAGAAACTGAAGCGTTCTGCGGCCGAAAGTTCGGATTTCCCCACCATTCGGGCACTTCAGAGACCTGGCATGCGCGCAAAATGCCTGCATGCAGTGGTGTAATGCGGAAAACCCGCAGACCCGGCGTGGCGGCCCCGCAAACTTGGCTTGCGTCCGTATACCCCGCACGGAGGCGCCGTTGCGGGCGTTCCGCTCGCACGACATCTGGTTAAGGATCTTGCCCGGACTGCCGATCACGGGGTTGCCCAACTAGATCAAGGACTTCCCTCGAATGGCCCTTCGTCTGACCAAGACCTCCTTGCCCGCCGGCCCCAGCGTCTCGGAAGCTGAGGCGGCGCAGACCGCATACAACGCCGAGAACCAGATCGTCCGGAACCTCGTCAACCGCGCCGCGCGGCTGATCGCCAACAACGAGCTGCCCGAGTACCTGCAGCTGTTCACCGAGGCGGCGGAGTTCGAGAACCCGCAGCGCGCCTACCAGGCGCACAAGCTGCTGATCGAGCGTGGCCTGGCGTCGCTGCAGTCGATCAGCGAGAAGCGTGCGACCGAACTGCTGCTGGCCACCGCGCGCGGCGCGATCAACGTGCTCGAGGCCGATCCGGCGCAGCCGGTGATGCTCAACTACGCCGGCGTGATCATGTATGAGCTGTGGGCGCTCGACGCGGCCAAGCTGCTGTTCCAGGCGGCAAAGCGCCTCGATCCGGAGCTCCCCCACCTCGACGCCAACCTGCGCGAGATCGCCGATCGCGGCCGCTCGGGCAAGCACCGGAAGCTCGCCTTCCACCCGGTGATCGCCGAGCTCAGCAAGCGTGCCCGGCGGATCGCCGACCGCGCCAAGCCCGCCGAGGGCCAGCGCCTCAGCCTTGTGATGATCGTGCGCGACGAGGAGGAGATGCTCCCCCGTACGCTCGAGGCGATCAAGCCGGCCGTCGACGAGATGATCATCGTCGACACCGGCTCGACCGATTCAACGATCGAGATCGCGAAGTCGTTCGGCGCCACCGTGATCGAGCGCGGGTGGACCGGCTCGTTCAGCGATGCCCGTAACGCGTCGCTCGAAGCCGCCACCGGCGACTGGTTCCTGTACCTCGACGCCGACGAGGTGCTCGTCAGTGACGACGTCGACAGGCTGCGGGCGCTGCTCGGCCAGACCTGGCGTGAGGCCTTCTTCCTGCACGAGACGAACTTCACCGGCACCGAGGGCACCGGCGTGTCGGTCGTGCACAGCGCGCTGCGCCTGTTCCGCAACCGCCCCAACTACCGCTTCAGCGGGCGCCTGCACGAGCAGATCGCCTACCACCTGCCCGCCTACCTGCCCGAGCGGCTCGCACAGTCGCCGGTGCGCGTCAACCACTACGGCTACCTCGGCGTGGTGCGCGAGTCAAAGGACAAGGCCCGCCGCAACCTCGAACTGCTGCTGGCCCAGCAGCGCGAGACCCCGGCGAACGCGCTCAACGCCTTCTTCCACTACAACCTCGGCTCCGAGTACTTCGCCGCCGGCGAGGTCGAGAAGGCCGCGGACGAGTACGAGGTCGCGCTGCGCCAGGTCGAGACGGAGAACAGCTACTGGCACGAGTACGTGCCCTCGCTGATGCTGCGCGCGGTCAAGGCACTGCGTGCGGCCGGCAGCAACGAACAGGCGCTGACCCGCGCCGACACCGGGCTGCGGCACTTCCCCGGCTTCACCGACCTGGTCTACGAGCAGGGCATGGCCTGCATCGCGCTCGAGCGCCCCGAGCAGGCGGCGACGTATCTGCAGAGCGCGATCGAGATGGGCGATGCACCGAGCAAGTACACGGCGACGATCGGTGCCGGCACGTTCATGCCACGCATCATCCTGGCCACGATGCACGTCAACCGCGGGCAGTGGCAGCAGGCACTCGAGCCGTTGCAGTGGTGCATCGAGCACCACCCCGAGCACGTCGGCACGATCTACCCCTACGCGACGGCGCTGCTGCTGTCGGGCACCGAGCCGGAGACGGTGGTCGCGCAGGTCGAGAAGGCCGGTCCGAAGCTGACCATCGCCGGTCGCTTCATGCTGGGCACGGCACTGTTCGAGCGTGGTCACGCGGGGGTCGCCGAGCCGCAGTTCCGCAAGGTCATCGAGAAGCAGCCGCACGGCTGGGCCGCTCGCGCCGCGCTGGTCGAGGCACTCATGTATCAGCGGCGTTACGCCGAGGCAGCGGCCGAGGCCGAGAACTGCCCGGACGACGCCGAGGGCGCCGTCGTAGTCGTGCGCAGCGAGCTGTTCGGACTGCTGCTGGCGCGCGACGAGGCCGGCGCCGAGGCGGCGCTGGTCCGCGCCGAGCGCGTCGGTCTGCCCGCGCCCGAACGCGGCCTCTACGCCAGCTGGCTCGCGATGCAGCGTGGCACGGCCGCGGCACCTGCCCCGGCCGGCGCGCTGAACCTGCTCACGCTGATGCTCGAGTCGCTGCTGCGCGTTCATGACTTCGAGAACTTCGAGGCCCTGCTGCCGCTGCTGCACAAGATGCCGATCGCCGAGCGCGAGCGCCGCGAGCTGCTGGCGCAGACGTATCTGCGTCGTGGCTTCCTGCGCTCGGCCGGACGCGAGTGGATGACGGTCTGCGAGCAGCAGCCCGACGCACGCGCGCTCGTCGGTCTTGCGCACGTGGCACTCGCAAATGGCCAGCCCGACGCCGCCGCGACCTTCGCGCAGCAGGCGATCGGACTCGAGCCCGGGAACGAGGGCGCCGCGAAGCTGCTCGAGATCGCGGGCGCACGCGCCCGCGTTGAGCTGGTCGCGGTCTGAGACCAGCGGCCAAGCGGCCCGCGTGCGGCTCAAGTTGACGGCTCAGTTGTCGATTAAGTGGACGGAAGCCGTGGACGGCAATGCGCATTGGCGCCCACGCCGACGCGATAGGCGACAAGGAGTCGAGTCATGAGCAGCAGCAGCACAGGAGTCATCACCGGAACGTCGATCACGACGTCCGGCGGCCTCACCTCTGGCTCGACCCTGACCAACAGTGGAGCCGGCGGTCAGCTGCAGCTCACCGGTCTCGCCTCCGGGATCAACACCAACGAGCTGATCCAGGCCGAGCTCGCGGTCAAAGAGCTGCCGTTGACGAACATGCAGGATTCGATCACCGCGATCACCCACGAGAACAGCACGCTCACCAACATCCAGGGCGGCATCGAGACGGCGTCGCTCGACGCGCTGGACCTCGGTGAGCCCTCGCTGTTCTTCCAGTCCCAGACGGTCTCATCGAGCGACTCGAGCCTTGTCACGGCCACCGCGACACAGAACATCGGCGCGGTGATCGGATCGACGACGCTGAGCGTCGCCCGCCTCGCGAGCGCCTCCCAGGCAACCTTCAGCTACACCGGCCCCAGCGGCGCCGCCGACACGCTCACGATCGGCAACGATCAGGGCACGCAGACGGTCAACGTGAAGGCCGGTGAGACCAACGCCCAGATCGCCAGCGACATCAACGGCGCCAGCGGCGGCGTGGCTTATGCGACGGTGCTGAGCACCGGCCAGCTCGTGATCTCGTCGCGCTCGACCGGCGACGGCAGCACCACCGGTACCGGCGACGGCAATCCGATCACGCTCAGCTCCTCGACGCAGGGCTCGATCGCCGCGAGCAGCTCGCAGGCCGGCGAGGACGCGGAGGTCTACGTCGACGGCAGCACCACCGCCTCCTACTCGCAGACCGACACGCTCACCGATGCGGTCCCGGGCGTGACTCTGAACCTGCTCGGGGTGACCCCGACGAACTCACCGGTGACGATCACGACCTCGGCACCGGCGCCGGACACGGATTCGATCATCGCCGCGGTACAGCAGTTCGTCACCGACTACAACACGATGGTCGACGGCGTCAACGGCGCGATCAACACCGCCCCCACGAGCGAGAGCACCCCGTCGGACGCGAGCCCTTACACCGGCTCGCTGTTCGGCGACCCGCAGATGGAGAACCTGCTCAGCAACCTTCGTAACTCGGTCGACGCGAGCGACAAGACGCTGGCGACCGGCTATCAGTCGCTGGCCGATCTCGGGATCTCGACCGGCACCTCCACCGGTAGCGCCAGCGCGAGCTCGACCGAGGGTCTGCTCACGGTCGACACGGCGACGCTCACGGCGGCGATCGAGGCGAACCCGAGCGCCGTCCAGGCCGCGCTGCAGTCCTGGTCCACGCAATTCCAGACGACCGCCAACCAGTCCGGCGGCGCCTTCGGATCGATCGCGTCGCGGATCACGGGCAACAACACCGAGATCACCGACCTTCAGAGCCAGCTGACGACGCAGACCGAGATGTACAACAACGAGGAGTCGGCGCTCGAGCAGCAGTGGGCGTCGGTCGAAGCCTCGCTCGAGACGCTGGACAACCAGAAGACGTCACTGAGCACGTTCGCCACCGGGCTCACCGCAGCGGCATCGGATGCGAGCAGCTGAGCCACCGGCAGCCGAGGCTGACAGCTGAAATTCTGCTCAAGCGCTGCGCTGTACTGCCGAATAGATAGTTAGAAGCCAATGGCCACGAACTACACCGCTCCACGTGCCCAATACCAGCGCTCGGCGGTCCTGACCGCGAGTCAGGGGCAGCTGATCGTGATGCTCTACGACGGCGCCAATCGCTTCCTCGCGCAGGCCAGCGTCGCGATGACCGAGCGTCAGGTCGAGGCCGCGCACAACAAGCTGCGCCGCGCCGAGATGATCATCAGCCATCTGCAGGCGTCGCTCGACTACGAGCGCGGCGGTGAGATCGCACCACGCCTGGCCGCGATCTACACCTTCTGCCAGCGCCACCTCAACCAGGCTCGAATCAGCGCCGATCCGGAGAAGATCGAGCAGGTTCGGGCACTCCTCGGCACCCTCCGCGACGCATGGTCACAGATCGCCAGCGTCTGATCGCCGCCGAGCGGGTTCCGTTCCAGCGGCTGATCAAGCTGATCGAGATCGAACTCGAGCTCGCCGCCGAGGGCCAGATCGACGAGCTCCGCGAGGCGATCAACCGCACCGGCGCCTACATGGAGACGCTGCCCAAGCCGGCGCCCGCTTCCGCGCACCCGCTGGTGCTGCAGGCCGACGCGATGCGCGGCCGCGTCACGATCGAGGCCGAGCGCATGCGCGACAAGCTCACACTGTCACGCAAGGCGCTGCGCCAGGGTCGCCGCATCGCCCGCCGCTACGGCCCCCCGCTGGCCGGGCGCTACTCGACCACGGCCTGACCCGCGCGGCGCTCAAGCCTCGGGTTCGGTTGGCCGACATATAGCGTAATGCGCCTGATCTCCCTGGCCCGGGCTGACGACGGGTCCGAACTCGGTAGAGATGTTCTGATTGGACGACCCGACGGGGTCCCGCTGCTGCGTGCCGGTGTCACGCTCACACCGCGCTACCGCGAACTGCTGTTGCGCGCGGGGATTTCAGCGATCTACGTCGAGGACGAGGTCAGCGACGGCATCGCCGTCGAACCGATCATCGATGACGCGACCCGTGCCGTCGCGACCCGGGCGGTGTCGGGTGCCTTCACCACCGCTCGCGACGCGCTCAGTCGCGGACGCCGGCTGGCGCCCGAGGCGGTGCAGGAGCTTCAGGACGTCGTCCAGCGCATCCTCGAGCAGATCGAGTCGTCGGGCGGTGCCGCGCTCGCACTGGCCGACCTCTCCTCCGCCGACGGCTACACCTTCCAGCACTCGATCGACGTCACCGCGCTCGGACTGCTGATCGGCTTCCGCTACTTCAGCGACCACGGCTGGACCGACTTCCGCGGTGAGTGCCGCTTCGACGAGCTCGAGGACCGCCTGTCGATCCTCGGTCTCGGCCTGCTGCTGCACGACATCGGCAAGCTCGCGATCCCGCTCGGGATCCTCAACAAGCCGGGGAAGCTGACGCCCGAGGAGTGGGAGATCATGAAGACCCACCCGCGCGCGGGTGTCGACATCCTCGACGGCAGCCGCTGGAGCCCGCTGGTCAAGGCGGTCGTGCTGCGCCACCACGAGCGCTGGAACGGCTCCGGCTACCCCGACGGCAAGGCCGGCAACGAGATTCACCAGATGGCCCGCATCGCGGCCGTCGCCGACGTCTATGACGCGATCACATCCGAGCGGCTCTACGCCCCGGCGCGACCCGCCCACGTCGGTGTGCGCGCGATCATCGAGGGCAAGGGCTCGCTGTTCGAGCCCGAGGTCGTCGATGCCTTCTGCCGCGTCGTCGCGCCGTTCCCGGCCGGCACCGAGGTCGAGCTCGTCGACGGCCGCGCCGGGATCGTGGCGAGCGTGCCCGACGAGGCGCTCGATCGCCCGGTCGTGCGCCTGCTCGGGCCCGACGGGATTCCGCAGGACGAGGTCTCGCTGCTGCACGACCAGAGCCTCGCGATCAAGGACTGGGAGCACCAGCCGAACACCGGACCCGCGTCGTCGGGCGCGTACATCGCGCCGGGCACGCCCCCGGTGTCGGTGAACGGCACGTCGGTGAACGGCACGCCGGTCGGTGGCGCGGCTGTGAACGGGACGGCCGCGACGACGCGAGTGTGAACGGCGCGGGCGTCAACGGCTCCGGCGTGAACGGCGCGCCGC
>DATASU010000204.1:0-14859 GCA_036269095.1 Solirubrobacteraceae bacterium
TCCTGCGCGTGGCGGCAATCGAGGCTGGCTCTCGCGGTACTCCCGCCCGCGCGGCGGGCATCCGAGCCCGCCACACGTGCGGGAGTCTCTCCTGCCCACGGTTGAACCGCCCCACCTTTCGGATAAGGACTGAACAGCAGGGACAGATGCGCACCTATGGGGCTGACGAGCGCTTCGATCGGGTACGGCCGGCAGCGACCTGCCTGGCGTACCAGCGTTCGACTTCGGGACGGAGCCAGAGCTTTGAGCGACCCTTGCCTAAATCGACGAGCGGCCGGGGCATGTCCTCGTATTTGGCTTGGTACTCGCTGACAGTATTCCGGTGGGATAGGCCAAGGATCCGCGCCACGTCCTGTGTGTCGATGAGGTTGTCGACGTCGACCCTGAGTCCCATCTCGTGGACATTACACCGGCACGCAGCGGCACCTTACACACGGAAGGTTCCGTCCGGCGGGTGCTGTACCTTACGCATGTAAGATAATGAGTCGGCCCCGGCGGTGCTGGAACACCCCGGGGCCCGGCCGAGACCTACAAGGAGGTCACGACAATGTCAGCGTACGCCACGGATACGACCGCAGCGGGTGCTTTCGAGCCGGCCATTCCCCACATTGGAGGAATCCTCGAGCAGTTCATTGAGGTTCTCGCCGAGCGGGTCGCTGAACGTCTTCAGGCTGCGCCGGAGGCCGAGGATGAATGGCTCGACACGCGTGGAGCAGCAGTACACCTAGGAGTCCATCGGGACACGATCCGACGACTTGCAGCGGAGCGGGCGCTTCCGAGTGAGCAGGATGGCCCCGGTTGCAAGCTCTTCTTCCGCCGAAGCGATCTTGACGCGTGGCGGCGCGCAGGTGCATCTACATCGCGTCGCCTCATGGGTGCAGCGCGATGACGTCCAGCCAGAACACACCGCCTCGCAGGGTGCGGGTCGAGCGGAACATCTACCGCCGAGCGTCCGGGATTCTTGAGGTTGGATTCAGGGACGCAGGCGGTGTACAGCGCTGGCGCACGGTCGACGGCGGCGTGCTGGCGGCACGCGCGCTCCGTGACGAGTTGCTCGCAGGGCGTGGCAGAGGCGATGCGGTGACGCGTGATCCGCGGCTCCGGTTCGGCGCTGCGGCCGACCGGTGGCTAGCCGGTCCAGTCAGTGATTTGAGGGAGTCGACTCGGGCCGGCTACCGCAACGCTGTGGAGCAGCACCTGCGTCCACGATTCGGTAATCACCGCCTGGATGCGATAACTGCAGACGATCTCGCCGCGATGGTCCGACAGATGCGGACCGTGGGCAAGAGCGAGGCAACAATCCTGGTCGCCGTCGGGGTCGCAGGCCGCATCTTCAAGTTCGCCGCCCGGCGACTCGGCTGGAGCGGCACGAGTCCGACGTCACTCATGCTGAGCTCGGAACGTCCGAAGGCGTCGGCGACCAAGCGACGTCCGATCTTCACTCCGGAGCAGATTGAGCAGACGATCGGCGCCAGTTCTGAGCCGTTCCGGACCATGTTCACAGTTGCCGCGCTCACAGGCGCCCGCATGTCGGAGCTGTGCGGACTCACATGGGCCGACGCTGGGCTCACCGACTTAGACGACGCCGAGCTCAGATTCGGCTGGCAGGTGGACCGTCGCGGGGATCGCCGCCCGACCAAGACCGACGGCTCAGCACGGACCATCCCGATTCCCCGCGAGCTGGCTGTAATCCTCGAGCGCTTCCACAGCTCTGTGCGCGACGGCCGGCCGGAGGCGTTCGTGTTCGCAACCCGCACCGGTCGGCCGCTGAGTCAACGCAATGTCCAGCGGGCGCTACGGCAGGCACAGGCCAGGGCGGTCGACGCCGAGGGTGACCCGACGTTCCCCGTGCTCCACGAGGTCGACGACGACGGCAAGCCGCTGCCCGTCCAGCGCGGAGCATTGCCGTCGATGCACTGCTTCCGTCACACGTTGGCGTCCCGCGCTCTCCTCGCCGGTGAGAGCATCGACGAGGTTGCGTTCCTGCTGGGCCACCGAGATGCGACAGTCACCCGCACTGTTTACGTCCGGGAGGTTGCGGACGCCCGCCGTCGTGCGATGCGTAGGTCACGGATGGTCGCCGAATACGGCCGGGTGCTCGAGGTAGCGGCCGATCCCGAGTGATCCCGCGACATGACCTGGGCGCACTAGATTGCCCCTCGCGGGGCCGAGCGGCGGCAGCGTTTACCCAGCGTGCACGAAGACCATCGGAGTGCGCCCGTCCGCGGATTAGTCTGTGCAGTGTGAAGCAGTTCGTCCCTACCACCGCTTTGGGCCGGGAGCTCGTCGCCAACCGGTCGGCGCTTCTCGCAGCCGCCGAACGCCGGCGCGCCCGGGATGTCCGCGTTTTTGGCTCGGTGGCTCGCGGAGAGAACAGCGAATCCAGCGATGTAGACCTGCTCGTCAGCCTCGATGCCGGCGCGAGCTTGCTGGACCTCATCGGCTTTGCGTGTGACGCCGAAGACATTCTCGGTGTCAGGGTCGATGTAGGTACGCCCGAAAGCCTGCGCCCGCACGTCCGGGATGAAGTTCTGGCGGACGCCGCCACGCTGTGAGTCCGCGCCACACTGCCGATCGTCTGCGGGACATCCTCAACGCGATCCGAGTGATTGAGCGCTACCGCCGGCGCGGGAGTATCGAGGACGAACTTGTCTTCGATGGATACCGGATGCGCCTGATCGAGATTGGCGAAGCGGCGAAGGATCTGCCCGCGGAGCTGACGTCCACAGAGCAGGACATCCCTTGGCGAGAGATCGCCCGCATGCGCGACCACCTCAGCCACCGCTACTTCGATACCCAGCGCGAGATCATTGAGCGAGTGCTGACGGACGACCTCAAGCCGTTGGCGGCCGCGGTGACTCGGTTGCTGACGCGCGTCGAGCAGGCGGAGGCTGATCAGACGCAATTGGACTTCGACGGCGAAGAGGCCGACGGCGGCTCAGAGCCTTAGCCACGCCTTGCGTGGAGCTGGGTATCCCCTTGAGTCCCCCAATGCGTCTCGGCCCGTCTACACCCGATCTCCGACACAGCGCTGAAGGCGTGACCCCGTGGCCGACCGCGCCAACGATGCTGCTCTGCGCTGCGCACGAGCGCTACGCACCCTCGTTGTCATCCGTCACCTCAGACTGCCACCGCGACTGGGGGAGCCAAGGGGATACCCAACTGCGTGGAAGCCTGATGGAAGCCGCAGCCACCACGATCCACCCTGCATCGGCCTGCAGATGATGCGGATCGCCAGTGCTTGCGGCCTGCCATCGTGATCATTTGACGCAAGTCAGGCTCCGCGCACCCCTGATAAGGAAGAGGTCCCAGGTTCGAATCCTGGATCGCCCATTCGCCCCAACGCCCGTCAGCGCCACGATCCGCTGGTATTCCATGAGAAATGTTGCGTTCGGCTCACGCAACCGAGCTTCCTGGAGAGGATCGTCACCTTCAAGCAATTCCAAATTCCCGCGCGCCGCCGCAAGCCTCGCCGCGAAGCGCTCGCGGCACCTGCTCTCATCAGACGAGCTATCCGTGGGGGTTCCGCGCGTCGATTATCGGGCCGGACTCCGCTCGCGGGGCGAGCCGATCGTGTTCACCGCAAAGAACTACTTCGCGCCCACCGCTCTACGAGCAGTGGAATGCCACACAGAGAGTTGCGTCTCGTCGTGACGAAGATCTGTTTCACCGTCACACTTCCGCGGAAGCGGCGCTTTGAACGCTTGTACGTGATAACGAACACACGGAGTGGCAGAGGGATAGTCCGGGGGTGACCACGCCGCGAGTCACGCTGCCTCGAAGCGAATCGCGCGTCTACCTAAGCGAGCTGCGACGAGACGGGCGACGCATGAAGAGGCAGTAGCCGCCCGCGATCGCGTTGACGAGAGCCATGATGCCAAACGTCGAGGCGAGGTCGTGCAGGTGGCCAGCACCGGGCGCGTATTCGGCGCCCGGCACGAAGTAGAGCAACAGCCCACCTAGAAGGTTGAGCCCTGCGTACCGGGCCGCCTGCCGCCATTGACGGCGTGTGATCGTAGGTGCCGGATCGGCGCCGGCATGCTGAACGGAAGTCCACTCTTCCGCATCGCTATCCCAGCGTTCGAGGAGCGCGTACGAGAACGCCGCCTGCTCACGAGCTTGCGCGAATGCAGCCCGCGCGGCGGTCTCCCCATCTGGATAGAACGAGGTTGAGCCTACGTCGGCGTGCTTTGGAGGATGATCGCCGGCGGTCTGGGCGATCGCTGCCAACAACTCCGCAGGTGTCGCCTTCGCACATTCGACCCTGATACGCCAGCCGGATGTCTCCACGTCGCCATTATCGGCTCCGGTGGAGGCGTCTTCAACTCGCGATCATTCAGGGCGCAGAGCCATGGTGGCGTCGCGCCGAACACAGCCGCTTTGATCGCGATTGGCGCTACGCGGCGCGATCAGCAACGGTGGCTATCGCTCGGCCACAAATTTTCGATCAAAGGAGCAGTCTGGTGCCCGGTGCCTTCGCCAGGCGTCTCTGGCGATCGCGGACAATCACGATCGGGAAGCTGTCGGGATTCTCGAGCGCATGATCGAGTTCAATTCCGGATTCCCCGAACTGGAATCAATCCCGGGGATGCTCCCGGTGGGTCTCGGGGTGGGGCTTCTCGGACTCGACCGAATCAACGATGCTCGACGGCTCTATGACGCCTCCGGCGTCGCACTGTGCATGCTCGATCCCACTGAGCCCTCTCACGCGCAGACGCTAGGAATGACGCTCGCGTGGCGCGCGAAAAGCGCTGAGGAGCTCGGCTTGCAATCCGAGGCTGCGGCGACCTATCGTCGGGCCATCTCGATCCTTGAGGCAACGGATCTAGGCGACACGGGCGAGCATTTGCTCGGCCACTCCGTCACGAGCCTCGCGACGCTCCTGGTGGAGCTCGACCGCGATCAGGAAGCCGCGGACGCCTTCCGGCACGCCGCAGCCCACTACTCGAGGAAGAAGCGCCTTCTGGCCCGTCCATATGTCACAGCGGCGAGGCTGTTCGCCCGAGGACTAGGACGATCCGACAAGTAACAACGCGGCCAGGCATGCTGTCGTTCTGACGCGTAGCACTCGCGACGCGATCCCCGTCTCGGACTATCGCACGGCCACGCATGCGCTGTCGCGGCAAGCCACTCGTGATGTGAGGGGTTCGGCTCGGCTCTCGCTTGGTCGCAGTGCTGTAGCCAGGCCGAGCGGGAGCCGATGACTCGGAAGTACTTGGCATCTGGAACCTTTTGATCGGTGGTTCGCTTTAGAGGTGTAGATGGCAACACTGGAGCCGAGATTTGAGACGTTCGTGGAGCAGAATCTCCACGGCCTCCTGCGGATTGCCTTCCTGATCGCGTGGGATGAGAACGAGGCTGAGGATCTCGTCCAAGAGACGCTGTTTCGCTTGGCTCGCAACTGGCGCAGGGTTGCGGCGATGGAGTATCCGTTTGCCTACGCGCGCCGGATACTTGTTCGGCTAGCGATGGCCGACGCGCCGAAGCGCCGTCGACGCAGGGACGAGCTGGCTACGACTGACCGCAATGCGGCTGTGTCGCTTGAGATAGCTGCTGGGGATTCAGGGCTCTCGACATTGGAAATCCGCGCGGAGTTGATCACGGCGCTCGGGCAGCTGAACCCGCGACAGCGAGCCGTGATCGTGCTGCGTTACTTCTTCGACCTGTCAGAGACTGAGACGGCCGAAGCTGTCGGTTGCTCGCTAGGTACGGTCAAAAGCAACGCGTCCCGTGGTTTCGACCAGCTGCGCCAAATGCTTGAACCAGCAGATGCAGGGTCGGTCTCTGATGCCGGCTCTTTGAAGCCAAGGAGTGCTGAGTTGTGAGCGACCGAGTTCAACAGCATTTGCGTGACGCGCTTGCCGATCGTGCCGAGACCTTTCCGTACGCGACGGCCACCGACCGTCTGTCGCGGATCGACTACAGGCCCCGTTACGACCGCAGCCTGTCTCCTCGCGTACTTGGCGCAGTGAGTATCTCCGTGGCAGCGGTGATAGCCGCCGTGGTCTCGGTCATCATCGCTGTCGGCGGCAGCTCCCCAGCTGCGTATGGGTGGACACCGAAGCCGAAGGCGCTTACCCCTGCGCAGGTCCACGCGGTAGCCCGTGCCCTTCGCCTCAAGGAACGTACGTCAGGCTGCAGTGGACCCGGGGGCTCGGTCGTGCTGGCCGATGTCCGTGGCCCTTATACGTACACGCTCTACGTCACCTCGAACGTGTTCCTCACCGTTTGCCAGAACGGCGTCCCAGGCGGCTCCGGGGCCGTCTCTGCCAGTCACGTTCCAGCGACACGTATACGCAAAGCCGGGGCCACTTACGGCACCATCAACCAGCGTCCCTGGGTCATCAGCCCCTACAGGTTTCTCCAGACCGGTCAAGCCGGAGCTGATGTGCGATCCGTGACGGTGCTGCTGAGCACAGGCACGAAGGTGCAAGCGACCCTCGAACACGGCTGGTACCTCGTCTGGTGGCCAGCAAAGGAAGGCTATTCAAAACAGCTGATCATCACTACCGGGACCACGGCCCGTTCGAACACCTACGAGACCCCCGACAACGGCGAACTGCCCGGTCATTGTGGCGCCGGACCAGCCACTAACGCCGTTGTAATTGACGCTCGCCAGGAGCTGAAAACGCTCCAGAGCCAGCACCTCACCTCTCAACAGCAGCGGACCGTGCTCAAGACATGGCTGCGGAAACACGGCTACCGGGCGCTAGGCCGCAAGCCTCACGCCCCGCTAATTGGATTCTGCTGAGCCGACCAATCCTGTCGGACTTGGGCGGAACCACCCGGTGATCGCCTTTGTCACGAAGTACTCGCCCGATCAGACCTGGCCGCGACGAGTGCTACGCCGCGCGAGCAGAGGCAGTTTGGTTGCGTGCGCAAGGACGCTTCCGCGGAAGTGTCGCTCTGAACGCTTGTACGTGATAACGAACACGCCGGTTCGTGGCCGGGCGATCGTCTGAACGGGTGCCGTCCTGGCGAGTGGGTCCAGCCCAAAGCCGCGCTGACCTCAGCGAGCGCGAGGTCCGCCTTGGGATTGACATCTACCATGAGACCACTGATACTAGCTTCAATGTCTGTCGACGGCTCAGCTCGTCCGCGGCGCCACAGCTCAGTGTTCGACGCGTTATTCGGAGAGGCATGGACGCTGGAGCGTCGGCGCCGTAAGCGCCATCTCGCGCTCGCCGTGCTCGCGTGCCTGGCGGTCGGGATAGTGAGGACGCTGACCAGCGGCAACGAGTCCTCCCCAGCTTCGATCGCGTCGACGAGACCGGTGGGGCTTCGCGCCGCGGGGTCGGTCGATGTCGGCGCCCCGCAGGCACTGCTCACCAACGCAGGCTCGCTTTGGATCGCGACCCCGAGCAGCGTCGTCCGGTTGAACCTGCTCAGCGGCTCGAGGCTTGGTCGGATCGCGATCCCCACCAATGGTGTCAACGCCGGTCTCGCGTTTGGCGCCGGCAGCATCTGGCTGGCGCCGACCGGAGCGTCTCGGCTCCTGCGGATCGACCCGTCAAGCAATCGACTCGTCGCAACCGTTCATCTCGGCATCAGTGGCAATGGACGCCTGCGTTCGCTCGGTGGTGGGGTCGCCTTCGCCGCGGGCCGGATCTGGGTCACTCGCGCCTCGAACGGGCCCCGCGGCGACGTTGTGTCGGTCGATCCGCGGACGAACCAGGAGACCGCGACACCGGTCACCGTCGGGTCAGGGCCCGACGCGGTGGTGTCTGCGTTCGGATCGCTGTGGGTCGACAACACGTCTGTGGTCATCGGCACGAACGCCCCGCCGCAGACCTACCCGGCCGCGTCGCGGATCGATCCGCGCACCCGCGGCGTGACGACCGAGTGGTTCTCGGGACCACCTGCCACCGCGTTCGGATCGCTGTGGGTCGAAACCGACGCGGAATCCGATGACGCAGCAATCATCCGTGTCAATCCGGCCAACGGAAAGACTCTCGCTGAGATCGACGTGCCGCGCGTCGTCGGCATTTCCTCCGGCGGGGGCCGCCTGTGGGCGATCTCATACCCACGATCGCGGTCGGCGAGGCTATTCGAGCCGATCAGAGACACCGCAGCCTTATGGCAGATCAACCCGCGAACGAACCACATCGTCGGCCGACCGGTCCGACTGCCGCTGACCGAGCCGGACTCGATTGCCGTATCTGACCGCCAACTCTGGATCGCCGACTATCACAGCGGCAAGGTCATCCATTTTCAGCTGACCAACCATTAGCCATCGCAGCAGCACGCGTAGAGTGCGATCGATGGCCACCGGCGGCGTGCCACAACTGCAGACCGAGCGGCTGCTGCTGCGCGAGTGGCGGGAGACCGACGCCGACGCATATGCCGCACTGACGTCCGACCCCGAGGTGATGCGCTACGTCGGCGGCGTGATGGACCGCGAGCAGAGCTGGCGCTCGATGGCACTGCACGCCGGGCACTGGACGTTGCGGGGCTACGGCAACTGGGTCGTCGAGCGCGGATCCGACGGTGCGCTACTGGGGCGCGCCGGTCTCTGGAATCCCGAGGGCTGGCCCGGACTCGAGGTCGGCTGGACGTTCGCACGCAGCGCCTGGGGCCACGGCTATGCCACCGAGGCGGCCGGGGCCGCGATGCAATGGGCGTGGACGGCGCTGAACGCTCCGCGCCTGATCTCGGTGATCGCTCCGGACAACACGGCGTCCGCACGTGTCGCTGAGCGCGTCGGCATGCGGCTGCTGCGCAGTGACGAGCTGCGTGGCCAGGTCGTGTCGATCTTCGGCATCGAGCGACCGGTGGACTGAGCCGGCGGACTGAGGAGGCGGACCGAGCCGGCGGACGGCTCGGCGTAAGCGGATTTGCAACGGGCGCGCCGGACGCATACCGTCTCGCACCTGATGCCACACCGACCAACCAGCCTGCGGAGCGACGCGCCCGCTGGAGCCGAGCAGCTTGGCGCATTCCGCCTCGGCGTGCTCGCCTTCGGCGACTCGATCACCAATGGCGGCGGCGAGGTGCAGTGGGGGGTGGCGCTGCAGTCGTGGGCGATGTGGACGGCTCGCGCGCTCGGCATCCCCTACAACCCGTATGCGGTTGACGGTGCCACGGTCGCAGGCGTGGTCGAGCGTCAGATTCCGCTGTTCCAGCGCGCCGTCGCCGACCGCTACTCGCACTACACCCTGGGCTGCCTCTACATCGGCACCAATGACGTCCGGCTGCCCGGCTTCGACGTAGCCCGCTTCGAGCAACTGCACAACCAGGCGCTCGCGTTTCTGGCGGCGCGCTGCGACCGGCTGCTGACGCTGACGATCCCGCTCGACATGGGCCGCCCGCGCAACCCGACTCTGATCGAGCACGTAAACGCCGCGATTGAACGATCGGCTGCCGCCCACGACGCGCTCGTGCTCGACCTTCGCCGCTTCGGTGGGCGCGAGCTGGTGATGGCCGACCACGTCCACCCCACCGCGCTCGGCCAGGTCGCGATCGCCGGGCTCGCGCTCGAGCTGCTCGAGGCGGACGGGCTGCCGCCGAGGCTCAGGACCTCCGAGCTGATCCACTACAAGACAACCCCGTGGGGACGGTTCCGCGGCGACCTCACCTACGCGTACCGGCACCTGAAGCAGGACCTGCAGCTCTACATCCAAGCGCGCCGCACGCGCGCCGCGGAGGCCGATTACAGCGACGGCTAACCCGGCAGCCTGCCGGCAGTCGCGGTCGCCTCCCGCAGCCGCGCCGCCAGCTCGGCGGATAGGGCGCCGGCCGGCAGCTGCCAGCGCCAGTTCCCACCCTGGCGTCCGGGATAGTTCATGCGTGCCCGCGAGCCGAGGCCGAGCACGTCCTGAGCCTGGAAGATCGAGAGTGCCGCGCGTGACGCCAGGCACAGCCGCACCATCCGCCACCACGGCTCGGGATCGTCCACGCCGACCGAGGCGCAGACTCGTTCGAAGCTCCGGCGCACGCCGGCGGGCGCGCTCGCGTACCAGCCCGCGGCGGTGTCGTGGTCATGGGTGCCGGTGTAGACCACGCGGCGCACCTGGTGGTTGACGAGCGCGTGGGGGCTGAAGCGATCGGCGCCGCGCCCGAAACCGAACTGCAGCACGAGCATCCCTGGCATACCCAGCTGATCACGCAGCGCCTCGACCGCCGGCGTGATCACGCCTAGGTCCTCGGCGACCAGCGGCAGATCCGCGCCGAGCCCCGAGCGGAACGCATCGAACAGCGCGATTCCGGGCCCCCGCCGCCAGCGCCCCGCACGTGCGTCGGGAGCGCCGACCGGCACCCCCCAGCAGGAGACGAAGCCGCGAAAGTGATCGAGCCGCACGAGATCGAACAGGGCGGTGTTGCGGCGCAGGCGCTCGACCCACCAGCGGTACCCCTCAGCACGCAGCACCGGCCAGTCGTAGACCGGGTTGCCCCACAGCTGGCCGAGCGCGCTGAACGCATCCGGTGGTGCCCCCGCCAGCAACGAGTCGTTGAACAGCTCAGGCTGGGCACGGTGGTCGACGCTGCCCGGCGCGACGTAGATCGCGATGTCGCCCATCACCTGGACCCCGCGCTCGGCGGCGTACGCGCGCAGCGCCGTCCACTCGCGGTCGAAACGGACCTGATCGGCGACCAGCTCTGAGCGCGAACCCGACGCCAGCCGTGACCAATCCTCGATCCAGTAGGCCTCGCGTTCGCGGAAATCCAGCGCCTCTGAGACCGACACGCGGGCGCGCGACGCCGACAGCAGCCCGTGCCATCCGGCGAACGCCGAGGACGCTTTGTAGGGCGAGCGGTAGCGGTCGGGCGGAGAAACCGGTAATACCTGCCACCAGGACTGGCCGGCCGCGGCGAGCCAGTCGACAAATCGATAGGCCTCACGCCCGAGCTTGCCGCCGGGTAGCGAGGTGATGTGGAGCAGAACCCCGCTTCTGCGCTGTGTGACGTTCACGTAATTGCCGTTTTACCCACTCGCGAGACGGGTTTACTTAGACACCTATGCCGTCGAAGCACGCAGAGAAGCCGCCGGACCGGATAATCATCCAGTATCCCCAGCCCACGGTCGACGGCGGTCGCTACGCCGTAAAGCGCTGTGTCGGCGACGCGGTCCAGGTCTCCGCCGACATCTTCCGCGATGGTCACGAGCTGCTGCGCGCGGCGGTGCGCTACCGGCGCCGGGGCCGCGGCAGGGCCAACGACTGGCGCGAATCCGGGCTTCGACGGATCGATGCGCAGATCGACGGCGTGCGCTGGGCCGGTGATTTCGAGGTCGACGCCGTCGGCGACTGGGAGTACGAGATTCACGCGTGGGTGGACCGTTTCGGCACCTGGCGCGACGAGCTGCAGCGCAAGCTGGCGGCCGAGCAGACCGAGCTCAAGGGCGAGCTGTCAGAGGGGCGCCTGCTGCTCGAGCAGATCCAGGAGCACGTCAAGCGCGAGGGCGATGCGGCCGCCGCCGGCGCGATCGCCGCGGCGCTCGACGAACTCGACTCCGACCCCGGGCAGGCGCTGACCGATGAGCTCTACGCGATCGTCTCCAGCCACGAGCCGCGCACCGGCAGGACCACGCTCGGGCCGTTGCCGCTGCGGGTCGACCGGCAGCTGGCGCGATTCGGTTCCTGGTACGAGCTGTTCCCGCGTTCATGGGGTGGCCTCAACGGCGTCGAGCGGCAACTGCCACGACTCGCCGAGCTCGGGTTCGACGTCGTCTACCTGCCGCCGATCCACCCGATCGGTCACACCAACCGCAAGGGCCGCGACAACGCGCTCACCGCCGGCCCGGGCGATCCGGGGTCGCCGTACGCGATCGGCGACGAACGCGGCGGCCATGACGCGGTCCATCCCGAGCTCGGCACCGAACAGGACCTGCGCAGCCTCACGAGCGCGGCGGCCAAGCGCAAGATCGACATCGCGCTCGACCTCGCGATCAACTGCTCGCCCGACCACCCCTGGCTGAAGGCGCACCCGGAGTGGTTTCACCACCGCCCCGACGGGACGCTCAAGTACGCCGAGAACCCGCCCAAGCGCTACCAGGACATCTACAACCTCAACTTCGACTGCGACGACTGGCGCGCGCTGTGGGATGCGCTGCTCGAGGTCGTGCTGCACTGGGTCGACTGCGGCGTCAAGGTCTTCCGCGTCGACAACCCGCACACGAAGCCCACCCCGTTCTGGGAGTGGCTGATCGCCGAGGTGCAGAAGCGCGACCAGGACGTGCTGTTCCTGGCCGAGGCCTTCACCCGCCGCGCGATGATGCGCCAGCTCGCGAAGATCGGCTTCAGCCAGTCGTATACGTACTTCACCTGGAAGAACTCACGCTACGAGCTGACCGAGTATGTCTCCGAGCTCGCCTACAGCGACGAGCGCGACTACTTCCGCCCCAACTTCTTCGCCAACACGCCGGACATCCTCCACGAGTACCTGCAGGACGGCGGCCCGCCCGCGTTCGAGGCACGGCTTGTGCTCGCCGCGACGTTGAGCCCGGCGTACGGCATCTACTCGGGTTTCGAGAATTGCGAGAACGTGCCCGCCAAGCCCGGCTCCGAGGAGTACATGCACTCCGAGAAGTACGAGATCTGGGAGCGTAAGCTCAACGGTCCGCTGCTGCCGCTGGTGCAGCGTGTCAACCAGGCACGGCGTGCCAACCCGGCGCTCCAGCAGCTCGACAACGTGACCTTCCTCGAGAGCGCGAACGAGGCGCTGATCGCCTACGCCAAGCGCTCGGGCACCAACACCGTGATCACGGTTGTCAACGTCGACCCCCACAACATCCACGAAGGGCTGGTCGTCGTCCCCGCGCACCTCGGGCAGCCGCCGGTCTTCCCGGTGCGCGACCTGCTCGACGACAGCCGCTATGAATGGCGGCTCGGCGGCAACTACGTGAAGCTCGCTCCCGGGCGTGCGCACATCGTCCGCGCCGAGTCGATCTGATCGGCACCGGCCGCCACGCGCAAACCGACCTGATGGCCACATCGAGCCAACCGCCTCCTCCACCACCTCCTCCTCCGCCCGAGCGACCGGAGCCGCCGGACCGACCGGAGCGACCGGAGCGACCGGACCAAACGGAGCGGCACGAGCCGACGCCCGCCGAGAGCGCCGCCGGACCGGCCCCCGGCTTTGCGCAGACCAGCCAATGGTTCGAGGGCAACCCGCTGTGGTTCAAGCAGGCGGTCTTCTATGAGATCCACATCCGCGGCTTCTACGACGGCAACGGTGACGGCTCGGGTGATTTCCGCGGGCTCACCGAGAAGCTCGACTACCTGCAGTGGCTCGGGATCGACTGCATCTGGCTGCTGCCGTTCTACAAATCACCGTTGCGCGACGGCGGCTATGACATCGCCGACTTCTACACCGTGCATCCCGATTACGGCACCGTCGACGACGTCAAGCAGCTGATCGACGCCGCACACGCGCGCCAGATCCGCGTGATCGCCGACCTGGTCATGAACCACACCTCCTCCGACCATCCCTGGTTCCAGGAGTCGCGCTCGAGCCGGGACAACCCCAAGCGCGACTGGTATGTGTGGTCCGACACGCAGGAGCGCTACCAGGACGCGCGCATCATCTTCGTCGACACCGAGGCCTCGAACTGGACCTGGGACCCGGTCGCCGGCCAGTACTACTGGCACCGCTTCTTCTCGCATCAGCCCGACCTCAACTACGACAACCCCGAGGTCCAGGCGGCGATGCTCGAAGTGCTGCGCTTCTGGCTCGACATCGGGCTCGACGGCTTCCGCCTCGATGCCGTGCCCTACCTGTTCGAGCGCGAGGGGACCAACTGCGAGAACCTCCAGGAGACGCACGACTACCTCAAGCGCGTGCGCCACGAGATCGAGACCAACTACCCCGACAAGGTGCTGCTGGCCGAGGCCAACCAGTGGCCGGAGGACGTCGTCGAGTACTTCGGTGCCGGCGACGGCGACGAGTGCCACATGGCGTTCCACTTCCCGGTGATGCCGCGGTTGTTCATGGCGGTGCGCCGCGAGCAGGCCACGCCGGTCTACGAGATCCTCGATCGCACGCCGGCGATTCCCGAGCGGGCGCAGTGGGGCCTGTTCCTGCGCAACCACGACGAGCTGACACTCGAAATGGTGACCGACGAGGAGCGCGACTACATGTACGCGGAGTACGCCAAGGACCCGCGCATGAAGCTGAACCTGGGAATCCGCCGACGCCTCGCGCCGCTGCTCGACAACGGCCGCGACGAGATCCAGCTGCTGCACGCGATCATGTTCTCGCTCCCCGGCTCGCCGGTCCTCTACTACGGCGACGAGATCGCCATGGGCGACAACGTATTCCTGGGCGACCGCGACGGCGTGCGGACGCCGATGCAGTGGACCGGCGACCGCAACGGCGGCTTCAGCCGCGCCGACTTCGCCCAGCTCTACGCCCCGCCACTGATGGACCCGGTGTACGGCTTCCAGGCGGTCAACGTCGAGGCCCAGCTCCGCACGGCAACGAGCCTGCTCAGATGGCTGCACCGGTTCATCGCCCTGCGCAAGGAGCACCCGGTGTTCGGCCTCGGCACCTACGAGCCGATCGAGCCGTCCAACCCGCGCATCTTCGCCCACATCCGCACCTTCGAGGACGACATCGTCCTGTGCGTCCACAACGTGGCCCGCACCGCCCAGGCGGTCGAGCTCGATCTGAGCGCCTACGAGGGGCGTTATCCGGTCGAGCTGTTCGGCCACTCGCGCTTCCCGCGGATCGGCGAGCTGCCCTACCTGCTGACGCTCGGGCCCCGCGGCTTCTTCTGGTTCCAGCTGGTCGACGCCGACCGGGAGCAGGAGAGCGATGACTGAGCGCGTTCAGGGCATCACCGCGGACGAGATCCGCCGCTGCGTGGACGAGGAGGATCTGCGCGACTGGGTGCAGCAGCAGCGCTGGTATGCCTCCAAGGCC
>DATASU010000205.1:0-14085 GCA_036269095.1 Solirubrobacteraceae bacterium
CTGGTCGAGTCGATGGGCGGCTCCTTGACGCTCGCCTCCGAGGAGGGCGTCGGCACGACCGTGTCGGTCGAGCTGCCGCTCGCCAGCGCCGATGAGCTCGCGGCCCCGCGGCCGCGGCGGGCCGACCTCGCGGCGCTCGCAGGGTCCTCATCCTCGTCGTCTGAGCAGCTCGCTGAGCAGGAGGGGCTACGCGCGGCGATCTCAGTGCTCTACATCGAGGACAACCCCTCGAACGTGCGGCTGGTCGAGAAGATCTTCGGGCTCTCGAGCGATCTCGGACTGCACGTCGCGCGCGAGGGCTCGAGCGGGGTCGCGCTCGCGCGCGAGCTGCATCCCGACGTGGTGCTGCTCGACCTGCACCTCCCCGACATCCCCGGCGAGCAGGTGCTGGCGGCGCTGCGCGGCGACGAGCAGCTCGCCGACACGCCGGTGATCAT
Organism: Solirubrobacteraceae bacterium; assembly: GCA_036269095.1. Classification (GTDB taxonomy): domain Bacteria; phylum Actinomycetota; class Thermoleophilia; order Solirubrobacterales; family Solirubrobacteraceae; genus Palsa-465. The sequence goes on from DATASU010000205.1 coordinate 438, forward strand.
CGTCTCCGCCGACGCCTCGCCGGTGCAGGCCAAGCGGCTGATGGCCGCCGGCGCCAACGGCTACCTGACCAAGCCGTTTGACATCGACCAGCTGCTGGCGGCGATCAGGTCGCGCGGAACGCCGCCGCTGGTGACCGAGCTCGCTGAGATCGTCAACAGCCTGCTCGACCCGCCGATGGTCGCGTCGCTGCACGTGCTCTCCAACAACAGTGCCGTCGGGCCGGGGCAGATCGGGCAGATGCTCGAGACCTTCCGCTACGACGCGCGCGGGATGCTGAGCGGCGTGCACGAGGCGATCGCCGAGCAGAACCTGGCCGCCGCCGAGCGCGAGGCGCACCGTCTCGCGGGGGGTGCGGGAGCCGTCGGCGCGGGTCGCTTCCGCGCGCTCTGCAAGGACCTCGAGAACCGTGCCCGCGAGGGCGCGCTCGATCCCTGCCGCGACCTCGACGGGCGCCTCGATGAGGCCTTCGAGATGACCTGGAACGCGCTCGCGCGGGAGTTCGCCAACGAGCTCGATCAGCAGCCGGTTCGGGTGCAGCCGCCGCAGGCCGGGTGAGGGTTTCGGCCGCGCCGGGTGACGGTTTCGGCCGCGCCGGGTGAGGGTTTCGGCCGCCCGCTTGTGCGCTTCGGCGTGCGCCGGCGCCCCGCGCTCGACGCCTTGTAACAAATCCGCGTATGTACCGCATAAGCCCCCCGAACGCTCGGTACAGTCGTTTGCGGGTAGTTACAGACGAGCGGAACTGGAGGCATCCCGATGGCGCCACAACTAGGTGCGTACCAGCAGGGTTCGACCCTTCTTCACTTCGCGCGCAACGGGAACTTCGGTCCCGACGGCCAGGACCTGATGGTCGTCGAGCGCGGCGAGGGAGCACACATTTTCGACACGCGCGGGAACCGCTACGTGGACGGCCTCTCGAGCCTGTTCTGTGCGCAGATCGGTTACTCCTACGGCGAGGAGATGGGTGCCGTCGCCGCCAACCAGCTCCAGCAGCTGGCGTTCAGCACGCTGTGGGGCACCGCCCACCCGCCCGCGCTCGAGCTCGCCGACAAGCTCGCCGGGCTCGCGCCCGAGGGGATCAATCGCGTGTTCTTCACTTCGGGCGGCTCCGAGGCCGTCGAGGCCGCCTGGAAGATCGCGCGCATGTACCACGTCGCCAACGGCGAGCCGCAGCGACTCAAGGCGATCGCGCGCAACAACGCCTACCACGGCGTCACGATCGGCGCGCTCTCGTTCACCGGCGTTCCCGCCTACAAGGAGCAGTTCGGTCCGCCCGCGATCTACACGCGGCACGTGTCCAACACCAACGGCTTCCGCGCCGAGCTCCAGGGCGAGGATCTGACCGCGCAGCTGCTGCGCGAGATCGAGGACGTGATCCTCGAGGAGGGCCCCGACACGGTCGGTGTGATCGTCGCCGAGCCGGTGCAGAACGCCGGTGGCTGCCTGACGCCGCCGCCCGGCTACTGGCAGGGCCTGCGCCGGCTCGCCGACAAGTACGGGATCCTGCTGCACGCCGATGAGGTCATCACCGGCTTCGGTCGCCTCGGCGAGATCTTCGGCGTCACCCGCTTCGACGCGACCCCCGACCTGATCACCGTCGCCAAGGGCCTGACCTCGGCCTACGCACCGATGGGTGCGGTGATGGTCGGCGACAAGGTCGCGGCGCCGCTGTATGAGGACAAGCGCACGCTGCTGCACGGCATCACCTTCGGCGGCCACCCGCTGTGCGCCGCGATCGCTCTGAAGAACCTCGAGATCTTCGAGCGCGAGGGCGTGCTCGAGAACGTCCGCGCCCAGGAGGACGGCCTGCGCGCCCGGCTCGAGCAGCTCCAGGAGGACCTGCCGATCGTCGGCGACGTGCGCGGCATGGGCTTCTTCTACGCCGTCGAGCTCGTCAAGGACAACGACAACACGCGCTTCGACGCCGACGAACGCGAGCGCTTGCTGCGCCAGTACATGGGCCCGGCGCTGCTGCGCGAGGGCCTGATCGCGCGGCCCGACGACCGTGGCGACTCGGTCCTCCAGATCGCACCGCCGCTGATCTCCGACGATGATGTGCTCGATGAGATCGTCGACAAGATGCGCACCGTGCTCGTCGGTGCACAGCAGGAGCTCATGCTCGTATGACTGAGGGTGCTCGCGACGACCAATCGTCCGCGAGCACTTCTTCAGGCGTGGGGGTCCCGCTGGACCCCCACCGTGCGACGCTGCTCCAGCACGCCCTGCACCTGTCGTGGGCATCGATCGGCTTCGGGCTGATCGCCGGCACGGTCTCGGTCGGCTCGGGGATCGCCGACCACAGCCTCGGGGTGCTGGCGGCCGGGCTGTCGGTGCTCGCCGACGTCACCGGCTCGATCGTGCTCGTCTGGCGCTTCCGCACCGAGCGCTCCGATCCGGCGCGGGCTAAAGCCGTCGAGGACCTCGCCGCGAACGTCGTTGCCGGGGCGCTCGCGGTGATCGCGGTTGCGCTCGCGTTCGAGTCGATCAACGCGCTGATCGCCGGCAGCCATCCCGGCTCGAGTGCGCTGACCGTGACCACCGCGGCCGTGTCGGCCGTGGTGCTGATGCCGCTGGCCTATCTCAAGCGGCGCACGGCCACGCGGCTCGAGAGTCACGCGCTGCGCGGCGACAGCACGCTCAGCGCGATCGGCGGGGGGACCGCCGTGTTGGCGCTGGTCGGCCTGGTGCTGTTCGACGCGTTCGGATGGTGGTGGGCGGATCGCAGCGTGGCGCTTGTGATCGCGGTCGTGGCGGTGATCGAGGCGCGCACGCTGCTGACCGCGGAGCATGCCCAGGATTGAAGTTTGTAACTCTCTGTCGTGAGCCCCGAGGAGGTCAGTGCGATGTCACGTGCAGTCAGGTTTGAGCAGTACGGTGGAATCGATGTCCTGAACGTCGACGACGTCGACCCGCCGGAGCCCGGTGACGGCCAGATCCTGCTGCGCGTGAGGGCCGCGGGCGTCAACCCGTTTGACACGAAGCTGCGCAGCGGCATGTTCGAGCAGAGCATCCCGCTGGAGTTCCCCGCGCTGCAGGGGAGTGAGGCCGCCGGTGTCGTCGAGCGGGTCGGAGCCGGCGTCAGCGGCTTCGCGCCCGGCGACGAGCTGCTCGGCGCCACCGCGAAGCGGGGAGCCCAGGCGGATCTGGCGGTTCTGAATGCGACCCATGCGCTGATCCGGCCCGCGGGGCTGCCGTGGGAGGTCGCCGGTGGGCTCTGGAGCGTCGGGACAACCGCCTACGCGTCGGTCGCGGCGGTCGGCGCGGGCGCCGGGGATCTGGTGCTGGTGACCGGGGCTGCCGGATCGGTCGGCGGCTTGGCCTCGCAGCTCGCCGCGCAGCGTGGGGCAACGGTGATCGGCGTCGCCAGCGACTCCGGCCAGGCATGGCTGCGCTCGCGCGGCATCGTGCCGATCGTCTACGGCGACGGATTCGCCGATCGCCTCGACCGTGTCCTGGTCCAGCTCGGGCGCCCGCTGAGCGCCCTGATCGACACCTCCGGACAGGGCTACGTGGCGCTCGCGATCGAGCTCGGGCTCGCGCCCGAGCGGATCAACACGCTCGCGGACTACGCCGCGATCAAGGAGTTCGGCGTAAAGAACGACGGCCGCAGCGCCGCGGATACCCCCGCGGTGGTCTCCGAGCTCGTGTCGCTGATCACCGCCGGCGAGCTCGAGCTGCCGATCGCCGGCACGTTCGGACTCGATCAGGTGCGCGCGGCCTACGCGCTGCTCGAGAACAGCCGCCCGCCCGGAAAGATCGTGCTGATCCCGTGAGCGTGTCGATCCCATGAGCGGCGCGACCAGGGCGGCGCTGGTGCGCCCGATGACCCAGGGTGACATCCGTCAGGTCGCGATCGTCACGGCCGAGGCGTTCGAGACCGACATCAGCACCGACGTCGCGCGGCGTGCGTGGGAGCAGCGACTGATGCACTCGCTGCGCCACGACCCCGACGGCTCGTTCGTGAGCGTCAGTGACGGCGTCGTTACCGGCGCCGCTCAGGCCGTGATCCGTGAGAGCCTCTGGGTGCTGTCGCTGATGGCGGTCAGCCCGACGCTCGGCGAGGGTGGCGAGGGGCGTGCGCTGATGCGGTCGGCGCTCGGCTACGGCGGCGGCTGCTCCGGCGGCCTGATCGTCGCCTCCGCCGACCCCCGCGCGCTGCGCCTCTACGCCTCCTCGGGCTTCGCGCTCGAGGCGACCTTCAGGGCCACCGGCAGCGTCGATCCGGCGCTGCTCCCCGAGCCGCACCCGGCGATCTCAGCCGTTCCCAGGAGCGATCTCGCGACACTGGGGCCGATCTCCCGCGCCGCTCGCGGCGCCGCCCACACCCCCGACCTCGACGTCGCGCTGCTGCGTGGCGCGACGGTCTCGCGGCTCGAGGACCGCGGCTTCGTGGTGACGATCCCCGACCGCGGCATCTGGGCGCTTGCCGCGCGCGACGAGCAGGCCGCCACCGCACTGCTGTGGCATGGCCTCGCCGAGCCCCGCAACGAACCGGCGGTCGACATCGGCTGGATCAGCGGGCGCCAGCAGTGGGCGATCGACGTGCTGCTCGCGGCGCGACTCTCGATCTCGACCTACGGCGCGCTCTGCACGCGTGGCGCCGTCGGGCCTCTGCATCCGTACATCCCGAGCCCGCCGTTTGCGTGACCGACCGCGCCGGCCCACACAACGCTGCCGGCCGGTCGCTTGCGGTCGGGCAGGCATTCCGCGAGGCCGGCCAGTTCGACCGCGCCAGGATCTCGGTCCGCGCGGGCGTGATCGCGGCGATTCCGGTCGCCGCGATGCTGGCGCTCGGCACGGCCGTCGGATCGCCCCCGGCGGCGGTCACGATGGGTGTCGGCGCGATGCTCTCGGGGGTCGCCTGGCGGGCTGGTGATGGACCGGTCGTGCCGCCGCTCGGAACGATGGCGGGCGCTTCGCTGGCGCTCGGAATGACCGCCTTCACGGGGATGCTCAGCGGCCGCTGGCCCTGGCTGCATCTGCTGCTGCTCGTGATCTTCTGCCTGATCGCGGGGCTCGCCGCCTGCCTCGGCCGCCGCGGGATCGTGGTCGGCACGCAGTCGCTGATCGGCTTCATCGTCTTCGGCCGCTTCCCCGAGGACCTCGGGCACGCCGCTGCTCTGACAGGCCTGGTCGTGGCCGGCGGTGCCGCGCAGACGCTGTTCGCGGCCGGCGTCGCGGTGCCGGTCGCGTGGCGCCGCCAGCGTGACGCGCTCGCGCGGGCCTACGCGACGCTCGCGGTCTTCACCGAGCAGCTCAGCGCCTCGACGATGGAACTCGCGAACGCGCTCGACGCCGCCGCGCAGGTGCTGGGGACCCCTGCCCTGTTCGCCGATCCCGACCGCCACGCGCTCTCGGATCTGGTCAGCGAGGGGCGCCGCATTCGGCTCGAGCTGATCGGCTTCAGCACGCTGCTCGCGCATCTGCGCCGCTCCGAGCCCGAGCTCGCCGCGGCCTCGCAGGCGACCGTCAGCGACGCGCTCGAGCGCCTGCATCAGCTGCTCGACCTGACCGTCGCGGCGATCCGCGGCGACGGTGCGACGCTCGCGGCGCTGCCCTCGCAGGCGGCCGATGTCAGCGAGTGGGGCGCCGCCCGCGAACCGCTGCCGGCGGTCGCGCTCGATCAGCGACTCGCGGCGCTGATCGGCCAGATCACGGCGGCGGCCCGCTTGGCCGCCGCCCTCCATGCTCCCGGCCGCGGGCGCCTGCCGCTGGTCCTCGGACGCCCCACGCGCGGCACGGTGCGAGTCGGGCGCCGCATCGCCGAGGACCTGCGGCGCATGCGCGCGAGCGCCAACCTGCAGACCTCGGCCGGCCGTCATGCGCTGCGGCTCGCGGTCGTCGTCTCGCTCACCGAGCTGCTGATCCAGCGCGTTGCGCTGCCACGCGCCTACTGGGCGGTGGTGGCGGCCTCGACGGTGCTGCGCCCCGGCTTCGGGCAGACGTTCACGCGCGGGGCCGAGCGCGTGCTCGGCACGCTGCTCGGTGTGGTGATCGCGACGCTGGTCGCGGTCGCGCTGAACCCGACCGGCTGGGGCGTGGTCGCGGTCGTCGCGCTGCTCGCGGTCTGCACCTACGCGGTCTTCCCGGCGAGCTTTGCGATCGGCGTCGCGATGCTCACCGGCGTCGTCGTGTTCCTGCTCCACGCGATCGCCCCCGGCACCGTGCAGACGGCGCTCGACCGCGGCATCGACACCGCGATCGGCGGCGCGATCGGACTGATCGCCTACGCGCTCTGGCCGACGTGGTCGGCACTGTCGGCCGGGCCGCTGATGGCAACCCTGGTCGAGACCCAGCACGAGTACCTCGACGCAGTGATCGGCGGGCTGACCAGCGGCCGGCGCCTGCCCGAGACGCAGCTGCGCACGCTCGCGCGCAAGGCGCGCTTTGCCTTTGCCGACGTCGACGCGGCGGTCGGCATGGCGCGCAGCGAGCCGCAGCGCGGCGAGTCAGATCCGCAGGCGACATCGGCCACGCTCAGCGCGCTGCGCCGCGTCGTCTGGGGCGTGCACGTCGTGCGGCTCGATGCCGCGACGATCCCCGCCGGGCACCCGCTGCCCGAGCTCGCCGAGCTGCGGGCCGGGCTCGACGAGGCGCTCTCGGTGCTCGCGGCCGAACTGCGTGACGCCGACCACGGCTCCTTCCCGCGCCTGCGACGCCTGCACCGCCAGCTCGCGCGCGAGCAGCCGCAGCTGCTCAGCCAGGCACTGTGGGCCGCGCTCGACGAGCTGGTCGATGCCACCGACACCGCCGCCGCCACCGTCGGACTGGCCGCGGCCTGATCTCGCCGAGCCACCACCGAGCCACCACCGAGCCACCACCCGCATCCGCATATGCACATATGTGCATATCTGCGATCGTCTTGGTGAGCGCAACCTTTGGCCGGCCTGCGGGTTTTGGGATGGCAGTTGCCCTGCCCACGGGGCCAGATGACTTTCTGCACGCTTTGCTGCCGAATCCTTGAATTCGGCTGCTAGAACTACCCAACTCTTGCTGTTGATGCGCTCAAGATCAATCCGCCCGCGGAGGGCTCTGACAGTGATTGCCGTGCTGGCCGCGTTCATGGCGCTGCCGGCAGTCGCGGGTGCCACGACCTATTCGCTGAAGTGGGCGAAGTCCGTTTCGCTGCTCAACCCCAACGATGGTGGCGGCTTCGACTCGGTCGCCTGCGCACCCAGCGTCAGCACCGGCAAATCGCTGTTCTGCATCGCCGGTGATGTCCGCGGCGACATCTTCGCGACCGCGCATCCGGCCCAGGGCAAGTCGCAGTGGCTGCGCCGCTACATCGACCCCAAGAACGCGATCACCGGCATCTCCTGCCCGTCGGCCACGCTCTGCGTCGCGGTCGACGCGTCCGGGCGCGTGCTGCACAGCACCACTCCACTCGGCGGTGTCGCCAGCTGGAGCAAGCCGGTCAGCGTTGACAGCGCCACCCTGACGGGCGGCGGCGCTGCGGGCTTCTCCTCGATCGACTGTCCCACCACCACCTTCTGCATCGCCGTCGACAATGCCGCCAACGGCCAGGTTGCCTACACGACCAACCCGACCGGCCCGGCCAGCGCGTGGACGCTGACGACCGTCGGCAGCGGTGTGCTGCTCGACTCGGTCGCCTGCGCGACGCCGACGCTCTGCGTGATCGCCGGCACCAACGCCTACTTCGCGACGGACCCGACCGGCAGCGCGACCTCCTGGAAGGCGACCGCCGCGCTCAGCCCCGGCAGCTCTGTGATCGCATCGCTGGCCTGCAACACCGTCAAGCTCTGTCTCGGTGTCGGTTACGGCAACGCCGGCGTTGGCCTCTCGGTGGGTTCCGCGGCGCCGACGACCACGACCTGGTCGCAGGGCCTGATCGGCTCCGACCCGCCAGCCCAGAACGCCGAGGTCGTCGACAGTGTCGCCTGCCCCAAGCGCAACTTCTGCGTCGCCGTCGACGGCGGCTCCAACGCGTACACGACGGTCACGCCGGTGCGCGGCGCCTGGAGCCTCGCAAGGCCGCTCAAGAAGAACTCGCAGTCGACGGTCAGCCAGGTCGCCTGCAACTCGACGATCTGCGTCGAGGTCGACAACCGCGGGACCGTCACCTACGGCGCGATCCACGGAGCGACCAGCGCCACCACGAACACCACCACGTCGACCACCACCACGTCGACGAAGACGACTACGACGTCGGGCAAGACGACCACAAGCACCACATCGACCAACTGAGTCGATAATTGGGCGCATGAAGTCCATCCCGCAGAGCGGTGAGTGGCGCGAGCGGGCCGCAAGGCTCGTCGATCGTCTCGGCAACGAGACGTACTACCTCGGCTACTGCTTTCGCAGCGGCATGTTCGGGATCGAGGCACCGCAGCGCGTCGCGCAGGCGGGCAAGGCGCTCGCCGACTACAGCATGCTCGGCGGCTGCGTCGCTGTCGCCGCGATCCGGCACCCCGAACGCACGGCGGTGATCGACGACCGCGGCGAGGTGACCTACCGCGAGCTCGATGAGCGCGTCAACGCGCTGGCCAACGCCTGGATCGCCTCCGGTCTCAAGGCCGGGGACGGGGTCGCGATCATGACCCGCAACCACCGCGGCTTCCTCGAGGCGGTGTTCGCTGCCGCCAAGTGCGGTGCGCGCGTCATCCTGATGAACACCGGCTTCTCGGCTCCGCAGGTGACAGAGGTCGCTGATCGTGAGGGCGTCGATCTGTTCGTCTACGACGAGGAGTTTGCGCCGCTGATGACCGAGCTCGAGCCACGCTTCGGGCGCTTCCGGGCCTGGACCGACACACGCCGCACGGACAGTGACACGCTCGACGCGCTGATCGCCTCCTCGCATCCGGCGGCGCCGCCGAAGCCGGCTCACGCGCCGCGCCTGGTGATCCTCACGAGCGGCACGACCGGGACGCCCAAGGGGGCGGGTCGCGACGTCCCGGTCTCACTCTCGCCGGTCGGAGGCCCGCTCAGCAAGGTGCCGTTTCGCTCCGGTGACGTCGCGCTGATCTCGGCGCCGCTGTTCCATGCCCTCGGTTTCAGCCAGGGCCTGCTGCAGATCGGGCTTGGCGACACGCTGGTGCTCGAGCGCCGCTATGTGCCCGCCGACACGCTCGCCACGCTCTCCCGGCACCGCGTCAACACCTGGGTTGTCGTCCCGGTGATGCTCCAACGCGTGCTGGCGCTAGAACCCGAGCAGTGGTCGGGCCTCGATCTCTCGGCACTGCGGATCATCTATCTGAGCGGCTCGCAGCTCGGCACGCAACTCGCGCGCCAGGCGCTCGATCGCTTCGGGCCGGTGCTCTACAACCTCTACGGCTCGACCGAGATCGCCTTCGCGACGATCGCCACGCCTGCCGACCTCGAGGCCGCGCCGGCCTGCGTCGGCCGCGTCGTGCGCGGCGCGGTGGTCAGGATCCTCGGCGCGGATGGCGAGGAGCTGCCCCACGGCCAGACCGGACGCATCTTCGTCGGCCACATGCTGCACTTCGAGGGTTACACCGGCGGTGGCGACAAGGAGCGGATCCGCGGGATGGTCTCCTCCGGTGACGTCGGCCACTTCGACGCCGCCGGCCGATTGTTCATCGACGGCCGTGACGACGAGATGATCATCTCCGGCGGTGAGAACGTGTTCCCGCGTGAAGTGGAAGATCTGCTGCATCAGCACCCGGCGGTGCTCGAGGCGGCCGCCGTGGGTGTGGAGGACGAGCAGTTCGGGCAGAGGCTGATCGTGTTTTTGGTGCTGCGCTCCGGCGCGGAGCTGTCCGAGGACGACGTCAAGGAGTACGTGCGTGAGAACCTCGCGCGTTACAAGGTGCCGCGCACGGTCAGCTTCCTCGACGAGCTCCCGCGCAACCCCACCGGTAAGGTGCTCAAGCGCGAGCTCGTAAAGCTCTGACGGCGGATGCGATGACCCTGACGATCGTCAACCGGACCCGCGCGGACAGCGTCGTGTGCGCCCGCGCAGAGGTGGCGGACACGATCTGGAAGCGCCTGCGCGGCCTGCTCGGCCGCGACTCGCTCGCCGACGGCGAGGGCATGTTGTTTCGCGGCGAGGCATCAATTCACAGTGCCTTTATGCGCTTCCGGTTCGATGCAGTCTTCATGGACCGCGAGCTGCGGGTCGTCGGTCTGGCTGAAGACATCCCGCCCTGGAGGGCGCGCGCCGCTAAGGGCGCACGCAATATCCTGGAGCTCGGGGCTGGCGAAATTTCACGTACAGGACTTGCGATCGGTGATCAGCTCGCCGAAATTGAGGAACGCGATGTCGACCCGGTCCGCGGCACGCCAAGAATTTGAGAGTCACCCCGTTCCGTCGCTGGAAATCGTGGCGCGGTTGGAGCCGGTCGCTGACGGCGACGGTGCGGCGCTGCCCACCCCGCCGAGCATCACGCTGCGCGGTGGCAGGGGCCTGCGCAACGGGCTGATCGCGTTGCTAGCCGCCGTGGCGGTGGCCACGGCCGTGTTCCTGATCACGCACCGCACCCATCACGTTGGCGGGCGCGCCGCGTCGGTGCCGACGACGCGTCAGCGTGAGCAGACCAGTTTCCGGCTGGCGCTGGCCGGCGTGCACGCCGCGTCGAGCACGATGCTCAGCGCCGCCGCGGCGCAGAGCGGCCGCACGCTCACGGCAACCCGCGCCACTCCGGTCCCACACGATCTGAGCGCCACGGACCTGACAAGCCTGGCGGCAGGCACGAGCCTCTACCAGCCGCCCCGCTACCTCGCCAACGCCTATCGGAACGTCGCCGCCCGCTTCCACATCCCGTGGCGCGTGCTCGCCTCGGTCGAATACCTGCAGGGCACCTATGTCGACGCGACCGCCGGCGCCGACGCCGGCGCCGAGCGGACGGTCTCCGGCCAGGTTCAGTCGAACGGTCGCGACGTCGTCGATGAGCACGTGCTAGCGCAGGCGACGACCGCCGCGTTGCAGCCGAGCGCGAGTCTGGTCAACGACGCCAAGCACCTCGCCGCCGACGGCGTGACACAGAGCCCGGCAGCAGGGCTCAACACCTATCTCAAGCCGGTCGCCACGACGCCGCAGACCGTGATGACGCTGGCGCAGTCGATCGCACCGGCCGCGACCCCGAGCTCTACGGCGCCGATGGCCAAGGTCAACGCGATGCTCAACGAGGCACGGCTGCTCGACGGCCTGCCCTACGCGTGGGGCGGCGGTCACACCGACCCGGCGTGGGTCGTGAGCTCCGGCTATGACTGCTCGGGCTTCGTGTCCGAGGTGCTGCATGCCGCCGGCTATCTGAACTCGCCCGACACCACGCAGACGCTGCCCGGATCGGCCGGCATCGTCAACGGGCCCGGCAAGCTCGTGACGATCTACGACCGCACGATCGCGACGCTCCGGGTCTGGCGCAAGCACAGGACGATCGTGACCGAGAAGAAGGTCATCAATCAGGCGAGCGCCGGTGTGCATGTGGTCAAGGGCCGTCACGCGAACTCACTCACCTCGGTCTCGATCAAGCTGCCCAAGTGGGTCGGCGAATGGAAGACGATCAAGGTCAAGAAGCTCGTCCGCAGCCAGGACACGACCAACAACGACGAGCACGTGATCATCGACATCGACGGCCAGTGGTGGGAGAGCGGCGGCAGCACCGCCGACGGCGGCGCGGCGATGGTGCATGAGATCGTGAGCCCCAGCAAGGCCTACCTGAAGAGCTTCAACCGCATCCTGCACCCGCAGGGCCTGTAGCCTCCGGCTGCGTGACCACCCCGCAGCTGCAAGCCGAAGTGATCGTCGTCGGCGGCGGTCTGGCGGGGCTGGTGGCAACCGCCGAGCTGGCCGCATCCGGCAAGCGCGTGCTGCTGCTGGACCAGGAGCCCGAGGCCTCGCTCGGAGGTCAGGCGCATTGGTCGCTCGGCGGCCTGTTCTTCGTCAACTCGCCCGAGCAGCGGCGCGCCCGCATCCACGACTCGTTTGAGCTCGCCTGGTCCGACTGGCTCGGCAGCGCCGGCTTCGATCGCCCCGAGGACGAGCATCCGCGCCGCTTTGCCCGCGCCTACGTTGAGTTCGCCACGGTCGAGAAGCGCGACTGGCTGCGCTCGCTCGGGCTGCGCGTGCTGCCGAGCCCCGGCTGGGCCGAGCGTGGCGGCGGTGACGCGCTCGCCCACGGCAACTCGGTCCCGCGCTTCCACCTGACCTGGGGCACCGGCCCGGCGGTGGTTGCGCCGTTTGAGCAGCGCGTGCGCGAGGCCGCCGAGCGCGGGCTTGTGCAGTTCGGCTTCCGCCATCGCGTCGATGAGCTGATCGTCGAGCGCACCCGCGTCGTCGGCGTCAGCGGCTCGCTGCTGGCGCGCTCGCTCGTCGGCCGCGGTCAGGAGAGCTCGCGTGAGATGGTCGGCCAGTTCGAGGCGCGCGCCCCCGCCGTGCTGATCGCCAGCGGCGGCATCGGCGGCAACTTCGAGCTGGTGCGGCGCTACTGGCCCGAGCGGCTCGGGCCGGCCCCGACCGAGATGGTCGCCGGGGTGCCCGCCAGCACCGACGGGCGCATGCTCGAGATCTCAGAGCGCGCAGGCGCCAGCTGGATCGGGCGCGACCGCATGTGGCACTACACCGAGGGCATCCGCAACTGGGATCCGATCTGGCAGAACCACGGCATCCGCATCCTGCCCGCGCCCTCGTCGATGTGGTTCGACGCGACCGGCAAGCGCCTGCCCGCGCCGCTGTTCCCGGGCTTCGACACGGTCGGCACGCTCGCCCACATCGGCACGACCGGCCATCAGTACACGTGGTTCGTGCTCAACCGGCGGATCATCGCCAGGGAGTTCGCGCTCTCGGGCTCGGAGCAGAATCCCGACATCACCGGCAAGGACGTCGAGGCGACCGTGCGCTCGCGCCTGCTGCCGGAGGTGCCGGCGCCGATCCAGGCGTTCCTCGACCACGGGGAGGACTTCGTCGTCGCCGACAACCTGCGCGAGCTCGTGGCCGGCATGAACGGTCTCACCGACGAGCCGCTGCTCGACTACGCCGGGATCGAACGGCAGCTGCTCGCGCGTGACCGCGAGGTCGCCAACGCCTACGGCAAGGATCTGCAGGTGATGGCGATCCGCTCCGCCCGCCGCTATCTGCCCGACCGGCTCAGCCGCGTCGTGGCGCCGCACCGGATCCTCGATCCGGCCGCCGGCCCGCTGATCGCCGTGAAGCTCCACATCCTCACCCGCAAGACGCTCGGCGGCCTCGCCACCGACCTCGAGGCGCGCGTGCTCGACACCGATGGCGAGCCGCTCACCGGGCTCTGGGCGGCCGGGGAGGCCGCCGGCTTCGGCGGCGGCGGCATGCACGGCTACAGCGCGCTCGAGGGCACGTTCCTCGGCGGCTGCCTGTTCAGCGGCCGGCAGGCCGGGCGCAGCATCGCCAACCGCGTCTGAGCCGACCGCACAGCTCCGACCGCTGCGTCCACCGCGTCTCGCAGCTCAACGGCTGCGCCTTCTGCCTCGACATGCATTGGAAGGACGCCCGCGCCGCGGGTGAGACCGTGGAGCGCCTGGCGATGCTCGCCGCAACCGTGATCAACGCCTGGAACCGCCTCTCGATCACCGCGCGGCTCGAGCCCGGTCACTACCAGCCGGGCATGTTCGGCTGAACCCAGCCGCGAACTTTCGACGTTTGACACGCAATACGGGGGGCGGTTTCATCCGGTCATCGCAACACGATGGTTGGTT
>DATASU010000206.1:0-4487 GCA_036269095.1 Solirubrobacteraceae bacterium
GTGACTGCCTCAGGGAAGACCACAGCCATCACCGCGCGCAACTGCTCGGCCTGCTGTTCGGTGGTTCCCTGGATGTTCACGCGGTTCATCGCTGCGACCGTCAGGTCGACGGCGAGTTTGATCGCGTTGTCCGCCCAAGCAAGGCGCTGAGCTCCCTGCATCTGTTCGGCGAACTCTCCGAGCCGCCGCTGGATGTCGTCAGGGTCTCCGAAGAGACCGCCAAAGCCGCTTCCTTCCATAGCTCCAATCGTACTCCGCGCCCGATCTGCTCTAAGCTCGCCCCGAAATGACGACCGTTGCCGAGCAGGTCCAATACGAATCGAGCCTCCGCTTCCGCTACGCGGTGATCGCCTTCGGCGCGGCGATCGCACTCGTCGTCTCCCAGCTGCTGCAGCTTTCGGGCTCGCAGTCGCCGGTGAGCGAGGAGACGATCTCGCTGCTCAACGCGAACTCGCGCACCGCGCTCAACATCGCGGGCGCGGCGATCGACACGATCGGGCTGCTGGCCCTGGCGATGCTGCTGATCTGGCTGCATCGCAGCGCCCAGGCGAGGCAGCCCCAGCTCAGGTCCGCGACGCGCTGGGCCGCCAGCGGCGGTGCCGTGCTCGCAGGCGTGATGGCGCTGATCTACACGGTCATCTTCTCGATCAGGGCGCACCAGTTCGCGACGACCGGGAACCAGAGCTGGCCCCAGGCCTATCACCTCTTCAACTCGGCGATCTGGTACATCCCGCAGCTCGTGCTCGAGCTCGGCAACCTGCTGCTGGCCGTCGGCGTGATCCTTGTCGCCCTGAGCGCGATGCGCGTCGGCCTGATCACGCGGCTGGTCGGGTACACCGGGGTGATCTCGGGCGCGCTGTTCATCATCGGCGTCCCCGTCCTGACCCCCGTCATCCAGGGCTACTGGCTCGCCGCGACGGCGGTTGTGCTCGCCAGGCGCTGGCCGAGCGGCGACCCGCCGGCCTGGGAGTCGGGCGTCGCCGTGCCGTGGGTGCCGATGCAACGGCCACCTGACCAGCGTGGCACCCGCGCTCAGCGACAGCGCCGCGGACGCGTCTCCGATCAGGACGTGCTCGCCGCGGTCGACAAGAACCAGACGCCGCCGCCGAACCCAGGCGCCGGGCGTTCGAAGCGCAAGCGCCGCAAGTAGCAGCGGCGCTTCCGCCCGCGGTCGGCTGGCGATCAGCCTAACCGCAGCCAAGCGGCGTTCCTGACCAAATATCGTGGTCGCGACCACGATGCGAGCGCGGTTCGCGTCTGAAACCCTCGAGCGCCATGGATATCAGGGGGCGGTTGGTGGTACTCGCGCTGGCGTTCTGCGTCTGCGCGTCGGCGGCGCCGGCGGCATCGGCGGCGACGTTCACGGTCAGCAGCGCTGCTGAGAACGGAGCCGGCACGTTCAGCCAGGCGGTCTCCGACGCGAACGCGCACGACAGTCCGGGCGATGTCATCGACTTCAATCAGGCCGCGCTCGCCGGCGCGGCGATCGAGACCGGCACGGTCGGCTACGTCGTCACCGATCCGGGCCTGACGATCGACGGGTGCTCAGGCGGGACGCTGGCGAACGGCCCGTGTCAGGCGGTCGACGCAAGCAGCCAGAGCACGGTCGATAGCAACAGTGAGCTGTTCGAGGTCGACGCGTCCGACGTCACGATCCAGGGGCTCGATGTCACCGGCGTTCCGAACGACATCCTTGGGCTCAACGATGACAGCGGCGCCAACGATCTGACGTTGCTGGCCGACACGTTCGACTCATCCGACGCCGACGGCGCCGTGATCGACTCGTCCGGCGACGGTCTGCAGGTCGGCGGCCTCGACGGCTCAAATCAGCCTCAGGACGGCGTCACGATCGATACCACCGGCAACGGCATCGAGCTCAGCGCCGGGAACGATGACTCGATCGAGGGCAACCAGATCACGGTCTCAGGATCGGGCACCGGGCTTGAGATCGACGCCGGGGAGATCAAGGGAACAGAGATCGTCGCCAATGCCTTCGCCGGGGGTCCGTCCGCCGGCGGGATCTATGACGACAGCGACGCGGCACCCGACGACACCCCCGCTGAGTTCACCAAGATCGGCGACGCGAACCGTCAGGCACCAGCGAATACCTTCGACGGGCTGGGCTTTCCGGTGTTTGTCGATGCGGAGGCGAGCGCCAGCGCCTACCTCTACGACAACACCGGTACCGCGACCGGCAACGGGGCGGCGTTCTACATGGTCGCGCTCGCCGCCCCCGCGTTCTACGACTACGGCGAGCCGCCGGACGTGCCGACGATCACGACTGCGACGTCGGCCGCTGTCTCCGGAACCGGCGACCCGGGGGACACGGTCGAGCTGCTCAACGCGGGGGACACGGGACCGGCGGGTGACACCACAGAGCTGGACGGCGTGCTCGGCACCGCGACCGTCGACGGCGACGGAAACTGGACCGTCACGCCGTCCAGCTCGATCACCAGTGGCTTCGTCAGCGCGCTCGAGACGAGCGCAACGACCGGCAGCTCGCCCAACGCCGGATCGGTGGCCGTCGTTGGGACGGTCGTGCCGCCGGTGAGCTACACCGTGACCGCGACCGCCAGTGGCGCCGGCTCGGTCGCGATCACGAGCACCAACGCGGACGCCAACTGCAGCGGCGCTTCGTGCAGTGCGCAGGTCACCGTCGACGCCGGCAACCAGGCCGTGATCACCGCCACGCCCGCATCGGGCTACACGTTCGCGGGCTGGTCGGGCGCCTGCTCGGGCACCGGCGCGGTCTGCACGCTGCGGAGCATCGCAGCGGCGCAGTCGACGACGGCGAACTTCATCGCTCAGCAGCCGCCGACTCAGACCACGACGACGACAACCACGGCCGCGACACCGACGACCACCACACCCACGACCACCGCTCCGGCGCGCAAGCCGGTGCTGACGAACAGTCAGCAGGCGGCACTGCTCAAGGCCGGCCTGAAAGCCACCGCGAACAGCGCCGGAACGACGATCTCAGCGGCTGGGTTGCGGCTGCAGCACGGAGCCAAGGGTGTGGTCAGCGGCGACAGCTTCAAGGTCGGCGGCTATGCGCTCACCATCAATCGCTCCCACGGCAGGGACGTGGCGACACCGCTCGTGTTCACCACAGAGGCGACGAGCGCCGTCGCGGAGTTCGAGCAGCTGATCAAGGACGGGAAGACTCTCCAGCTGCAACTCGCGCGCACGCTACCCGGCAAGACGGCGCCGGCGGAGACGCTGAAGCTGACTGATGCACGCATGGTCGCCATCGAGCCGGCACGCGGCGAGGTTGCGCTCGGCTTCGCCAAGCTCAAGCTGTCGTTTGCCCAAGGCTCGCGCACGATCGGGCTGGGCCTTGGTGGCTCCGCCGACAAGCAGACACCGGAGCCGGTCGCCGCCAACATGACTCCACCCGGCAGCCGCGCCGCCCTCGAGTTCTCGATTCTGCGGGCGTCGGGATCGACCAGTCAACACGGCGGCCAGAGGCGCGTCCCGAACATCGAGGCCGAGGGCTTCACCGGTGAGCAGCAGAGCATCACGGACGTGCTCAACGCGACCGCGGCGGACACGACCCTCAACCACTTTGATGCAGCCACCGCGAACGGCGTCGCGACGCCGCTGCTGCAGAGCGCGGGTCTCTCGGCGCTGAAACTGGCGGGCCTCAGCAATCAGCGCGCGCTGTTCGCCGTTGCCAAGACCGGCGTGGCTCCCGCGGGCGAGCTGTTCCGGCTCACGCTCAAGGGGCTACACGGCATCCAGCTTCGGATCGCGGGGGCAGGTGCCGAGTTCGAGCTCGCCTACCAGGCCGCGCAGCTCGACGTGTTCAACAGGTCGGGGGTGGGGACGACGACGGGCTGGAACCGGGTCGTCAACACCGGCGCGTGAGGTCTTAAATGCTCGGGGCCGGTCGTCCACGACCGGCCCCGTTGCCACAGCGTTGCGGCTGAGCGCTACTCCTCGATCGCCGCCTGCTCGGCCTGGATCTTCTGCTCCAGGGCCGCCATCACGGTCGGATCGCGCAGCGTGGTGACGTCACCGAGGGCGCGGCCCTCGGCGATGTCGCGCAGCAGCCGCCGCATGATCTTGCCCGATCGCGTCTTCGGCAGGTCGTCGGCGAAGATGATCCGCTTCGGCCGTGCGAACTTGCCGATCCGCTCGGCCACCGTGGCGCGGATCTGATCCTCGATCTCGGGGGTGCCGTCGATGTTGCCCTGCAGCGTCACGAACGCCGTGATCGCCTGGCCGGTGAGCTCGTCGCTCTGGCCGATCACGGCCGACTCGGCAACCGCTTCGGAGGCGACGATCGCCGACTCGACCTCGGCTGTTGAGAGCCGGTGGCCGGAGACGTTGACGACATCGTCGACGCGGCCGATCACCCAGTAGTAGCCGTCCTTGTCCTTGCGGGCGGCGTCGCCGACGAAGTAGGTGTCCTTGCCGAACTTCGCGAAGTACGTCTCGACGAAGCGGTCGTCCTCCTTGTAGATCGTGCGCAGCATCGATGGCCA
>DATASU010000207.1:0-3660 GCA_036269095.1 Solirubrobacteraceae bacterium
ATCCGCGATTACCCGAGCGCGAATCGTCGGAGTGCCACTGCTCGCTGGACTGCGAATTGAATACGGCGCTCCCGAGCAGCAACTGGCGCTAACCGCCCGACGGCGCGACATTATCGATCTCGCAGATTGGTTGTCGGATCGCGGCGTAGCGGTGCAGAGAGCCGAGTAACCCGGCAGGTGCGTCGAAGGGCTCGGCGTCAGACTGGAGCTTTGGAACCGCCGCGCGGGTTCAGGGTCATTCCGGGACACTGGCCCAGGAGAGAGTCCTCTCCCTCGACGTTATTCGCCGCCCCGCTGGCTCGGGCGCAGCATGGCGGCTAAGCGCCTAAGCCAGCCAGCGTAGATAGCTCGCTCCGTATCCCACTGTCCGGTTGCTGCCTCGATCCACACGCCGATCGCGACGGCCGCACAGAGGAACACGATGACGAACCACCACGACTGAGGAAGCAAGCCAGCGATCCGATCGGAGAAAAAGAAGCCCGCCACGAGCGCCACGGGCAGTAGCGCGAGAAGTACGCGAAGGAGAACCACATACAGCCGAGTACGCGGCGGCACCGCCAGAGCCTAGTCCCGCTCAGGGGTCATTCCGGAACACTGGCCCCAGCCGAGCGCGATACCGTCAGGTGCATGGGTAGCCGTCTTTTGCGCTCGGTCGCCGCCGGATCGTCCTTAGCCGTCGGGAAAGAGCTTCTCCGGCATGGCGGGCTCGAAGGATTCACCCGCTCGATCACCTGGGTTGTCAGAGACATGAATCAGCAGGGAGGCGGCGACCTGCCATTGCCGAGGACATCCAGGGAGGCGATCCTTGCGGCGGTCGCTGGGGGTGCAATAGGCGGCTCGGGATACGTTCCCTTTTCCTGGGTAGCGCCAGGTCGAGGGGCTATGCGCGGGGCCGCGTACGGGACGACCTTCTGGGCGGTGAGCGAGCTGCTCTTCCGAACGTCGGAGGACCGGGATCGCGAATGGCTGGCGGATCCGAAGCGTCAGTTGCCCGCCTTGATGGCGTTCGGAACCCTGGTCGGGTGGCTGGTGGATCGCTAGAGCGCAGCTACGCGCTCAGGGGTCATGCCGGAACGCTGGCCCAGCCGAGCGACCTATGCTCAGCACCGTGGCGAAACCCCACGCACAAGAGGCTGCCGAGTGGGTGGCGACTGAGATCGAGCGGCTACGGAACCTCTCCTACGACGATCTCGCGGGCCGACGGAATCAGCCGGAACATCGACCGATGGAAACGGCAGACGGCAAGCCGCTCATTCTGGAGACGCAGGTTTTGTGGGACGACCGCGAGCAGCGGGATCTCCGCGTCCTTGTGGATGTATGGGATCCGGCGAAGCGCGTCTCGTTCGGCTCGATCGCTAAGGGCGACTTCATCCGAGCGCCGGACGGATCGTTCGTCGGCGAGTAGCCGCCTCAGGGGTCAGTCCGGAACACTGGGCCAGCCGACCGTCGCGCTACTCGGGAGGCTGCTCCGCGCGACTCTCCGCAAACATCTCAGCGACCAGCCTCACGCAGTCCTCGCAAATCGCCACAGCTGGAGTCGGGCCAGCGATGATCTCGCGCTCCTCGCTTTGCGGGCGGCCGCAGAAGGAACAGGTGATAGGCCCTTCGAACGGATCGTCGGCTGGGAGCCAGCCGGATGCCGAGTGTGGTTGTGGTGCCGGCTTCTCCACGTAGCCACGGTAGCGCGATAAGCGCTCAGGGGTCATTCCGGAACACCGGCCCAGCGGAGCGTTAGGGCCGAGCTGTCCGTAGCTCAGTGGTCGCACGCGCGAGCTGTCGCGCGGTCGGATGCGCTCGGCCGAACCAGACGAACACGGAGTGCTCCAGACCGTTCCGACTTCGCGCCGTGAGCTGGATGACCCCGATCCTCGTCGGTGCGCCTTCGAAAGGGCTATGAACCTGCGAGGCGCGGAGTAGCGGCGGGGGCCAGTTTCGGCGCGGGCCGTACGGAGGGCGCTCGCGCCCGTTGCTGAGCTGGATCACAATCCCACCCGGTGGCAACGCCGCGAGCGTCTTGTGCGGCGGCGAGCAGTTGGCGCAGTCGCGGTAGCGCACCGTCGAGGCCCACGCCTCCGCCGAGACACAGCGGCTACGGGACACACCGACGCACGCGTGCGCGCGAGTGTGCCCGACGTGCCAGCCGGACGCGGGCTGGAAGTGTGGCGGGGTCACGGTGAGAGTCGCGCGGCCAGATCCAGCACCTGCCCCACCCGGCAGGCTCACGGTAAGCAGAAGTATCGCTCCGAACGACGCTAGATGTCTTGCGACCCGCATACCACTATTACGCTAGACCCTCCGGAGGCGGTCCCTCAGAGGTCTGTGAGACTCGTGGCGGTGATCTGTCTGGGGCCATTGCCAGCCTGGTTGCTGCCGTGCCGTGTGTGACTCGTCAGGTGTCTGGCCGCTCGATGCGTGCCTTGGAAATGATCTGTCCGCGCGTGTGCGGCGGCGCCGGTCTGGCGCCCGCTGCTGGCTTGATCAGGAGCTTGTCCGCCTCATGGGCGTGACTCATCACAGGCCTGCCGCTGCGGTTTCCCTTGCTCAGACCGGCACCACCGGACCCACCAAGCGGACTCGGAGGGATCAGTCTGATGCTTGCAGACGAAGTGGACTACGTGCTCGGCGTCGATACGCACCGCGACGAGCACGTGATGGTGATCGTGACGGCGCCGGCGGGCGCTGTTGTTGGCGGCAGGTCGGCGCTCGCGAACGCAGGCGGCTATCGCGAGCTGCTTCGTGTCGCGGAGCGGCAGGCGCCCGGCCGCCGCGCCTGGGCGATCGAAGGCACGGGCAGCTACGGCGCTGGTCTTGCCCGCTTCCTTGCCGGGCGGGGCGAGGTCGTGCTCGAGCTCAGCCGCACACCGCGAACCGAGCGGCGGCTGAGCGGCAAAGACGACACGCTCGACGCGGTCAGGACTGCACGGGCGGCGCTCGCCAGCGAAACACTCGCGCTGCCGCGGGCTGGCCAGCAACGCGAAGGGTTACGGCTGTTGCTGGTCGCACGCCGCAGCGCCGTCGACGGCCGTCGGGAGGCGCTCACACAGCTACGGGCCGTCATCGTCACGGCGCCGGAACCGCTCCGCGCCGAACTACGCAGGCTGCCGCTCGGGCAGCTGCTAGAGCGCTGCAGCCGACTCCGCGGCTCGACAACCTCGCTGCCCGATCAGCTCGCGACCCGGCTTGTCCTGCGCAGCCTCGCTCGCCGTATCCAGGCCGCAACCCTCGAAGCCGGCGAGCTCGAGCACGAGATCCTCGCCCGGGTGCGCGCGCTTGCCCCGGCACTGCTCGAGGAGCCGGGAGTCGGACCGATCGTCGCCGCCCAACTGATCGTCTCCTGGTCGCACCCAGGCCGGTTGCGCTCGGAAGCATGCTTCGCCCGCCTGTCCGGCGTCGCTCCCGTCCCCGCCTCAAGCGGGCAAACGACCCGGCACCGGCTCAGCCGCGGCGGCGACCGCCAACTCAACCGCGCGCTGCACACGATCGTCCTCCACCGCCGCCAACACGACCCGGCCACCCGCGATTACATCGCGAAAAGAATCGCCGAAGGCAAGACCCGCCGCGACGCCACTCGGCTACTGAAGCGCTACCTCGCCCGCCACCTCTACCGCCTACTCGAAAAGCAGCCGCTGATGGCTTGACAAGTCATAGGAGCATCATTCC
>DATASU010000208.1:0-27093 GCA_036269095.1 Solirubrobacteraceae bacterium
CTGGTACTTGGCCTCGGTCTCACGCTTCTGCGGGCGCCACCACTCGGTGTTCTCGCGGTACCAGTCGATCGTCGCCGCGAGGCCCTGCTCAAAGTCGTGGTAGCGCGGCCGCCAGCCGAGCTCCTCACGCAGCTTGCTCGAGTCGATCGCGTAGCGCATGTCGTGACCGGGGCGGTCGTTGACGTGATCGAAGTCACTCGCGTCACGACCCATCAACGTCAGGATCAGCTCGACGACGTGGCGGTTGGAGAGCTCGCCGTCGGCACCGATCAGATAGGTCTCACCGATGCGGCCCTGCTCGAGGATCGCCAGCGCGCCGGAGGAGTGGTCCTCGGTGTGAATCCAGTCGCGCACGTTCTGGCCGGCGCCGTAGAGCTTCGGGCGCCGTCCCTCGATGATCTCCGTGATCTGGCGCGGGATGAACTTCTCGACGTGCTGGTAGGGCCCGTAGTTGTTGGAACAGTTGCTGATCGTCGCCTGCACACCGAAGCTGCGCACCCAGGCGCGCACGAGCAGGTCGGAGCCGGCCTTGGTACTCGAGTAGGGACTCGAGGGGTTGTAGGGCGTCTCCGCCGTGAACTTGGCCGGGTCGTCGAGCTCGAGGTCGCCGTAGACCTCGTCGGTCGAGACGTGGTGCAGACGCTTCTCGTGGCGGCGCACCGCCTCGAGCACCTGGTAGGTACCAACGAGGTTCGTCTGCACGAACGGCATCGCCGAGTGCAGTGAGTTGTCGTTGTGAGATTCCGCGGCGAAGTGCACGACGACGTCGCAGCGGGCAACGGCAACGTCGATCCGGCGCTCGTCGCAGATGTCGGCGCGGACCAGCTCGACCCGCTCGAGGCCCTCGACGTTGCGGCGGTCGCCCGCGTAGGTGAGCAGGTCGTAGACGACGATCTCCCAGCCCGGGCGCTCGCGGTGCACGTGGCGCACGAAGTTCGAGCCGATGAAGCCGGCACCGCCGGTGACGAGCAGCCTCACGTGGTCACCCGTGCCGACAGATAGTCGCCGAGGCCGTCGCGCCAGTCGGGCAGGACCGGCGTCTCGGACCGCTCGGAACGCAGCACGCTGTAGGCCGGCCGCCGTGCCGGGCGCGGGAACTCATCGGTGCTGCAGGGCCGCACCTCGACGCTTGAATTGGTCGCGCGCATGATCTCCACCGCAAACTGATACCAGGAGCAGTCACCCGATGCCGCCAGATGCATGACGCCGGGCACACGCGTGCCTGTTGCCAGCTCGACCAGCGCCGGCGCCAGGTGGCCGGTGAAGGTCGGGCAGCCGACCTGGTCGTCGACCACGGTCAGCGTGTCGTGCTCGGCGGCAAGCCGCAGCATCGTCGCGGGGAAGCAGGAACCGGCGGTCCCGAACAGCCACGATGAGCGCACGATCGTGTGCGTCTGCGGCGCGGCGATCGCGATCGCGCGCTCGCCGAGCAGCTTGGTCGAGCCGTAGACCGAGCGTGGCCCGGTCGGGTCGGACTCGAGATAGGGCGTGGCCTTGGCCCCGTCGAAGACGTAATCGGTCGAGACGTGCACGAGCCAGGCGCCGGCCGCCACCGCCGCCTCGGCGAGATATCCCGGGCCGGTCGAATTGACCGCGGCCGCGGCGTCGGGATCGGCCTCGGCGCCGTCGACGTCGGTGTAGGCCGCGCAGTTGATGACGGCGTCGGGTCGCGCGCGCGCGACCGCGGCGAGCACCGCGTCGCGGTCACCGATGTCGAGCTCGGCGCGCGACAGCGCAACGAGCTCGTGTCCGCCGGCGGCGGCCGCCTGAACGTCGGTGCCGAGCATCCCGGCGGCGCCTGCGATCAGAAGCTTCATCCTCGGCGAAGGGTAGTGGCGGGTGGGCGACAGCGGGAGCCCCACCCGCGGGGGCACGATTGGCCACTTGTCCAACCGAAATCGGTAGTGATTAGCCCGACGAGACTGGCGGAGCCCCATTTCACAGGCATATGCTCCCCTGATGTCGGCTGATGAAGCGATCGACGGCTACCGGATCCCGGCGGGTTCGGTCGACGAGCTGTTCGAAGGCAACGGGCAGCCGAAGGCCCACGTGCGCTCGCTGGTCGCGACCCTCCAGCGCCTCGGGCCGGAGGCGCTCGCCGATGCCGGCCGGCGCCGCGATGCGATCTTCATGCAGCAGGGAATCACCTTCGAGGTTTCTGGTACCAACGGCCAGCGCCGCGACCGGCCGTTCCCGCTCGACCTCGTTCCGCGCGTGCTGACGGCGGCGGAGTGGACGGTGATCAAACGCGGGCTGGCGCAGCGGATCCGCGCGCTCAACGCGTTCGTCGACGACGTCTACCACGGGCGTGAGATCGTGCGCGCCGGGATCGTGCCGTGGTCACTGATCGTCAGCCGTCCGAGCTTCGCGCGGCCGGTGCACGGCGTCCGCGCCCCGGGTGGCGTGTACGCACACGTGTCGGGCTGTGACCTCGTGCGCGGTGGCGACGGCAGCTGGCGCGTGCTCGAGGACAACGTGCGCACGCCCTCGGGGATCTCCTACGTGCTCGAGAACCGGCTGGCGATGACGCGGCTGGTGCCCGAGCTGTTCGCCGGCCAGCGCGTGCGTCCGGTCGAGCACTACCCCTCGCTGCTGCTCGAGGCGCTGCAGGCGGTCGCGCCCTCACCGGAGAGCGACCCGACGGTCGTGGTCTGGACCCCGGGGCCGCTCAACGGTGCCTACTTCGAGCACGCCTTCCTCGCGCGGGCGATGGGGATCGAGCTGGTCGAGGCCTCGGACCTGGTCGTGCGCGACTCGATCTGTTACATGCGCACGACAGCCGGGCTGCGACGGGTTCACACGATCTATCGCCGGCTCGACGACGACTTCATCGACCCGCTCGAGTTCCGCTCGGACTCGGTGCTCGGCGTGCCCGGGCTGGTACGCGCGTACCGGGCGGGCACGGTCGCGATCGCGAACGCGATCGGCACCGGCGTCGCCGACGACAAGGCGATCTACCACTACGTGCCGGAGATGGTGCGCTTCTACCTGAGTGAGGAGCCGATCCTCGAGAATGTCCCCACCTACCTGCTGAGCGACGAGAAGGTGCGCCGCTGGATTCTCGGCCGGCTGCACGAGGTGGTCGTCAAGCCGACCTCCGAGTCGGGGGGCAAGGGCGTGTTCATCGGGCCGCAGGCGAGCGCTGCCGAGCTCGACGAGGAGGCGCGCCTGATCGAAGCCCAGCCGGAGTTGTTCATCGCCCAGGAACTCGTGCACCTCTCGACGGTTCCGACCGAGACCGGCGACGGCCGGCTGACGCCGCGCCACGTCGACCTGCGCCCGTTCGCGGTGTTCGGCGACGAGATCCGGATCGTTCCCGGCGGGCTCACGCGCGTGGCGCTGCTCGAGGGCTCGATGATCGTCAACTCGTCGCAGGGCGGCGGTTCGAAGGACACCTGGGTGCTCGATGACGGTGACATCGGGGACGCGCTGGCGATGGGCGTCGCGGCACGCGAGCCACCGCGACTGCCGGATGTGCGCTATGGCGGCTGGCACGGCCAGGCTCAGCAGCAGCAGCAGCAGGCGCGCTAGATGCTCGCCCGGATCGCTCAGGAGCTGTTCTGGCTCGGCCGCGACCTGACGCGCGCCGAGCACACCGCGCGCATGCTCGACGGCGCCTTTCACGCCGACGTCGCGGGCGGCGCCGCGGGTCTCGGTGCCGGGCATGCGGGGATCGCGCTGAGCTGGAACGGGGTGCTCGCCGTGATCGGCGCGAAGCCCCCGGCCCCGGGCGAGGAGGCGGCCGAGGGTGCCGCGGCCGAGGCCGCCGAGTACGCGCCACCGGGCGTGCTCGGCCGCCACGAGATCGCGCCGCTGCTGACGCTCGACACCGACAGCCCCGCGTCGGTCGTGTCCTGCGTCTACCGCGCACGCGAGCGCGCGCGCACGCTGCGCGACGTGATCTCGGCCGAGATGTGGGAGGCGCTCAACTCGTTCTACCTGTCGCTGGGGCGCTACGACCTCGAGGCCGCGCTCGCGACCGGCCCCTATTCGGTCTACCAGGAGGTCAAGGAGCGCTGCGCGCTGTTCTGGGGACTGCTCGACAAGACGATGCTGCGCGACGAGGCGCGCTCGTTCCTCGATGCGGGCGGGCAGATCGAACAGGCCGACATGGTGCTGAGGATGTTGCGCGTGGCGAGTCCCGTGGGTTTCGACGGCGAGGACCCGAGCGATGGACCGCAGGCGCACGAGGCCGAGGCGCTCGCGCTGCTGCAGGCGGTTGGCGGCTTCCAGGCGTTCCGCCGCCACCTGCGCCGTGCGCCGACGCTTGAGAGCGTCGGTCGCTTCCTGCTGTATGAGAGCCAGTACCCGGGGTCGGTGCTCGCGTCGCTCGAGGAGCTGCGCGAGGCGCTCGACACGGCGGATGAGATGCCGCGGTTCGCGCCTCCGGTGCTGCGGCTCGGACGGCTGATCGCCGACCTCGAGCTGCAGCAGCGCATGGCCAACGACTCCGAGCCGTTGGTCGACCAGCTCGCGAGGGTGCAGGCGGAGCTCGAGGTGATCGACCACGAGATCGACGAGCGGTACTTTGCAGTCGCGGCTCTGGCCTCGGTCCACTCCGGCGCGTGAGCTAAACATGAGCAGCGCCGCGCCGAACACCGAACAGATGCACTTCTCGATCCGCTACCTGAGCCGCTACCGCTACGACGGCGACGTCGTCGACAACATCAACGCGCTGCGCATCCGTCCGGTCACCGGCAGCCGCCAGCGGGTCGACGACTTCACCGTGCGCCTGACCCCGGAGGTGCGCCAGCATCGCCATCAGGACTACTTCGGGACCGACGTGATCGAGTTTGAGATCACGCGCCCGCACCGTGAGCTCGTGATCGATGCACAGGCGCACGTCACGACCGAGCCGCAGCCCGAGCCGCCGCGCGCCGACTGGTCGGAGTTGGCCGCCGCCTCATACCGTGAGGCCGGCTCCGAGTTCCTGATGCAGACCGACGACGCACCCGGTCACCCGTTGCTGGCCGAGCTGCAGACCGAGATCGCCGGGGCAGCGACGCCCTTGGATGCCGTGCTGCTCGCCTCCGAGGTGATCCCCGACCGGCTCGAATACCGCAAGGGCGCGACCTATGTGGACTCGACGCTGGCCGACGTGCTCGACGTACGCGCCGGCGTCTGTCAGGACTTCGTGCACCTCGGCCTCAACCTGCTCCGAGCCCGGGGCATCGCGGCGCGCTACGTGTCCGGGTATCTGTACACGCGCGGCGCCGACGGCGACGGTTCGGCGGCGAACGGTGATGCGGCCTCATCGGTCGAGGTCGACACCCATGCCTGGATCGAGGCGCTGCTACCGAGTCCGGGCGCCGAACCGCGCTGGGTCAGCATCGACCCGACCAACCGTGGACTGACCGGCGAGTGCCACGTCAAGATCGGCCACGGGCGCCACTACGCCGACGTGCCACCGATCAAGGGCATCTACCGCGGCACCGCCAGCACCGCACTCGAGGCGCGGGTGACGATGACCCGCACCGAACCGGTCGGCTGAGCTCAGAGCGGAAAGCGCGTCCCGGTCAGCTGCTCGCTGACCTCCCACAGGCGCCGCGCCGCGGCGTCGTCATGGGCGCGCTTGCTGCGCCCCACCGGCTGCGGTGCGCCGCGCATGTTGGTGCCGCCGGGGCCGATGAAGCTCGCGCCGGGGATCTCGGCGAAGGCGGCGTAGAGCGTCGGCAGTGCGCCCGCGCTCTCGCTCTGGGCGAACAATGGATTGCCGATCTTGCCCATCAGCAGATCCCAGAGGCCGCTGCTCGAATGCGACTGCAGGTTGGTCGCGGCGTAGCCGGGGTGGGCGGCCGCCGACAGCACGTCGGAGCCGGCCGCGATCAGGCGGCGCTGGAGCTCGAGCGTGAACAGCAGATTGGCGAGCTTCGACTGCCCGTAGGCGGCCCAGCGGCGGTAGCGGCGCCGCTGCCAGTTGAGATCGTCGAAGCCAATCCTGCCGAGCCGATGCGCGCTCGAGGAGACGGTCACGACGCGTCCCGTGACCCGCGGCAGCAACAGGTTGGTGAGCGCGAAGTGGCCGAGGTGATTGGTGCCGATCTGCAACTCGAAGCCATCGGCCGTGCGGCTCAGCGGCGGGATCATGATGCCGGCGTTGTTGATCAGCAGGTGGATCTCACCGTCCCAGTCCGCGGCGAACGTGCGGACCGACTCGAGGCTCGCAAGATCGAGCCGGCGCACCTCGGTCTTGCCGGCGATGGCGGCCGCCGCGGCGTGACCCTTCTCGAGGTTGCGTACGGCCAGCGTCACCTGCGCCCCGGCCGCCGCCAGAACCTGCGCCGCGGCCCGGCCGATACCGCTGTTGGCACCGGTCACGATCACGCGCTTCCCGGGAATGTCAGGAACATCTGCAGTCGAAAAGCTCGTCATACGGACATCCTCTCGTAAGAATGCGGCCATGACCACATTCCCTGAATCACACCGGCAGTTCCTCGACTACCCGACGGCGTCGCTGACGACGATCGGAGATGACGGCTTCCCGCAATCGACGCTGATCTGGTTCCTGCACGACGAGGGCGAGCTCAAGGTCTCGCTCAACAAGACCAGGCTCAAGACCAAGAACCTGGCGAAGCGCCCGCAGGTGAGCCTGCTGATCCCCGATTGGAACGACCAGATGAAATATCTCGAGGTGCGCGGCACGGCCAAGCTGGCCGACGACACCGATTTCGCGTTCGCGCAGAAGGTCGGCGCCAAGTACGGCGCGGACCTGACCGCCTACGACGCGCCCGGAGACCAGCGCGTGGTCGTCACGATCGAGCCCAAGAACGTCTACGCGGTCGACATGCATGGGTGATCAGCTGGTGCCGGTGGCCTCGGCGGCCCGCTGGCCGCCGACGTTCCTGGACCGATAACGTCCGCCGCCGCATGAAGAACCGCCGTCGCATGAAGGTCCCTCGGCTCTCGACGTTGCGGCGGTTCGCCGCCGACCCGCTGCTGCCGACCGCTCACGCGATGACCGAGGATCAGCGCGACCATCCCGTCGTCGCGCTGATCCGGTGCCGTCGTGAGCAGGGTTCGCTGCCGGGCGCACGCGACGACGGCCGCCGCGTCGCGCTGGTGATCGAGGGCGGCGGCATGCGCGGTGTCGTGTCGGCGGGAATGACGGCGGCGATCGAGCAGCTGGGTTTCACCAACTGCTTCGATGAGGTGCATGGCGCCTCCGCGGGAGCGTTCAACGCGGCGTTCCTGCTCGCCGAGCAGGCCTCATATCTGACCGGCCTCTACCAGCACGGATTCGGCAACCCGACGTTCGTGAGCGTGCGCCGCGTGCTGCGCGGACAGTCGCTGTTCAACATGGACTACGTCGTCAACGAGGTCTGGCGCACGCAGCGTCCGCTGCGCACCGAGCGCATCCTCGCGAGCGGGATCGAACTGCACTGCACCGCCACCGACGTCGAGACGGCGGAGATCATCGATCTCACCGACCTGCGCGACGACACCGAGATCCGTACCGCGATGCTGGCCTCGGCGCGGCTGCCGTGGCTGTCCGGCGCGCCGGTGCCGTTCCGCGGACGCATGCTGTTCGACGCCACGCTGGCCGAGTCGGTGCCGGTACACGTCGCGCGTCAGACCGCGACCGACATGCTGGTGTTGCAGACGCGCCCGCACGGGATCACACACACGCCGCTTTCGAGCAGCATCGCGAACCTCACCGACCGCTACCTGGTGAAGTTCAACCCGGCGCTGGTCGAACTGCGGCGCACGCGCTCCGCGCGCTATGACGCGCTGATCGGTGAGCTCGGGCGCCAGGCCGCCGACCCGCAGGCGGCCCCCAGGGTCGGAGTGATCCGACCGCCCGCGGGCTCGCCGATGATCGGCCAGATGGAGAACCGGGCATCGGCGATGTCGGCCGCCGCCGGCCACGGCTTCCGCGCCGCGTGGATGGCGCTCGAGGGCAGCGACCCCGAGCTGGTCAGCGTCCCGCGAGCCTTTCACTAGCTTTGCGGGGCCGGATCCCGCCCGGCAAGCAGGATCCACACAGACGTCGGGGCCCGCGCCGAATCTGACCGGCGTCTGTAACGCGCGTCACATAAAGGGGTACCAAGCTCGTGCCGTCGTTTCGCCGCCAGGCGACAACTGAATCGCCGCTCAAGGAGCGCGTCCGCGACGCCGCCGTCGAGGCGGCGCGTGAGAGCCAGCAGCGAATCGTCGACGCCGCGCGTGAGGTCGCCGAGCAGGCCCCCGAGCGCGCGCAGCAGTTGCGTGACGTCGCGGCCCAGCTCGACGTCCGCTGGGCACGATCGGTCCCGGCCCAGTGGGTGCGCGAGCGCTTCATGCAGTTCGTGATGAACCCGATCCTCGATCACTACGCGGCACGGCGTGCGACCGGTTTCGAGCGGTTGCAGCAGCTCAAGGGCCCGGTGATCCTGGTCGCCAACCACGCGAGCCACATGGACACGCCGATCATCCTCTCGGCACTCCCGCGCAAGCTGCGCAAGCGCACGGCGGTCGCGGCCGCCGCCGACTACTTCTACAGGTACCGGATCACGGCCTGGCTGGCGTCGCTGCTGTTCAACACCGTGCCGGTCGACCGCAAGGGCG
The DNA here is from genome assembly GCA_036269095.1 of Solirubrobacteraceae bacterium. Lineage (GTDB taxonomy): Bacteria > Actinomycetota > Thermoleophilia > Solirubrobacterales > Solirubrobacteraceae > Palsa-465. Next base: position 8,545 of record DATASU010000208.1, read on the forward strand.
GCAGTGGCGGAACCAAGGGCACCAGTCACCTCGACAAGCTGCTCGACGACGGCTGGAACCTGCTGCTGTACCCCGAGGGCAGCCGCAAACACGCCAACGGACCGGGGCGCGTGCGGCGCGGAGCGGCGGTGCTCGCCTCGCACCACAACCTCTCGATCGTGCCGATCCGCGTCACCGGGACCGCCGCGGCGATGCCGCCCGGCGCGTTCTGGCCAAAGCGCCTGCGCGGGCGGCTGTTCACGCGCCGGCACCGTGTCGACGTCACCTTCGGTGAGCCGATCCCACCGCAGACGGACACCGCCGCGCTGATCGAGCGCGTACAGAACTTCTTCGAGTCCGGCGAGTCCGGCCCGCCGTCGATCTCGCCCTACCGCCGTCGCATCACCGGTGGCGGCAGCAACGCCGGCGGCCTGATCGACGACGACGAGTAAGCGCGTCGCCTACGCCCGCACCTGCCGCGACCAGGCGTCGAGGCCGACCGCCAGCAGCATGATCACGCCGAGCGTGATCTGCTCGTACAGCGGGTTGAGGCTGAGCAGTCCGTAGCCGTTGCCGATCAGGGCGATCAGCAGCACGCCGATGACGGTGCGCCAGACGACGCCCTCGCCACCGAGGATGCTGGTCCCGCCGACGACGATGCCGGCCACGACCGTGAAGGTCAGGGTCGTGTTGTTGGTCGAGTTGCCCTCGAGCACGCGCGCCGAATCGAGCACTCCACCGAGCGCCGCGGCCCCGCCGCTGAGCGCGAACGCGATCACGCGCACGAGGTTGACGCGCACGCCCGCGAAGCGGGCCGCCTCGGCATTGCCACCGGCCGCGTAGACGTAGCGCCCGAACGTCGATCGCGCGAGCACCAATCCGAGCACGATCACCACGATCACCATCACCCAGGTCGACATGTTCACCGTCAGGAACTCGGCCCGGGCGATCTGGCCGGCGTTCTGGTCCGGGATCAGCACGAGGTTGCCGGCGGTGACCAGCGAGGCGACCCCCGCGACGACGAATGACATCGCCAGTGTCGCGATCAGCGAGTTGATCCTGAAGTACGTGGAGACGACACCGTTGGTCGCACCGACGAGCAGACCGGACAGCACGGCGGCGATGACCGCGAGCGCCGGGGGCCAACCGTGCGCGGCGAGCTCGCCGTACACCACCGAAGCCAGGCCATAGACCGCGCCTACCGACAGATCGATACCCCCGGAGATCAGCACGAACGTGCCGGCCGCGGCGATCACCAGCGTCGCCGACTGCTGATCGAGGATGTTCAGCAGGTTCGTCTTGGTCAGAAACGGAGCCGAGCCGATCGACAGCGCGATGAACAGGATCAGGAAGGGCGTGAGGATCCCGGCGCTGCGCCAGTGAATGCGGGCGAGCGGCGATGACAGCCCGGCCGCCCGGTCCGGCGGCGTGAGCGGCTCGTCCGGCGGCGCGGGCGCGGACGCGGCGGCTGTGGGGCTGGTCTCTCGATCGGCGCTCATGCCGCTTCCTCCGTGACAGTGGGTTCTGAGAACGCGGCGGCGAGGATCGCCGACTCGTTCATCTCCTCGCTCGACAACTCCTTGACGATCCGCCCGCGGCGCATCACCAGCATGCGCTGGGCCAGGCCCAGCACCTCCTCCAACTCCGAGGAGATCAGCAGCACCGCGGTGCCCTGTTCGGCGAGTCCGACGATCAGGTCGTAGATCGCCCGCTTGGCACCGACGTCGACACCGCGCGTCGGCTCGTCCGCGATCAGCACCTTCGGGCGGCACATCAACATCCGCGCGAACAGCACCTTCTGCTGGTTGCCACCCGAGAGCGTCCCGACCACCGAATCCGGTGTGGCGCGGCTCAGCGAGACCCGGGTGAGCAACTCGCGCGCCGCGTTGCGCTCCGAGCGGCGGTCGACCCAGCCCATGCGGCTGTGATCGCGCAGACTCGCCAGCGAGACGTTCTCAACGGCGGACCGGCTGTAGAGCAGGCCGAGCTCGCGCCGCGACTCGGGAACCATCGCCAGTCCGCGCCGCAGACTGGTCAGGGGACCGTTGCCGGGGAGCGGCTCGCCGCCGAGATCGACGGCGCCGCCGAGGCGCCGGTCGGCACCGAAGACCGCCCGTGCGAGCTCGGAGCGGCCGGCCCCGACCAATCCGGCAAGGCCGAGGATCTCACCCGCGCGCAGCTCGAAGGAGACGCCATCGACCCCGGGAGCGACGACGTCACGCACCGCCAGCGCAACCGGTGCCTCGACCGGCCGCGGGGCCTTGGGCGGGTAGACGGCGTTGAGCGGCCGCCCGAGCATCCCCTGGATCAGCGTCGCCTCGGTCTCCTCGCCGGCGGGCGCCGTGCGCACGATGCGGCCATCACGCATCACCGTGATCGTGTCGGCCAGCTCGAGCACCTCGCGCAGGAAATGCGAGACCAGCAACACCGTCTTGCCCTGGGCGGCGAGCGAGCGGATGATGCCGTGCAGACGCTCGACGTCGCTCCCGGCGAGCGCCTGTGACGGTTCGTCCATCACGATCATGCGGGCGTCGCGTGCGAGCGCGCGCATGATCTCGACCTGCTGCTGCTCGGCGACGCGCAGGCCGCCGACAAGACGCTCGGCGGGCAGGCTGAAGCCGGCGCGCTCGGCCAGCTCCTCGTAGCGCTGACTCAGCCGCCGCCGGTTGATCCAGCCATTGCTGCGCGGCTCGGCACCGAGGAACACGTTCTGCGCGACGGTCAGATGCGGAACGACGAGCAGCTCCTGGGCCATCATCGCGATCCCATGACCGAGACCCTCGCGCGGCGCCCGCAACGCGACCTCACGTCCATCGACGAGCATGCTGCCGCGGTCGTGCTGATGCACGCCGGCGATTATCTTGCCGAGCGTCGACTTGCCGGCGCCGTTCTCGCCCACAAGCGCATGAATGGCACCGGAGGGAATCTCCAGGCAGATTCCCTCCAGTGCCTGAACGCCTCCGAAATGCTTGGAGACGTCACGGAGCTCGACGAGCGGTATGCCCGCCGAGCTCCGGGTTCTGGCTTCTAGCCCGCCCATTCACCCTTGAATTTGCCGGCGTCACTCTTGGTCACAACACCCTTGTCAGGCAGCTTGTTCAGCGGATTCTGGCCCGGGTAGTTCTTGTTGTTGCGGATCGCGTTGACGAGTGTCAGCACGCCGTCCTTACCCTCGGACGCCGGATCCTGGGCGACCGTTCCAAACCAGCGACCGGACTTGACTCCGGCGATGCCGGCCTGGGAGGCGCCGAATCCGACCAGCACGTCCTTGGCGGCCGAGCTCGCGTCGGCGGCACCCTCGATCCCCTGATCCGATGCCGCGATCAGGTTGATCTCGGGATGCGCGGACATCATCGTCTGCACCGCCGACTCGCCCGTCGTCGGGGTGAAGAAATCCTGCCCGGTGTCGACGATCGAGGCGCTCGGGTCCTTCTTGAGCGCGTTGATGAACGCGGCGTGCAGCGCGACATCGAGCGTCGACTGCTGGATGTCATACAGGTAGCCGATGTTGCAGGGGCTGAGGTGCTTGGCCTCGCACGCCTGGACCGTCAGCGCCCCCCACTGGGAGCCGAGCTCCCACGGATCGAACGTCACGTTGCCCGAGAGGCCCTTCACCTGGACCGCGGAGGTCGTGTACTTCTTACCCATCACCTGGTCGACGTTGACGACCTTGATGCCCTTCTTGACCGCCTTCCCGACGAGCGGGATCAGGTTGGTGGACTCGATCGGCTGAGTGATGATGCCGTTGACCCCACCCTCGGCCAGTGCATTCTGGAAGTCCGAGTACTGGGCCGTCGGGCTGTTGTTGGCGTCCATCACCTGCAGCGACGCGCCGAGCTTCGAGGCCTCCGCCTTGGCGGCGGCCAGCATCGGGGCGTCGTAACTGTTGTTGGTTGCGGCAAACGACAGGAACACCAGCTTCAGGTGCTTGCCCTTCGCGCTGGCGGCCGAGGTCGACGCGACCATGCCGATCGCGATCGCGGCGACGAGCGCGCCAACGATCCCGATGCGGAACCGGTTCACGGACCTGAGTCGAACGAACTTCTCAATCAACTGCACTCCCTCCTCTACGGTTCTCTCCAACCGCTGTCGGTCCCGGCTCCCGCCTTCGCGGTCACGCGAGCCCGCCCGCAGAGTGCCGTACGGATCGACGGCACTGTGCGATGATCATAAACAGAGGTCGGACAGGGCGTCAAGCGTCACTTCCCGATCTTTACCAACGCCCGGATCCATCGCCCTTTCGTGCCATGCACTTCTACCTCGGGCCGGTTTTTGACAAGCTGAAGGCCATCTGCGAGGGTGCTCGCCCTCGGAATAACGTTTACTCACAGTCGACACAGAGGGAGTGGAGACTTGACAACTGGGAACCTGACGGGCCCGACATCTGAGCAGCTGGCCGCGGCACCCGCGGTCGTGCTCCGCAACGGACTCGTCCTCACGATGGACGACGCGCACTCGATGATCGAGGGCGGCGATGTGCTGATCATCGGCAGTGACATCGCCGCCGTCGGCCGTGGCCTCGAGGTGCCCGATGGCACCGTCGAGATCGACGCCGGCGGCGGCATCGTCATGCCCGGCATGATCGACACCCACCGCCACATGTGGCAGACGGCGACGCGCGGCTATGGCGCCGATTGGACGCTCACGCAGTATTTCGTCTGGAACTACCTCGAGCACGGCAAGAAGTTCCGCCCCGAGGATTACTACGCGGGCAACCTGCTGTCGGCTATCGAGGCGATCGACGCCGGCGTCACGACGAGCGTCGACTGGTCCCATGGCCTGGCCTCGATCGATCACGCCGATGCCGCCGTCGACGCGCTCGAGGAGATCCCGGGCCGCTTCGTGTTCGGCTACGGGAACATCCACGCCGCTCCCTGGGAGTGGTCGAACTCGGCGGATTTCCGCTCGTTCGTCGAGCGGCGCATGAAGCGCTCGGAGATGCTCGGCTTCCAGCTCGCCTTCGATGTCACGGGCGACCCGGCGTTCCCGGAGAAGGGTGCGTTCGAGGCCGCCCGCGAACTCGACGTCAAGGTCACGACACACGCGGGCGTGTGGGGCGCGACCAATGACGACGGGATCCGGCTGATGCACGAGCACGGGTTCATGACGCCCGGGACCGTCTACGTCCACGCCGCCACGCTGTCCGACGACTCCTACCAGCGGATCGCCGCCACCGGCGGGCATGCCTCGGTCTCCGCGGAGAGCGAATGCTCGTGCGGCCAGGGCTACCCATCGAGCTGGGTGCTGCGCCGGCATGGGATCCCGATCTCACTCTCGGTCGACACCTCCGTCTGGTTCAGCGCCGATCCGTTCGCGGCGATGCGCGCGACGCTCTCAACCGACCGTGCCCGCGAGCATCACGAGGCACACGCGGCCGGCGAGACCGTCACGCACCTCGGTCTGCGGGCCGAAGAGGTGGTCGACTGGGGCACGCGCGGAGGCGCCAAGGCGCTGGGGATGGACAAGATCATCGGCAGCCTCGAGCCCGGCAAGCGCGGCGACGTGATGCTGATCAAGAACGACCACTCGCCGGCGATGTTCCCGATCCTGCACCCCTACGGGCACGTCGTATTCCAGGCCCAGCGCGGCGACGTGCACACCGTGCTCGTCAACGGCCGGGTGGTCAAGCATGACGGCCGTCTCGTGGACATCGACCTCGAGAAGGCCCGCGGCGCGATCGGCACCACGGTCGAGTACCTGCGCGGCGCGCTCGGCGAGGAGGAGTGGGCCAAGGGCATGCATCCCGAGGTCCCGGAATCGAAGGTGCTCGACAACCCCTACACGTACACCGAGTATTCGGACTCGTCGACCCACAGCGCCTGATACGCAGACGTTCAGTAGCGATTGACAAGGAGAGAGCATGACGCCAGGAACGGTGGTGATCGTCGGCGGGACGCAGGGTCTCGGCCGGCGTTTGGCGGAGCGGTTCGCGCAGGACGGGCACCCGGTGGTGCTCACCGGCCGCGATGCCGGGCGCGCCCAGGCGGTTGCCTCGGAGGTCGGCCCGACCGCCCGCGGCTGCGCGCTCGACCTGTCCGAACCGCACGACATCAACCTCTGCCTGCAGGGGATCGAGAACGTCGACCACGTCGTGCTCGCGGCGATCGAACGCGATTCGAACACCGTGCGCGACTACGACGTGGCACGAGCGATCCGCCTGGCAACGCTCAAGCTGGTCGGCTACACCGAGGTGCTGCACTCGCTGCACCACACACTCCACGACAAGAGCTCGATATTGCTGTTCGGCGGTCTGGCCAAGGAGCGGCCGTACCCGGGCTCGACCACGGTGACGAGCATCAACGGAGCCGTGGCGACGATGGTCCGCACGTTCGCGATCGAGCTCGCGCCCGCGCGGGTCAACGCCATCCATCCGGGCATCGTGGGTGACAGCCCGTACTGGGAGGACAACGTCGCGGTGATCAAGGCGGTGATCGAGCGCACGCCCACGGGCCGCACGATCACGATGGACGAGGTCACCGACGCCGCGCTGTTCCTGTTGCGCAACGGAGCCGTCAACGGCGTCAACCTGGACGTCGATGGCGGCTGGGTGTTCGGCTGATGCGTGTCGCGGTCCTCGGTCTGGGACGCATGGGCGCTCCGATCGCCGAGCGTCTCGAACGGGCCGGGCACGAACTCGCCGTCTGGAACCGATCACCAGCGGCCATCGAGCCATTCGTCGCGCGTGGCGCCACGCCACTCGGGCATCCACACGACGCCTGGACGCACGCCGAGATGGTGATCACGATGCTCGCCGACGACAACGCCGTGAAGGCGGTGACGCTCGCAGCCGGGGGGCTGCTCGAGGGCGAGCCCACGCCCGGGCAGGACCATCGAACGCTCGTGGACATGAGCACGATCGCGGCCACGACCTCGGCCGAGATCGCGGCCGCCGCCGACCGCCACGGCGTCGGCTACCTGCGGGCGCCGGTCAGCGGCAACCCATCGGTGGTCGTCGCCGGCAACCTCGGGATCATCGTCTCCGGCCCCGCCGCTGAGTTCGAGCGGCTCGGCCCGGCACTGAGTGACATCGGGCCGAACCTGTTCCACGTCGGCACCGGCGAGCAGGCGCGGATCGTCAAGCTCGCGCTCAACCTGATGATCGGCGGAACCACGCAGCTGCTGGCGGAGGCGCTGGTGCTGGCCGAGCAACACGGGCTCGAGCGGGAGAAGATGCTGGAGGTGATCGGCGGCTCGGCGATCGGCAGCCCGTACGTCAAGTACAAGCGGGGAACGCTGCTGTCGGGCGACTACACGTCGACCTTCACAGCCGCGCTGCTGCACAAGGACCTCGACCTGGCGCTCAGCGCCGGTCACGCCGTATCGGTGCCGCTGCCGGTCACCGCGCTGGTGCAGCAGCTGGTCGAGGACTGCATCGCCAAGGGCATGGGCGACCTCGATCTGGCGGTGCTCGTGCCGCGGCTCGAGCGAGCGGTGCTCGAGGCCGATCAGTGAGCGCCCGCGTCCATACTCACTTGACGTTCGTCGGTTCGCGGCGCGCAATCTGTGCAGTACGACTTGACGCCGTTAAATGTCCGGCGGTACTCTCTCGGCGATGAGCGAACCGCAGCCGCAGTATCACGTCGCGCGCGCAGCCGACATCAGACTGGCGCCGGCGAGCGGTCCCGTGGCCGAGCACAGCAGCGGTCTCAGCCGCGCGGCGCTCGTCAGCCGCACCGTGGGAGCCGTGCACACGGGCCTGGCGCTCGCCGAGATCGCGCCCGGCGGTCATGTCGGCACGCACCTGCACTCGACCGAGCAGAGCGTTTACGTGCTCAGCGGACATCCGACGCTGATCACCGACGGCCACAGCTACCGGCTATCGCCGGACGAGTGTGGATTGCTGCCGGTCGGGGTGGCCCACGCCTATCGCAATGAAACCGACGAGCCCGCGCTGATGCTCGAGGCGAACTCGCCGGTGCCGCGTACGAGCGGTCCGGCCGACACCTTCTGGACCGGCGAGCCGCTTCCGGACGCGAGGGGCGAGGAACCCGACATCCGCGACCCACGCACGCGCACGCTGTTCCGCCTCGGTCCGGGGCAGATGGACGTGGACAACCTCAAGATCGGGTCCGCCGTCAATGCGCCGACGGTCTCGGCGAGCATGGCGACGGCACTGCTGGCCTACAGCGGCATCGCCGTGAAGATGCTCGTCGACCAGCGCCTGGGCGCGGTCCTGCACTCGATGTTCATGGTCGAGTACCAGCCCGGCGGCTCGGCGCTCCCCCATGACCACCCACTCGAGGAGAGCTATTACATCCTCGAGGGCGAGGTCGTGGCCACAGCCAACGACGACGAGTTCACGCTGCGCGCCGGCGACGTCTTCTGGACCGGTGTGGGCTGCATCCACGCGTTCTACAACCGCTCCGGCGAGCGCGTGCGCTGGCTGGAGACGCAGGCACCGCAACTGCCCAGCAACTACTCGTACCGGTTCAACAGAGACTGGGATTACCTGGAAGAGCGGATTGGGGGTACGTCATGATCGCGTCGCGTGGTGCCACGATGGCGGTCGACTGGGAGCAGCGCGTTGATTTCGTGCGGCTGCGGTCGGATCGTCTGCGCAAGGCGCGTGAGGCGCTCGAGGCCTCGGACCTCGGAGCGCTGCTGCTGTTCGACCAGAACAACATCCGCTACGTCACGAGCACGCACATCGGCGAGTGGGCGCGGGACAAGAGCGCGCGCTGCGTGCTGCTGCCGCGCGGCGGCGACCCGGTGCTGTGGGACTTCGGTTCGGCCGCGCGTCACCACCAGCTCTACGCGCCGTGGCTGCCCGAATCGAGCTGGCGTGCCGGCGTCTCGAGCATGCGCGGCGCGATGCCCGAGCAGACCGGCGTGCCGGACATGCTCGCCGGCCACATCCACGAGCTGCTGCGCGAGCACGGACTCGAGCGCGAGCCGCTCGGCATCGACCTGACCGACATGGAGACGCTGGCGTCACTGCACCGGCGCCAGATCCCGACGGCCAACGCCCAGCCGGTGATGCTCAGCGCCCGCAAGCTCAAGACGATCGACGAGATCGCGCTGCTCGACCACGCCGCTGCGATCGTCGACGCGGTCTACGAGAAGATCTACGAGCTGCTGCGCCCGGGCGCGCGCGAGCACGAGATCGTCGCCGAGGCCCAGAAGCTGCTGTTCGAGCTCGGCTCGGAGCAGGTCGAGGCGATCAACGCCGTCTCCGGCGACCGCTGCAACCCACATCCGCATGTGTTCTCGGACCGGCTGCTGCGCCCGGGTGACCAGGCCTTCTTCGACATCATCCACTCGTTCATGGGCTACCGCACCTGCTACTACCGCACGTTCTGCGTGGGCGGCGCGACGCGCTCCCAGCTCGACGCCTACAAGCAGTGCCGCGAGTGGCTCGACAACGCGATCGACCTCGTCCGCCCCGGCGTCACGACCGACAAGATCGCGGCCGTCTGGCCCTCGGCCCAGGAGCTCGGCTTCCCCAACGAGGAGGCCTGCTTCGGGCTGCAGTTCGGGCACGGACTCGGGGTCGGCCTCTACGAGTCGCCGATGATCTCGCGCCTGCACTCGTTCGACGATCCGGTCGAGATCGAGGAGGGCATGGTGTTCGCACTCGAGACCTACTGCCCCGCGAGCGACGGTCGCTCGGCCGCACGGATCGAGGAGGAGGTGGTCGTCACCGCCGACGGCCCCGAGATCCTGACGCGCTTCCCGGGTGAGGAGCTGCTCGTCGCCGGACGCCAGTATGTGCGCGGCGCCGACCTCGTCGCCGAGTCCGAGAGGACGACCGCCGAGTGAGCGGTTCGGAGTGAAGACCCGGCAGTAGAGTCCGAATGAGTGACAGTCGAGGATGACGTGCTGACAACAGGCTCAGTGGCACCCGCCGGCAACGGTGCTCCAGCTGTCGCCGCGGACAGCGCGGACGGCGTGGACGCCGCGCAGGCCGCCGCGGGCGGCGCCGCCCCGGCCGCAACAGCCAACGGTGGCGCGCTCGACATCGTCGGCAGCCGCGTGCGCGAGGAGCGGCTGAGCCAGAAGATCGGAGTGCGCGAGCTCGCGCGGCGGGTCGGGGTGTCGGCCAGTCTGATCTCGCAGGTCGAGCTCGGCAAGGCGTCGCCCTCGGTCGGCACGCTCTACGCGATCGTCAACGAGCTCGGCCTGTCGCTCGACGAGCTGTTCTTCCAGCACTCCAACGGCCGGCCTCCCCGTGGCCGCCATCGCGGTGGCGACGAGGACTCCGAGCCGCTGAGCGCCGCCCAGCGGGGCGGCGCGGAACGCAGCGACCCCGCCGTCGCCGACCCTGGCCACGAGCCCGGTCAGCCCTGGGGGCCCGAGCCGCTCGGCCGCGGTGTCGACCCGGTCGTACGTCGCGGCGCCGGCAAGGTCATCCAGCTCGCCACCGGTGTGCGCTGGGAGCGGCTCGCGCCGCCGACGCCACAGGACGTCGACTTTCTCGAGGTCGCCTACCAGCCCGGCAGCGAGTCGTGCCCGCCCGACTCGCTGATGCGCCACTCCGGGCACGAGTACGGGCACATCATCGGCGGCCGCATGGGCGTGACCGTCGGCTTTGACACCTATGAGCTCGGGCCGGGCGACTCGGTCGCGTTCGACTCGACGATGCCGCACCGGCTGTTCACGATCGGCGACGAGCCGGTCGAGGCGATCTGGGTGGTCGTCGGACGCCGCGGCGACGCGCGCCTCGGCCACGGCCACTAGCGCGCTGCGACGCTAGAACCTCTCGTCGTCCTCGTCGAGCCAACCGGTGGCCCGCTCGACCGCCTTGCGCCACTTGCGATACCCACGCTCGCGGCGCTCGGGTTCCATGTTCGGCAGCCACTGCGCGGCGATGTGCCAGTTGCTGCGGAGCTCGTCGCGGCTCTCCCAGAAGCCGACCGCCAGTCCGGCGGCGTAGGCCCCGCCGAGCGAGACGTTCTCGGCGACGATCGGCCGCACGACACCGACGTCGAGCACGTCGGCGAGGATCTGCATCAGCAGGTTGTTGGCGGTCATGCCGCCGTCGACGCGCAGCGTCTGCAGCTCGACGCCGGCGTCTGAGCTCATCGCGTCGAGCACCTCGCGGCTCTGCCAGGCGGTTGCCTCGAGCACCGCGCGGGCGAGGTGGGCCTTGGTGATGTAACCCGTGAGCCCGGTGATCACGCCGCGCGCGTCGCTGCGCCAGTGCGGCGCGTAGAGGCCGGAGAAGGCCGGCACGAAGTAGCAGCCGCCGCTGTCCTCGACGCTGCGGGCCAGCGTCTCGATCTCCGGCGCCGAGCCGATCAGCTCGAGCTTGTCGCGCACCCACTGCACCAGCGCACCGGTGACCGCGATCGAGCCCTCGAGCGCATAGGTCGGAGCCTCGGCCCCGACCTGGGGGCAGACCGTGGTGAGCAACCCGTGGCCCGACTGGACCGGGCGCGGGCCCGTGTTGAGCAACATGAAGCTGCCGGTGCCGTAGGTGCACTTCGCGTCGCCGATCTCGAAGCACGTCTGCCCGAACAGCGCCGCCTGCTGGTCGCCGAGCGCGGCCGCCACGGGCACCCCCGCCAGCTCCCCGCGCGCCTCGCCGTAGACCTCGGCGGAGGGCCGGATCTCGGGCAACATCACCCGCGGCACACCCATCAGCTCGATCAGCTGCTCGTCCCAGGCGAGCGTGTGCAGGTTCATCAGCAGCGTGCGACTGGCGTTGGTGACGTCGGTCAGATGCCTGCCCGTCAGCCGCCAGATCAGCCACGAGTCCATCGTGCCGAACAGCAGCTCACCCGCCTCGGCGCGCCCACGCAGCCCGGCGACGTTGTCCAGCAGCCAGCGCAGCTTCGGGCCCGAGAAGTAGCTCGCCAGCGGCAGGCCGGCGAGCTCGCGCGTGCGCCCCGCACCGGGGATCTCGGCGAGCTGGCGCAGCAGCGCATCGGTACGCGTGTCCTGCCAGTTGATCGCCTGATGCACGGGGCGACCGGTCTCGCGCTCCCACACGATCGTCGTCTCGCGCTGGTTGGCGATGCCCAGCGCCGCCAGGTCCTTGGGCTGCAGGCCGGCGTCGCTGAGCGCCTGACTGACCACCTGCTGGACGTTCGCCCAGATCTCCTCGGGGTCGTGCTCGACCCATCCGGGGCGCGGAAAGATGTGGCGATGTTCCTTCTGCGAGACCGAGACGATGCGTCCCGAGTGGTCGAAGATCAGGCAGCGCGACGACGCGGTGCCCTGGTCGATCCCGGCGATGTAGCGCTCCCTCATCGGCCTACCACGGGATCGCGCCGAGCTCGTGTGAGACCGCGCGGGCGTGCTCGCGCACGTGCGTCAGCAGCTCGGGCCGCGGCACCTGAGCGGTGAACAACCGCTGCGGCGAGCCGAAGATCCCCATCGCTCCCGCGGTGCGGCCGGTGCGGTCGATGATCGGCGCGGCGATCGAGCCGCGCAGCAACTCGAGCTCGCCGGCGTCGGAGGCCCAGCCGCGATCGCGCACCGATTCGAGCTCGCGCCGAAGCTTGTCCGGAACGGAGATCGTCATCTCGGTGTAGCTCGACAGGCCCGCCTCGATCAACTCCTCGGCGACGTGTGGATGCGACGCCAGCAGGACCTTACCGAGGGCGGTCGCGTGGGCCGGAAGCAGCGTGCCGACATCGAGCGTCTGCAGGCTGTCGTCGGGCCGGAAGACGTGATGCACGATCAGCACACGGCCCTCGTGCAGCGTCCCGAGCCGCACCTCCTCCTGGGTGCGCGATGCCAGCGAGTCCGACCAGTTGAGCGCACGCGTGCGCAGCTCGTTGCCGTCGAGGTAGGTCGATCCCATGTGCAGCAGCGCGGCACCGAGCCGGTACTTGCCGGTCTGCGGATCCTGCTCGACGAAGCCGACGTGCTGGAGCGTGCGCAGGATGCCGTGGACGGTGCCCTTCGGCAGCCGCAGCTCCTCGGCGAGATCGACGACCCCGATCTGCCGCGAGCGCCCCGACAGCAGCCGCAGGATTGCGGCGGCGCGTTCGATCGACTGGATCCTTCCTGGCACGGCCTGCTGATCATCGCGGACGACGAGGTCGGGTGGGGTTCCGGCTATCAGAACGGCAGCCGTTGGCTCCGAACCGAGTTTGACAATGTCGTACTCGAGGTATAGGTTGCCCCGCGTGACCGGCGGAGCCACCGCGGCGGTCGCAGGAGTGGAATCACCGGTCCGGCGCATGCGCAAACGCACGCGCCAGGTTTTCCCGCCTCCATGCGGCGCGCGCGGCAGCGCCTCCGCAAGCCACGTCCAATCCATCAACCTTCGAAGGAGGACGTGTGGCAACCGTAAGTGAGACCGGACGCAGGCCGGCGCCCGCTTGGCGCAAGGGCATGATCGGCGAGCTCTGGGCCGAGTTCTTCGGCACCTTCATCCTGATCGCGTTCGGTGACGGCGTGGTCGCGATGCTGTGGGCGCTCGTCGGGTCGGGACGCAGTTCCGCCGGGGCCCTGCAGTCGTCGGGCGACTGGCTGCTGATCGGCTGGGGCTGGGCGCTGGCAGTGACGTTCGCCGTGTACACGGTGGGCGGCATCACCGGCGCGCACATCAATCCCGCCGTCACGTTCGGCGCCGCGATCCGCAAGCAGCTCCCCTGGAGCAAAGTCCCGCGCTACTGGGCGGCGCAGGTGCTCGGAGCGTTCGTCGGCGCCGCCCTCGTGTTCCTGGTCTACAACAACGCGATCAACAACTACGACCAGGTCCACCACATCGTCAAGGGCACGGCGAACTCGGTCAGCACCTACAGCACGTTCGCGACCTTCCCCGCCCCGTACTTCCACAACATTCTCGGGCCGCTGGTCGACCAGATCGTCGGAACCTTCTTCCTGGTGCTGTTCATCTGGGCGATCGGCGACGAGTTCAACATCCCGGTGGGCGCCAACCTCGCGCCGTTCATCGTCGGCTTGATCGTGCTGGCGGTCGGCATCTCCTTCGGAGCCAACGCCGGCTACGCGATCAATCCGGCGCGCGACTTCGGCCCGCGGATGTTCGCGCTGATCGCCGGCTGGGGCAAGGTCGCCTTCCCTGGAAACTACGGAAACATCAACGACTACTTCTGGATACCGATAGTCGGGCCGTTGATCGGCGGCGGGCTCGCGTCCTTCGCCTACGACATCGGAGTGCGCGACTTCCTGATCGCGCGACTCGGCGAGAAGCCCGGTGTTCGCGGCTCCGGCGAGAACCCCGAGGACCTGCCGTTCGAGCCCGAGGCCTAGAGACCCACGCAAGCCGCGCCCGGCGGCGGGACGAGCGTGTCCCGCCGCCCGGACATCGGCACAGCTGAAAGCCCGATCGGTGAGGAGACCGATATGAAGAAACTGATCAACGCGCCGGACCAGGTCGTGGCCGACGCACTGCGCGGGGTCAAGGCCGCACACGGCGACCGCCTGCGCGTCAGCTTCGACCCCTACATGGTCGTCCGCGCCGACGCGCCGACCAACGGCAAGGTCGGGCTGATCTCGGGGGGCGGCTCGGGTCACGAGCCGCTGCACGGTGGCTACGTCGGGCGCGGCATGCTCGACGCGGCGTGCCCGGGCGAGGTCTTCACCTCACCGACCCCGGACCAGATGCTCGCGGCCACCAAGGCCGTCGACGGCGGCGCCGGCGTCGTGCACATCGTCAAGAACTACACCGGCGACGTGCTCAACTTCGAGATGGCGGCCGACCTCGCCAAGGCCGAGGGCATCGAGGTCGCCACGATCCTGACCAACGATGACGTCGCGGTCGAGGACTCGCTGTACACCGCCGGACGCCGTGGCGTCGGCGTCACGGTGCTGGTCGAGAAGATCGCCGGAGCGGCGGCCGAGGCGGGACGCTCACTGCAGCAGGTGACCGATATCGGCCGGCGCGTCAACGCACAGGGCCGCTCGATGGGCATGGCGCTGACCCCCTGCATCACCCCCGCCTCCGGACAGCCGAGCTTCGAGCTCGGCGAGGACGAGATCGAGATCGGAATCGGAATCCACGGCGAGCCCGGTCGCTTCAAGGAGCAGGCCGGACCGGCCTCACAGGTGGCGGAGCGGCTGCTGACCGCGATCGTCGAGGATCTCCCGTTCGCCGGCGGTGACCGCGTGCTGGCGTTCGTCAACGGCATGGGCGGCACGCCGCTGCTCGAGCTCTACATCGTCTACGCCGAGGTCGCCAAGCTCGCCCAGCAGCACGGCCTCAAGATCGAGCGCAACCTGGTCGGCAACTACATCACCTCGCTGGAGATGCAGGGCTGTTCGATCACGCTGCTCAAGCTCGACGACGAGCTGCTGCGGTACTGGGACGCCCCGGTCGACACGCCGGCGCTGCGCTGGGGAGTGTGAGCGTGGCGATCGAGACGGCGAGCGTGCAGCGCTGGATGGAGCTGTTCGCCACAGCGATGGCCGAGCACCGCCAGGAGCTCGTCACGCTCGACACCGCAATCGGCGACGGTGACCACGGCACGAACATGGACCGCGGGATGCAGAAGGTCGTCGAGAAGCTGCACGCGGACCCGCAGCCGGATCCGGGCGCGGTGTTGAAAACCGTCGCGATGACCCTGATCTCGACCGTCGGCGGCGCCGCCGGACCGCTGTACGGAACGCTGTTTCTGCAGCTCGGGGGCGGACTCACCGATCACCCGGGGGCCGACCTCGAGGCGTATGCCGCGGCCTGGCGACGGGCACTCGACGGCGTTCAATCGCGCGGCAAGGCAGAGCCCGGCGACAAGACGATGCTCGACGCGCTGATCCCGGCGGTCGCGGCGCTCGAGCGGGCGAGCGAGCTCGACGCGGGGCTACGCGCGGCGGCCGACGCGGCGCGCGAGGGGATGCTCGCGACGACGCCGCTGGTGGCCCGCAAGGGACGCGCCAGTTATCTCGCTGAACGCAGCGCCGGACACCAGGATCCCGGCGCGACCTCGACCTTCTACCTGTTCGAGAGCGCCGCCGAGGCGCTCGCCGGCTGACACTGCCCCAGCAGAACCCGAAAGGACACTGAAATGGCGAAGTACGCGATAGCAATCGATTCAGGCACAACCAGCTCGCGGGCGATGATCTTCGACCACTCGGGGCGTGTGGTCTCGGTCTCACAGAAGGAGCACGAGCAGATCTACCCGAAGCCCGGCTGGGTCGAGCACGACCCCAAGGAGATCTGGGCGCGCACCCAGGAGGTGGTCGAGGAGGCGATCTCAAAGGCCGACGCGAGCAAGGACGACATCGCCGCACTCGGGATCACCAACCAGCGTGAGACCGCGGTCGTCTGGGACCGCAACACCGGCGAGCCGGTCTACAACGCGATCGTCTGGCAGGACACGCGCACCGACAAGATCGTCGAGGAGCTCGGGAAGTCCGGCGGCCAGGATCGCTTCCGCGACAAGTCGGGGCTGCCGCTCGCCACCTACTTCTCGGGACCGAAGGTTCGCTGGATCCTCGAGAACGTCGACGGCGCACGCGAGAAGGCTGACTCCGGCGATCTGATCTTCGGCAACGTCGACTCATGGCTGATCTGGAACCTCACCGGCGGGACCGACGGCGGCCTGCACATGACCGATGTGACCAACGCCAGCCGCACGCTGATGATGGATCTGCGCTCGCTGTCCTGGGACCACGCGACGGCCGAGACGATCGGCGTGCCCGAATCGATGTTGCCGGAGATCCGCTCCTCGAGCGAGGTCTACGGCGAGGTCAAGAGCGGGCCGCTCGCCGGGATCGCGATCGCCGGTGACCTCGGCGACCAGCAGGCCGCGACCTTCGGCCAGACCTGCTTCGCGGTCGGCGAGGCCAAGAACACCTACGGCACCGGCAACTTCATGCTGATCAACACCGGCAGCGAGCTCGTGCACTCCAAGTCGGGCCTGCTGACAACCCCCTGCTACCGGATCGGCGACCAGCCGCCGGTCTACGCGCTCGAGGGGTCGATCGCGATCACCGGCGCGCTGGTGCAGTGGCTGCGCGACAACCTCAGGATGATCAAGGCCGCACCCGAGGTCGAGGAGCTGGCGGCGACGGTCGATGACAACGGCGGCCTCTATATCGTGCCGGCCTTCTCGGGCCTCTATGCCCCGTACTGGAAGGCCGACGCGCGCGGCGTATTCGCGGGACTGACCCGCTACGTCAACGCCGGCCACATCGCCCGCGCGACGCTCGAGGCGACCGCCTACCAGTCGGCCGAGATCGTCGAGGCGATGCGCACCGACTCGGGCGTCGAGCTCGACTCGCTCAAGGTCGACGGCGGCATGGTCGCCAACGACACGCTGATGCAGTTCCAGGCCGACATCCTCGGCGTGCCGGTGATCCGTCCGGAGGTCGCCGAGACGACGGCGCTCGGCGCCGCCTACGCGGCCGGCCTCGCCACCGGCTTCTGGGACAACCAGGAGGACCTGCGCGAGAACTGGGCCGAGGACAAGCGCTGGGAGCCGCAGATGGACGACGCCGACCGCAAGCAGAACATGCGCATGTGGAAGAAGGCCGTGACCCGCACCTTCGACTGGGTCGAATGAGTTGCTGCTGTCTGCGGTGGGGGCGGCTCGCTTGCTCGCCCCCACCGGCCCGACGGTAGGCTGAACGGATGCTCTCTCTCACCGCCGAGGTGCTGGTCATCGGTGGTGGCGCCACCGGCGCCGGAGTTGCCTGGGACGCGTCGCTGCGCGGGCTCGACGTGATCCTCGTCGACCGCCTTGATCTGGCCGAGGGCACGAGCGGACGCTTCCACGGGCTGCTGCATTCGGGTGCGCGCTACGCGGTCAAGGATGCCGCGGCCGCGCGTGAGTGCATCGCCGAGAACCGCATCCTGCGGCGGGTCGCGGCGGACGCGATCGAGGACACCGGCGGGCTGTTCGTCACGACCCCGTGGGATGACCCCGCCTACGCCGATCGCTTCGTGACGGCCTGCGGCGAGACCGACGTCGATTGCGAGGAGATCAGCGTCGGCCAGGCGCTGCGTGACGAGCCACGGCTGAATCCCAAGATCTCTCGCGCCTTCCGCGTACCGGACGCCAACATCGACATCTGGAAGACCGTCTGGGCGATGGCGCACGGCGCCGAGCAGCGCGGCGCCCGCATCCTCCCCTACCACGAGGTGACCGCGATCCGGCGCGACGGCGAGCGGGTGACCGGAGCGCGCGTCAAGGATGTGCGCGCCGGCGAGGAGCTCGAGATCGAGGCGCGCGTGACCGTCAACGCCACCGGCGCCTGGGCGGGCCAGATCGCGGCACTGGCGGGGATCGAGGGCGTGCGCGTGTTCCCCGGCCGCGGAATCATGATCGCGATGAACCACCGGCTGGTGAACACCGTGATCAACCGCTGCCAGCTGCCGACCGACGGCGACATCATCGTTCCGATCAGGACGGTGTCGGTGATCGGCACAACCGACCAGCGCACCGACGATCCCGACGACCACAGCGTCGCAAGGTCCGAGGTCGACCAGATGCTCGACGACGGCGAGAAGCTCGTGCCCGGTTTCCGCCAGGCGCGAGCGCTGCGGGTCTGGACCGGCGTGCGGCCGCTGTTCGAGGACGCCAAGGCGTCCGACACCGACACTCGCGACGTCACCCGCGCTCACGCGTTGCTCGACCACGAGCAGCGCGACGGGGTCCGCGGCTTCGTCACCATCACCGGCGGCAAGCTCACGACCTACCGGATGATGGCCGAGGA
>DATASU010000209.1:0-3669 GCA_036269095.1 Solirubrobacteraceae bacterium
GTCGGAGCCGGCGCTCTCGTCGGCGTGCTCTTCATCTACCTGCTGATGAGCATGGCCTCCTCCCCCAGCTACACCACGCTGGTCGCGGGTCAGACCCCGGCTCAGACCGAGAAGATCACGACTGCCCTGTCGGCCGGCGCCATCGCCTACGAGCTGACCAACAACGGCACCGGCATCGAGGTCAACCCCAGCGACGTCGGCAAGGCGCGCGACCTGCTCGACGGCCAGGGCCTGCTCTCCGGAACCGCCGGAACGCTCTCCTCCTACCTGGGCTCCACGAGCCTCGGTGAGAGCCAGTTCCAGCAGCAGGAGCAGACGACCTCCGCACTCGAGCAGCAGCTCGACCAGACGATCGAGGGCATGAACGGCATCAACCAGGCCGAGGTTCAGCTCGCCGTCCCCAATCAGGCGGACAATCTCTTCACCGGCACCAACACGCAGCCGACCGCATCGGTGTTGCTGAACACCGACAACACGCTCGGCGGCACCACCGTGAAATCGATCGCGGGCATCGTCGCCGGCGACGTCACCGGTCTCAGCCAGAGCAAGATCACGATCACCGACCAGAACGGCGACGTGCTGTGGCCGACGTCGGCCAACTCGAACCTCGGCAACTCGCTGACGGCGAAGCAGTCGGCGGAGAACGCCTACGACCAGCAGATGGCCGACAAGGTCGACGCGATGCTGGCCGCGACGCTCGGCCCGGGGATCGCCGTCGCCAACGTCAACGCCGACCTCGACGCCAACCAGCAGAACCTCGCGTCGGTGGTCTACAGCAAGCAGAAGACGCCGAACACCACGGCCGTCACGCAGGAGTCGCTGAAGGGCACCGGTACGACCCCGAGCGGCACTGCCGGCAACAGCGCGACCAACCTCAGCTACGCGGCCACCAGCGGCGGCAACTCCAACTACACGAACAAGACCAACACGACGTCCTTCAACGACGGTCGCACGATCTCGCACACGACCGTCGCTCCCGGCGCGATCAACCGCCAGAGCATCTCCGTGCTGATCAACAGCAAGAAGGTGCCCGCCAGCGACCTGCCGACGATCCGCTCGACTGTCGAGGCAGCCGTCGGCTACAACAAGAAGCGCGGGGACAGCTTCACCATCGGCTCGTTGCCGTTCGCCAAGATCGCCGCTCCGGCCGCGACCAGCAGCTCGACGACGAGCAGCATGACGGGCAAGATCAAGTACATCGTCCTCGGACTCGGCGCCTTCCTGTTCCTGTTCTTCATGCGGCGCACGCTGCGCAAGCGCGAGAGCGAGCAGTTCGCGGGGCAGCCGACCTGGCTGCGCGAGCTCGAGCAGCCGCGTTCACTGGCCGAGATCGAGGCTCAGACCCAGATGGTCGACCTCGAAGGGCCGTCGGTGGTCGCACGCCTGCGGCCTCCCGTGAACGTCGCCAAGCAGCAGGTCGAGGAGCTGGTCGACCGTGACCCCGAGCGGGTGGCATCGCAGATCCGCCAGTGGATGACTGAAGACTGATGGCGGTAGAGCTCTACCAGCAGCCCCAGGCCCCGGCCGCCGCGCCAAAGGGCGGCGGCGGCCCGAAGGTCAACGGCCGTAAGAAGGCCGCGATGCTGCTTGTCGCCCTCGGCCCGGATCGCGCCTCGGAGATCTTCAAGCATCTCCACTACGAGGAGATCGAATCGCTGTCGCTGGAGATGGCGAAGATGCAGCACATCGAGCCCAACATGACCACCAGGGTCATGGATGAGCTCGCCGCGACGGTCACCGCCTACGACTCGATCGCGGCCGGTGGCGTCGAGTACGCCCGCGAGGTGCTCGAGAAGGCGATCGGCAGCGAGCGCGCGGCCGAGATCATCGGCCGGCTCTCGTCGGTGATCGAGATGCGGCCGTTTGAGTTTCTGCGCCGCACCGCGCCCGAGCAGATCGTCGCGTTCATGCGCAACGAGGCGCCACAGACGACCGCGCTGGTCGTCGCCAACCTTCACACCACGCTCGCCGCGCAGGTGCTCGCCAACCTCCCCGAGGAGGAGCAGGCCGAGATCGCGCTGCGCATCGCGAAGATGGGCGAGACGAGCCCCGATGTCGTCAAGCAGGTCGAGGACGTGATGCGGGCCAAGCTCGCGACGATCGTCCAGAACGAATACACGACGACCGGCGGCGTCAAGTCGCTGGCGGAGATCCTCAACCACACCGACCGGCCGACCGAGCGCAACGTGCTCGACTCGCTGACCGAGACCGACGAGGAGCTCGCAGCCGAGGTCCGGCGCCTGCTGTTCGTCTTCGAGGACATCGTCAAGCTCGACGACCGCTCGATTCAGCTGGTCCTGCGCGAGGCCGACCAGAAGGATCTGGCGCTGGCACTGCGCGGCGTCAGCGACGAGGTCAAGACCCGTGTGCTCAACAACATGTCCGAGCGCGGCGCGCAGATGCTGCTGGAGGAGATGGAGTACCAGCCCCCGCAGCGCAAGCGCGTCGTCGAAGAGGCTCAGGGCCGCGTTGTCGCGATCGTCCGGCGCCTCGAGGAAGCCGGTGCCGTCGTGCTGTCGCGCAGCGACGCCGACGTCATGTTCTAGGACCACGCGAATGTCAGCCACAGAGGTCAACACCTACACGTTCCAGCAGCTCGAGAGCACCGACAGCTCCGACCGCACGCCCGCCGATGTCATGGCGCGCGCGGTTGCCGAAGCCGAGCGGATCCGCGAGCAGGCCCGGGCCGAAGGCCACGCGGCCGGCTACGCCGCCGGCGCCGAGCAGGCGCGTGCCGAGGCGGGCCCGCTGCTCGCCGCGGTCGCCGACGCTGTTCGCGGGGTCGCTGAAACGCGTGAGGAACTCGCCGAGACGCTTACCGCCCAGGCGGGTGAGCTCGCGATGCTCACCGCCGAGCACATCATCGCCGGCGCGATCGCGGCGCAGCCGGAACGCATCACCGATGTCGTGCGTGGTGCGCTGCGCCGGCTCTCCGACCGCCATCGCGTGACCGTGCTCGTCAATCCCGACGACCTCGAGCTGCTGTCAGAAGCCGTCAAGGCGCTGCAGGCCGAGCTCGGCGGCATCGAGCACCTCGACGTCCAGGCCGATCGCCGCATCGCTCGCGGCGGCGCGATTGCACAGACGGTCTATGGCGAGATCGACGTCACGGTCAACGCGCAGCTGCAGACCGCACGTGAGCTCGTCGCCGCCGCGCTCGCCGGCGACTCCGATGGAGCCGGGCCGGAGGATCGGGACGGCGGCGAACTTGGGATCGCGGATGGCGTTTGATCCCGACGGACTGGTCCAGGCGGCGCACGCGATCCGCTCGGGCGATCTGGCCAAGCGCCGTGGTCGCGTCGGTGATGTGATCGGTCTGATCATCGAGGCGACCGGGATCGAAGCCGAGATCGGCGAACTTTGCATGGTTGGGGACGGCCGGCGTGAGCCGCCGGTCCCCACCGAGGTTGTTGGCTTCCGCAGTGGCCGTACGCTGCTGATGCCATTGGGTGAGCTCGGCGGCATCGGCCCGGGTACCCCCGTCGTGCCGACGGGCTCACCATTCCGCGTGGAGGTCGGTGAAGCCCTGCGCGGGCGTGTGATCGACGGGCTCGGCCGCCCCCTCGACGGCCGGGGCCCGATCCTCGCGGATCAGTGGCGCTCGACCACCGCCGCGCCACCCGACGCCTTCACCAGGCCGCGCATCTCCGAGCGTGTCGACCTCGGTGT
>DATASU010000210.1:0-7718 GCA_036269095.1 Solirubrobacteraceae bacterium
TTTCGCCCCAGCGCCCTGCCCACCGCCTCCGGCAACAACGGGTCCGCCAGCGCCGCGCGCACGTCAGCGGGACGGTGAAGCGCCCGCTCGCCACGCAGCATTCCGACCTCCAGCCCGGCCTTGTTCGCCGCCAGCAGCACCTGGTTGAAGGAGTCAGGCCCGCGCCAGACCGACTCGGACATCGCGAACAAGGACGGCAGTGGCCGCGCCAGCGCGATCAGGTAGTAGCCGCCGTCGAACACGGGCCCGAGGACGAGGTCGGCGCCGTCGGTGAGATCGATGCGGGTCGCGCGCTCGATCGACGGACCGAACCGCGCGAGGTCGGGCCAGACGATGAAGATCGGGCCCGAGGAGTGGGCCGAGACACGGCCGACGGCATCTGCCACCCGCCCCGCGATGCCGTCGCCGTTCTGGGGAAACAGCGTCACGTCCTCACCGGCGAGCCGGTGCAGGTCACGGCCGGCGTCGGCCGGGTCGTGGGCGATGTAGATCGCGCGCGGGTCGACCGTGCGGGCCCAGCGCAGCGCCTCGACGATCAGTGCCGCCTGCAGCGCGACACAGCCATCGAGCCCGATCAGCGGCTCCAGCGCGTGGCGCACCTCGCCGCGGCGCGGCGCGCGCGCCATGAGCAGAACCGCCGGCATGAAGTCGCCGGCGATGCTCGAGCGCGTGTCGACGCCCGCAGCCCCACGGGGCTTCACTCCTCGCCCTCCACCACGCCGAAGCGCACCACCGTACCGGCCGCCGACGGCGGCGGGTCGGCGGCAACGATCCGCGGCAGCGCCTCACGCAGCAGCGAAGCGAACACGCCGGACGAGCGTCCGACCAGCTCGAACAGGGTCGTGACCGGCGTCGGCTCGCCCGGCACGACCTCATTCGCGTAGTCGGTGATGAACCCGACCAGCGCGAACGGCAGCTCGAGCTCGCCGCACAGAACCGTCTCGGGCCCGCCCGTCTGACTCACCGCACAGACGCCGCGGTCCGACAACGCGGCGATCTCCACCGGCGTGTTGAAGCGCGGCCCGTCGACGTGCCCGTAGATCCCCCCGCCCTGGAAGGCCAACCCTGCATCCAGTGCCGCACCCGTCAGCAGATCGACCAGCACCTCGGAATACGGCCCGCCATGCAGCACCCAGTGCCCACGCTGGGGGTCCCCGACCCGATCGAAGAACGTGCAGAGCGAACCGTCGGGCAGCCGGTTGGACAGGAAGTGCAGGTCGTCGAACACCACGATCGACCCGAGCTCGAGGTCGGGATCGACCGCGCCGCACGCCGTCAGACCGACCACGCACCCCGCGCCCCGCTCCCGCAGGGCCCAGACGTTGCCGCGGTGATTGACGGAATTCGACAGTCGCGCGTGCCCGGCCTCGTGGCGCGCGACATGACAGACGTCGACCCCGGCCCAGCGGCCCTCGGAGACCTCGACGTCACCGAACGGCGTGTTCACCGGAACGGTCTGCGCCGCCTCGAAGCCGGGCAACGAGTACGTGCCCGAACCGGTGAGGATTCCGACCCGCATCAGCGCGGGACTCGGCCGCCCTCTGCTCCGGGCTCGGTGGCGGGACCGCGCGGCGGTGCGATGCCGAGCACGCGCATCGCCTTGAGCCCGAGCGACAGCTTCTCGCGCCCATCGGTCGACTGCACGTCGAGCCCCGTCAGCTCGCGCACACGCTCGAAGCGGTAGCGCACCGTGTGCCGGTGCGTGATCAACCGCGCCGCGGTCGCGTTGACATTCGCATCACAGTCCAGGAAGGTCGCCAGGGTGCCCATCAGATCGGTCTCGTACTGCTCGTCGTAGGCCACGAGCGGCCGCACGGTGTCGTCGTAGAAGCGCTTGAGCTCGACCGGATCGCTCATGTACGGCAGCAGCAGCTGGTAGGTTCCGGTCGCCTCGAACGCCAGCTGCGCCTCGGGCTCGCCCTCGGCGACGTTGGCCGAGAGCATCGCCTCGTTGCCGGCGCGCTGCAGGTCGCGGGGATCCTCGACCCGACGCGAGCGCCCGATCGCGAACACGAACCCCGCCAGCCCCGACTCGAGCTCGCGCAGGATCGCGGAGGAGACCCGCCGCCCGGTTTCACCGTCGCCGTCGGGGAGCACGATCAGCACGGTCCCGGCATCGGCCTCGCTCGGCGCCGCGATCGCACCCGGCGCGATCGAGCGCGCACCACGGCCCGTGACCGCCAGCAGCCGCCGGCGCCAGTCGTCCTCGGTCGGATTGCGCGGGTGCGCGCGCACGACAACCGCCGTGGCACCGATCGAGACATCGGTCCCGAGCTCCTTGCCGCGCGCGATCAGATCCTCACGGTCGGCGATCTCGCCGCCCAGCAACGCCCGCAGGAACGCCGTCGCGGCCTCCTCCGACGCGCGCTCGGGCGCGCGCACGCGCTCGACCTCGGAGGCGATCAGGGTCGCTACCAAACTGAGCATCGAGGGGTCGGGCTCGCGCTCGCGTGTGCGCATCCGCAGGTGCCCGACGGTCGCATCGGCGACCTTCAGGTCAAGCGTGTCGACGTCATCGCCGTCGCGCATCAGCGAGCGCTCGTCGGCCGGCGAGCGCGCCGTCACCGCGAGGATCGACCCCGATCGGTCGATCAGGATCAGGCTCGCGTCAAGCGCGCGCCCGGCGGCGCGCAGTACCTCGGGCAGCCCGGCGCCGCCCTGGACCGCCTCGGTGATCGCGGCGAGCGCCGATAGGTTGGGGCCCCCGCCGACGCTCGAGCCCATCGCATCGTCAGCCATCACGCCCCGATCCATGGGCGCGTCAGAACCAGTTCGGCCACTGGAGGACGATCCACGCGCCGAGCACGACACCGCCCCCGACGAACGCCGCGAGCACGTACCCCGAAAGCACCACGACCACAGCCCGCTCCCACGGGCGCCGGTGGCTCTGCAGCGCCGGAGCGAGGATCAGCATCACGAACGCGATCAGCCCGATCACGCCACAGCCGCCGGCGACCAGATAGGTGATGTCGTTGTTACTCACGCGTCGATCTCCTGGGAATCAGCCCCTCAGGTTAACGATGGAGCGGCGAACTCGGCAGTCACAGGCTCCGCGGCGACCGCCAGCGGATGCTCATCGCGCAACCGCTGGGCCGCCGAGAAGGCCCGTCCGACGGCCCCGAGCCCCCACCAGACGCCGACCACCGTGGGCCCCGAGCCTGACACCATCGCGTGCTCGGCTCCGGCCGCGCGCACGGCCTCGAGCGCATCGCCGCACCACGGGCACAGCGACACCGCTGCCGGCTCGAGGTCGTTGACGAGCAGCCGCGACGGCAGCGAAGGCTCGGGCGCGAGCACCCCCACCAACTCGCCGTAGAGCTGATCGAGCTCCGCGTCGGAGCGCTGCAACCCGAGCCGATCCGCCTCGCGGAACACATCCGGCGTCGACAGCGCGAACTGCGACGAGGGCAGCACCACGAACGCGTGCTCGGGCAGCGGCTCGAAGTGCTCGACGAGCTCCCCCGCCCCGGTTCCGAGCACCACCCCGGGCAGCAGCTGGCTGGGCACGTCGGCGCCGAGCTCGGCCGCGAGCGCATCGACCTCCTCGGCCCGGCCCGGCGCGACCGCCATCGCCAACCGCAGGACGGCGGCAGCGTCGGCCGATCCGCCGGCCATGCCGGCCGCCACCGGGATCCGCTTGTCGATCTCGACGCGCACCGGCGGCCCGTCCCAGCCCCGCGCGCGCAGGCCCGCGAGCGCGCGCGCGGCAAGGTTCTCGCCCTCGACGCCCGGACAGACAACGACATCCTCGTCACCGGTGACCTCGAGCTCCAGGGTGTCGGCCAGCGACAGCGACTCGAACACGGTAACCAGGCGGTGGCGCCCGTCGCCGCGCGTGGCGCCGAGGAACAGCGACAGGTTCACCTTGGCCGGCGCCAGCGCCCGCAATCTCATGGATACAGTTTCGCCGCCAGCTCGACGAACTGCTGCGGCGTCAGCCGCTCGGCACGCACATCGGCCGGGAGCCCCATCTCGACGAGCGCCGCCCGCGCGCGCTCGCGCACCCCACGCTGGGATAGCTCGAGCGACCCAGCCAGCGCCTTGCGCCGGTGACGGAAGGCGTGGTGGACGAGCCGTACCTCCTCTGGGGTGGCCCGCTGGCCACCCCGACGGCTGAGACCGAGCAGCACCGAGTCCACGTTCGGGACCGGGCGGAAAACCTGCCGCGACACCGGCCGCAGCACCTTGACGTCGCACTCGAGCTGGGCGAGCACCGACGGCACGCCGTAGGCGTCGCTGCCGGGCTTGGCGGCGAAGCGCTCGCCGACCTCGCGCTGCACCATCACCACCCACGACCGGACGCTCTCGAGCTCCGCGACGGTCCGCAGGATCACGGTCGCGGCGACGCCGTAGGGCAGGTTGGCGACCATCTTCGTCGGCGCCGGGTCGAACGCGGCCAGATCGATCGCGGTCGCGTCGCCCATGTGTACGTGTACGTTCGCGTACGGCTCGAGCAGCCCGCGCAGGTTGCTCTCGAGGCTGCGGTCGAGCTCGACCACGTGTACCGCCGCGGCGCGCTGCGCCAGACGTTGCGAGAGCACCCCGGGACCGCCACCGACCTCGAGCACGATGTCCGCGTCGGAGAGCGCCGCCAGCCGCTCGATCACGTCGAGGATGTTGCGGTCGACGAGGAAGTTCTGACCGAGCTTCACCAATGTCCTACGCCCCCCAGCCGAACACCTCGGCGGCGGCCGCCTCAACCTCCAGATTGAAGTCGTGGTAGCTGACCCGGCGCTCGAGCGCGATCGCCTGCGCGGTGTGCACGACGTTCGCGGGCACGTTGCGCTTGCCGCGCATCGGCTGCGGCGCCAGGTAGGGCGCGTCGGTCTCACACAGCAGGCGGCCGGCGGGCACCCTGAGCATCGCGGTGCGCAGATCCTCGTTCCTGGGATAGGTGACGTTGCCGGCGAACGAGAAGTACCAGTCGGGGTGCGCGAGGCAGTCGTCGACGCGCGCCGCCATCGAGAAGCAGTGCAGGATCACCTTCACGCCCTGGGCGTGGGCGTCGAGGATCGCGAGCGTGTCATCGTCGGCGTCGCGCGTGTGGATCATCACCGGCTTGCCGGCCTCACGGGCGATCTCGATCTGCGCCTTGAACGCGCGTGCCTGGTCGTCGTGCGGGGCGTGCTCGCGGTAGTAGTCGAGGCCGGTCTCGCCGATCGCGACGCAGCGTGGGTGCTCGGCCAGGCGCGCGAGCGCGGCGAAGTCGGTATCGCTGAAGCCGGTCGCGTCGTTGGGATGCAGGCCGACGGCCGCATAGACCTCGGGGAAGCGCTCGGCGGCGGCGAGCGCGATACCGGAGTTCTCGGCGTCGGTGCCGATCGTGACGATCCGCGTGACGCCGGCCGCGATCGCGTCGGCGACGAGCTCGTCGTCGGGCGGCTCGCAACTCGAGAGGTGGGTGTGACTGTCGACCATCGGTCGCCGACGCCGGTCAGGCCTCGCGCTTGGGGAACAGCGGCGGGACCGGCTCGAGCCGTTCCGCATCGAGCGCGGCGAGCACCGTCGCGCTGGCATCGGGCATATAGGGCTGGAGCTCGATCGTCACGCCCCGCAGGCCCTGGTGCAGCGACGCCAGCACCGTCTCGAGCTTCGCCGCGGCGGCCGGGTCGCGGGCAAGCTCCCACGGCTTCTGCTCCTCGACGTAGCGGTTGAGGCGACGCACGCGCTGCCAGATCAGCTCGAGCGCCTGTGTGACCTCGAAGCGATCAAAGCTCTCGGCGACGACCGTCTTGAGGCTCTCGAACTCGTCCGCGATCTCCGGGTCGATAGCGCTGCCCGGCACGATGCCGGCGGCGTAGCGCGAGATCATCGCGATCGTGCGGCTCGCGAGGTTGCCGTAGTCGTTGGCGAGCTCGGTGTCGTAGCGCACGCGCACACCCTCGAGCCCGACGTTGCCGTCCTGGCCGAACTGCACCTCACGCATCAGGTAGAAACGCAGCGCATCGGTTCCGAACTCGTCGATCGCCTCGAACGGGTCGAGCACGTTGCCGAGCGACTTGCTCATCTTGCGGCCGTCCTGCGCCATCAGGAACCCGTGCGCGAAGACATGCTCGGGCAGCTCGATCCCGGCCGCCAGCAGCATCGCCGGCCAGTAGATCGCGTGGAACTTGACGATGTCCTTGCCGATCACGTGCAGCTGCGCGGGCCAGTAGCGGTCGGTCAGATCCTCGCCGGGGCGCGCGTAGCCGAGCGCGGTGTAGTAGTTGAGATCGGCGTCGAACCACACGTAGAAGACGTGGCTCGGATCCCATGGAACGGTCACACCCCAGGTCAGCTTCGCGCGCGACAGCGAGATGTCGCGCAGCCCCTGCTCGACGAACGCCCTGGCCTCGTTGAGCGCCCGCGTCGGCATCACGAAGTCCGGCTGCTCACGGAACAGACGCTCGAGCGGCTCCTGGAACTCCGACAGCTTGAAGAAGTAGTTCTCCTCCGACTCGCGCGTCAGCGTGATCTCGTGGATCGGGCAGCGGTTGCCGTCGAGGATCTCGTTCTCGACCTTGAAGTCCGCGCAGCGCGGGCAATACCAGCCCTCGTAGAGGCCCTTGTAGACGTAGCCGTTGTCATAGATGCGCTGCATCACCGCCTGGACGCGTGCCTCGTGCTCGGGGTCGGTGGTGCGAATGAAGAAGTCGTTGGAGATGTTGAGTCGCGGCAGCAGCGCGCGGAAGCGCTCGGCGTTGCGGTCGGCGAGCTCCTGCGGCTCGATCCCCTGCGCGTGGGCCGCGTCGGCGACGGGCTCGCCGTGCTCGTCGGTGCCGGTCAGGAAGAAGACATCCTCGCCGCGCAGGCGCATATGCCGCGCGATCACGTCGGCCGCGATCTTCTCGTAGGCGTGGCCGAGGTGCGGCTCGCCGTTGACGTAATCGATCGCTGTGGTGATGTAGAAGGACATCACTCTGCAGACTAGATGGTTGGCCCGCGGCAGCCTCGTGCCGGGCAGCGTCGTCGCGGCGGGCGGCTCCCAGGCTGGTGGGAGCGGGCGCCCCGGAGGCGGCGCGACGCGCTGGCGTCGGCCGCCCCCGCAGCTGGCACTTCTCTCGTTACTTCTTCTTGCCCGCCTTGGTGACGGACACCGTCGCCGACTTGAGCGTCTTGCCGCCCGCGGTGACGAGCACCTTGACCCTCAGCCGATGACGCTTCTTGAGCAGGGCCTTACCGGCCTTGTTCAGCTTGATCGTCAGCGTCACGGACTTGCCCGGCTTGAGCGTCCCGTGCCCGCTGGCGACCTTGGTCTTGCCGACCTTGCCGACGACCGTGTAGGAGCACGACGACTTCGCGCTCTTCGCGCAGCTCAACTTGAGCACGAGCCTGCCGGCGCCGCCGGCCAGCTTCTTGACGCTCGGTCGTACGGTCGGGGTCGCGGCCGCACCGCCGTAGACCATGCCGAGATACGGGCTGCTGGCGGCGGTCTCCTTGCTGTAGTCGGCACTGAACCCGCCGCTGACCGATCCGAACTTGCCGCTGGGGCTGCCGCCGTTCTCGGTGACGATCGGGAACTCGGTGCCCTTGGCAGGCTGGTAGCCGGACACCAGCGTCGGCGCCAGCGTCCCGCCGGCATTGAACTTGCTGCCGACGGTCAGGTTGAAGTTGCCGAAGCTGGTCGCGCCGGCGACCTGCAGCCCGAGCCTGCCCGAGTTGGTGAACGAACCGCCCTGCACCAGCCAGGTCGACCCAGGGCCGACGTTGACCGTTCCATTGTTGGTCGTCGGGGTGCC
>DATASU010000211.1:0-19696 GCA_036269095.1 Solirubrobacteraceae bacterium
CTGATCACGCCATGGAACTTTCCGTTGGCGATGGGGACACGCAAGGCGGGCCCGGCGCTGGCCGCCGGTTGCACGGTCGTGCTCAAGCCCGCTCAGCAGACGCCGCTTTCGACACTCGCCTTCGCCCAGATCCTCGAGCAGTCGGGATTGCCGAAGGGCGTCGTGAACGTCATCACGTCAAGCGATGCGGGTGCGACGACCGCGCCGCTGCTGGCGGACCAACGCCTGCGCAAGCTTTCTTTCACCGGCTCCACCGGGGTCGGACGTTTGTTGATGTCACAGGCGTCAGAGACGCTCTTGCGGCTCTCGATGGAGCTCGGCGGCAACGCTCCGTTCCTGGTTTTCGAGGACGCGGACCTCGATGCCGCGGTCGAAGGCGCCGTGCTCGCGAAGATGCGCAACGGTGGCGAGGCCTGCACTGCCGCCAATCGCTTCCACGTCCACGAGTCGGTCGCTGCCGCCTTCTCGGAGCGCCTCGCAGGTCGGCTCGCGGCGATGAAGGTCGGACGTGGAACCGAGTCGGGCGTCGAGCTCGGCCCGATGATCGACGCCAAGCAACGTGACAAGGTCGCCGAGCTCGTCGACGACGCGCTCGAGCGCGGGGCCGATCCGCTCACCGGCGGCAGAGCGGTCGACGGGCCCGGCTACTTCTACGAACCGACCGTGCTCGGAGGTGTCGCGCAGGGCACGCGACTGCTGACCGAGGAGGTCTTCGGCCCGGTGGCTCCGGTGATCAGCTTCTCCAGCGAGGATGAAGCGATTCATGCCGCCAACGCGAGCGAATACGGGCTCGCCGCCTACCTCTTCACGTCGAGCTTCAAGCGTGCGATTCGCGTCTCAGAGGCGCTCGAGACCGGAATGGTCGGGCTCAACCAGGGCATCGTCTCCAACGCCGCGGCGCCGTTCGGTGGCATCAAGCAGTCCGGCTTCGGTCGCGAGGGCGGTCACGAGGGCATCAGCGAGTACCTCGAGACGAAGTACCTCGCGGTGAACATGGACTGAGCCGTGGCCCGGGTGGACCCCCGCCTGGAGGCCGTCAGGGCACGCCGGCGCTCAAGCGAGCCGCTGGTGCGCGCGGTTGAGCTGGCCGGGCCGGTGCAAGCGGGTCTGGCCGGCGAGCATCCCTGGAACCTTCCGGTGATCAGAGCACTCGGCGAGGGCCTCGCGCTGCACCCGAAGGTGACGTTTCTCGGCGGTGAGAACGGCAGCGGCAAGTCGACCCTGCTCGAGGCGATCGCCGCCGCTGCCGGCCTCAATCCCGAAGGTGGCACCTCGAACTTCGAGTTCTCGACGCGAGCCTCGCACTCCGAGCTCTGGCAGGCGTTGAGACTCGTGCGCGGCACGCGACGCCCACGCACGGATTTCTTTCTGCGGGCCGAGAGCGTGTTCACGACAGCCAGCTACATCGACGAGCTCAGCGCCGACACTCCCGCGGCCGATGTGCTCGGGTCCTACGGCGGCCGCTCGCTGCACGAACAATCCCACGGCGAGTCATTTCTCGCGGTGATGCTCAACCGCTTCGGGCCCGATGGCTTCTATGTCATGGACGAGCCCGAAGCCGCGCTGTCGGCGCAGAACTGCCTCACCTGCCTGCGCCGCATCCATGAGCTGGTCGGCGAGGGCTCGCAGTTCGTGGTGGCGACACATTCGCCGATCGTGCTCGCCTACCCGGACGCGACGATCTATGAGTGCAGCGAAGCGGGGCTCGCGCCGGTGGCCTACGAACAGACCGACATGGTCCGCGTCTTCAGCGGCTTTCTCGCCGACCGCGAGCGGATCCTCGCGGCGTTACTGAGCGATTAGCGCGGCTCAGCCGACTTTGATCAACACGATCGTGTTGATCACCATCAGCACGGCGAACAGCACCGTCCAGCGATTCAGGTTGCGCTCAACCAGCGACCCACCGCCGAACGGGCTCTGGCCACCGCCGCCACCCATGCCGAAGCCGGAGAGGCCGGCGTCCTTACCCGAGTGCATGAGTATCAGGAACACGAGCATCACGGCGAGGAAAACCTGAATCACGTCGAGAACGAAAGTCATCTCGGGCGCTGATGGTAGCCGCTTTGCCCGCGACCGGGAGGGCACCTTCAAAAACACTACTTCTGATCCGATATCGCGCCGATATCGCGTGCGATATCGAATCAGAACTGCCGATTCTGAGAGGGCCGATCCCCGCCTTTAGGTTTCCGGCTCGAGGCGCTCGGCGTCGTGGCGGTCTGTGCCGTCATCGGCTCCCGCCGCTTCATCGAGCGCGTCGAGCTCGTTCAACAGCGCGATTGCCTCGGCGCGGAGGGTCGAGTCGATCGCCTCGTAATCGGCGTCGGACAGTTTGCCGGTCTGATGATCGAGCTCGGCGTCGCGGATCTCGCGGTACTTGGCGTCGCGCGCGGCCTCGAGGTCGATCCGCCGCATCGACTCGGACGTCTGCTCGCCATCGGATGAATTCAGGCCCGCAGCACCGCGACGCAGCGGCCCGCTCACGAGCCACACAACGCCGACCAGCAACAGCAGAACGATCACGTAGGGCATCGTGTGGCCGGCGCGCGGCTAGGCAAGCTCACGGACCGCAACGGGCGCGCGCTCGAGTGCCGGGCTGCGGCGCCGTGCGAACAGTCCCGGAGGCACAACCGAGATCAGCCCGCCGAGGAAGATGATCAGCGCGCCGGTCCAGAGCCAGGTGACCAGCGGCGAGACGATCAGCTGGAACACGATCCGATAGTTGTGCTTGAGGTACTGCCCGGCGATGCCCTCGACTGCGAGGTCGCGCTCGGTCCAGAAGCCAGACTTGTTGAGATCTGCGGTGAGCGCACCGTCCTGTTCGGCTGCCGGGAGCTTCAACACCGGCTTGCGCAGGGCGTTGTAATCGGCGGCCAGCAATCGGTCGGCCTTGTTGATCAGCGGCAGCAGCGCTCCGAGATTGGCCGACGCGACGGTCCAGATGTCTCGCAGCGGGCCGGCGTCGAGGCCGATCGTGCTGTCAGCGTTGTTCTGATCGAAGAACTGACCGACGAACCCATCCTGGGCGTTGGTCGCACGATAGAAGCTCTGCATCGTGTGCAACGTCACGACGTGGCTCCCGTTCTTGGTCACATCGATCACCGCGCCGAACGAGATCCGCTCGGACGAGACCGACTCGGTCGGGCGGACGTAGCGGAACACGTAGTTGTCGTTCCTGGCAGTCTGGCCCGGTCGCAGCGAGACGTGGCGAACGTGCTGGAACGACGACGAGGCCGCGACGCCGATCAGCATCACTGCGAAGCCCAGGTGCGCGGTGTAACCGCCGTAGCGCCTGCGGTTGCGGCGCACCAGCGCGATGAAGGCAACCGGCCAGGGGTCTCTGGTGATCGCTCGGCGCGCAGAGGTGCCGCGGAAGAACTCCTGAGCAACGGTGCCAATCACGAATGACCCGAACGTGAACATCAGCAACGCGAGTGGCTTGCGCGCCGCGTCGGTGAACACCAGCACGAGGATCGTGATCAGCAACGCGAAGCCGACCGGGTAGACGAACTGCCTGCGCAGGTTCGCGATGGTCGCACGGCGCCAGGAGATCAGCGGGCCGATCCCGGTGATCAGCATCAGCACCAGCGCAAGCGGTACGACGAACGGGGTGAATGCCGGCGGTCCGACCGAGACGCTCGTGCCGGTGATCGCCTCGGAGATCAGCGGGAACAGCGTCACCCAGAAGATCACGAACGTGAGCGCGACGAGGATCAGGTTTTGCAGCAGGAACATCGCCTCACGCGAGATCAGCGAATCGATCCGGTGCTCGGACCGCAGCTGTTCGCGTCTGCCGACCACGAGACTCACCGAGCCGACGAACATCGTCGCGAGCAGCACCACGAACGGCACGCCGAGCGTCGAAGCGCCGAAGGCATGGATCGAGTCGAGCACGCCCGAGCGGACCAGGAACGTGCCGAAGATCGAGAGCGTCCCGAACAGCAGCACCAGCGAGACGTTCCAGACCTTGAGCATTCCGCGCTTCTCCTGGATCTGGATCGAGTGAATGAATGCCGTGCACACGATCCAGGGCATCAGCGCCGCGTTCTCGACCGCGTCCCAGCCCCAGTAGCCGCCCCAGCCAAGCTCGGTGTAGGACCAGCGCGCACCGAGGACGATGCCGAGCCCGAGACACATCCAGGCGGCGAGCGCAAAGCGGCGGGTATCGCGAATCCACTCCGAACTGAGCTTGCCGGTGATCAGCGCCGCGACCGCAAACGCGAACGGGATCGCCATCAGCGTGTACCCGGTGTAGAGCATCGGTGGGTGGAACATCATGCTCGGGTGCATCAACAGCGGATCGAGCCCGGCGCCGTCGGTCGGTGTGGAGGCCGCCGGGGTCGTCTGAAATGGGTTTGCCGAAAAGCACGCGAGCGAGACGAAGAAGCCGTCCAGCGCCAGCAGCACGGCGGTCGCATGGGGTGCGATGTCGCGCAGCCGGCGGCGCGTCAGGTAGAGCGCGAGGCTCGACCACAACGATGAGAGCGTCACCCACAGCAGCAACGAGCCCTGCTGAGAGGACCATGGGGCCGTCAGCTTGTAAAACAGCGGGGTCGTCGTCGACGACGTATCGGCGACGACCTTGTAGCTGAACTCGTTGCGGACGAACGCGACCTCGAGCAGCACGAAGGCGATGATGCTCAGGGCCGCCAGCGCGTACACCGCGCGGCGGCCGGAGTCGACCCAATCACGACGACGGCCACGTGTGCCGTAGATCGAGGCGAAGATGCCGTAGATGCAGACGCCGAGGTCGAGCAGCAGGATGGCCCGCCCGAGCGTCGCCATCAGCTGTCGACCACCGCGGGGCCAGCCGGCTCTCCGGAGGTGTTCTTGATCGCACCGGAAGCGGCCTGGTACTTCGACGGGCACTTGGTCGTCAGCGTGTTCGGCTGACCGACGAACTTGCCGCCCTGGTCGGTCACATTGACCATCACGGGACGTCCCTGCGCGAACGGATCCGGGACCGAGCCCGTGTAGCTGACGTCGACGGCCACCGTGCGCTTCGGATTGAGCACGCGGAAGTCAAGCGTCGACCCGACGTAATGGATCGATCTGTTCTCGACGGTACCGGCGAGGATGTACTGGCCGCCGGGGCGCGCCTTGTTGAGGAGTTGCGAAGCGGTCAGTTCGTCGCGACCGGCGCTGAAGCTCACGTAAATCAGCGCGCTTGCCAGCAGCAGAGCTGCAGTCAGGGCGACCGTCAACCGGATCGCGCGTTTGCGACTCGGGTCCATGCGACTGTGATTGTCCCATAGAGACCGGGTCGAGCAGCACCCGACCCGGGTTCTCTTACGGAGTTCTAACCAGCTTGTGCGGTCTGCCGCGACCGCTTACTTGAGGCGGTCGCGCGCAGCCTTGGCCCAGCTGTCGGTGATCTCGCGCACGAACTTCGCCTGCGAGGCGGCGAGGTGGGAGATCCACTCGAGCTCGTCCTTGGCGGGGCTCTGCTGGACGCCAGTCGCGATCGTCTTCAGCGCCTTCTCGTAACTGGCAAGCGTGTTCTCGCCGGCCTCACGCCCGAAATCGATGATCTTCTCGTTGAGCTTGCGCAGGCGCTCCGCGATCTGCTCAACCTGTGCGCCGTCGATATTGACACGCGGGCGGCTCGAGGCGGTGCCGGTCTTGGTCGCCCCGGCGCTCTTCGCCGCGGCCGGCTTGGCGGCAGCGGGCTTCGCGGCCGAGCGCTTCGCGGCAGCCGGCTTTGCGGCTGGGCGCTTCGCGGCAGCCGGCTTCGCGGCAGCCGGCTTCGCGGCAGCCGGCTTCGCGGCAGCCGGCTTGGCGGCAGCAGGCTTGGCCTTCGCCGCGGTCGTCTTCGATGCGGCCGGCTTCGCCGCCGCGCTCCTGGTGGCGGCCGGCTTGGCCGGCGTGCGCTTGGCCGCCGTCGGTCTGCGTGTACTCGTTCCGGCTGTACGGGCCTGCGGCATCTTTACTCCTTTGGGATACGTGAAGCTTTAGCTGGTTTGCTGAGGCGAGCTGACGGGCGTGTCGCCCGTGACCCTACACACCTCTGCCGGGCGTCGGTCATTCGCCGGCAGGTCAGGGCGCCCACGTCAGCCTTCCAAGACGATGAGCGTGCGGTGAGAACCGCACGGCGTCGAGGGTAGCGTCGTTTGCGACCGCGAATACGACACAACCGATCCGGTCCTCGCCTGCGGTGATGTAACGGTCAAAGTCCTCGAGCGGCGTCTTGCACGCTCCGCGGGTGGCGAGCACCGGTGTCACAACCCCGTTTGAGACCACCACGCTGATGTCACCCGTCGCCGAGCTGTCGTAGAGCTTCGGTCCGGAGCTGCGGATCTGGAAGACGACTCCGACCGCGCGGGTACCCGACGGGAGCTCAGCGCCGGAGCCCATGAGCGGGTCGCGCACGCCGCGCAGCGTCACCGCAAGCAGCGCGCCGCCACTCTCGACATGTTGAGTGACTCCGGGTTGCGGCAGGCTCGCGCGCCTGAGCGTCGCCGGCGCGCGCGAACTGAGCGCGGAGTCTCCTGCACCACGCAGCGGCTGGAGCCTCCCGCTGCCGGTTCGCGCGCGGCTCGCCGCGCCGCCGCAACCGCTGAGGCTCACCGCGAGCAGCACGATGGCCACCGTCGTCGCCAGAGCTGTGCTCGTACGCGATCGCATTCGCGAGCAGCCTAATGCCCCGAGAACCTGTGGCCGAGCCCCCGGCTGGGACAAACGTCTAGCTTCCGCGGCATGTTCGAAATCCGCACCCGCGCGAGTGACAGCCGCGCCCGCACCGGCACTCTGCGTCTGGCACACGGTGACGTACAGACGCCCGCGTTCGTCCCGCTCGCAACGCGCGGCGCCGTCAAGACACTCGAGCCGCGCGACGTCGACGCGCTCGGATACGAGATGGTCCTCGGCAATACGTTTCACCTATTCCTCTCCCCCGGGCCCGAGATGATCGACTCCTACGGCGGCCTCGGCGCATTCATGCGCTGGCAGCGTCCGATCATCACCGACTCGGGCGGGTTCCAGATCTTCTCGATGGGCCACGGTGGAGTCGCCGACGAGATCAAGGGCCGCGGCCGCAGCGGCGCCGGCAGCGCAATCCTCGAGATCGCCGAAGAAGGTGTGCGCTTCCGCTCCTACATCAACGGCGACGAGCGCTTCATGGCGCCTGAGACGTCGATGGCGGTTCAGGCGGCGCTGCACTCTGACATCGCGCTGGTACTCGACGAGTGCACTCCGTTTCACGTCACGCGTGACTACACGGCACGCTCGACGGAGCGTACCCACCGCTGGCTCGAGCGCTGCCTCGACTGGCACGACCAGCACGGGCCGCGTGAGCAGTTCGTCTACGGCATCGTCCAGGGCGGGGTCGAGCGTGACCTGCGCGTCGAGTCGACCGAGACCGTGGCCGCGAGCCGCTGCGGCGGGATCGCGATCGGCGGCTCGCTGGGGCAGGACAAGCCGCAGATGCACGAGGTCGTCGACTGGACGACGGCGGCACTCGAGCGGCTCAGCTCCGATCGTCCGCGCCACCTGCTCGGCATCGGCGACATCGACGACCTGCTGGTCGGCGTCGGGCTGGGTATCGACACGTTTGACTGCGCGATGCCGACGCGGCTTGCGCGCCACGGCGTCGCGATCGTGCCCGATCCCGCCGGACGCTGGCGCGTCGATCTCGCGAAATCACGCTTCCGCGGCTCGCGGGAGCCGATCATGGAGGGCTGTCCCTGCCCCGCCTGCAGCGCCGGATTCACGCGCGGCTACGTCCACTACGCCGCCAAGGCCGGCGAGACCACCGGCCCGCGCCTGCTGACGCTGCACAACCTGAGCTACATCCAGCGGCTGATGGCCGATCTCCGCGATGCCATCGATCAGGGTGTGCTCAATCAGCGCGTCGCCGAATTCCTGGCCGGCGCCGCGCCGTCCGTGCGCTGACTCCCGGGCTATGCGCGAAGTCCGGACGAGCTACTTGGTGTATTTCGAGATGATGTCCTGCACCTGATGGACCGCGCTGCGCCATCCGTCGGCGACCACGCGCTGCTCGTGCACGACCGAGCCGGAGCTCTGGTGCAGCGCGAGCACGATCACGACCGCGATCACGACGATCACCACCAGCAGCGCGAACAGCCAGGCCACCCGTCGCACCGTCCCGCTGCTTCCGCGCTGCTCGCCGCGCGCCGGCGGCGCGTCCTGCGCGACCGGGCGGCGCGCCGGCACCGTGCGCGGGGTGCGGGGCGCGGCTGACCGGGACGGGCCTCGTGGGACGACCATCGTCTCCTGAGTCGGGTAATTGCGCTCCTGCTTCGGCAGCACGCGCGTTGCCGCCGTGCTCATCCCCATGTGACGCGTCGGCGCGTCGTCGGCCCATGGCGAGACACCGGCCGCGCCATCACTGATCAGATCCGAGAGCTCACCGGCACTGCGAGGACGCTCCTCGGGCACGACCGAGATCGAAACCGCGACGGCCTCGGACAGCGCGAGTGGCACATGTGGGTTGATCCGCTGCAGCGGGATCGGCGACTCGCGCTGCTGCTTGAGCGCGAGCTCCGCCAGTGAATTCGCCTCATACGGCAGGCGGCCGGACAGAAGCTGATAGGTGACGACGCCCAGCGAGTAGAGATCCGCCTGCGGTCCGGCCTCCTCACCGCGTGCCTGCTCGGGCGAGAGGTAGGCCGCGGTTCCGAGCACCGAGCCCACCTGCGTGATGCTCGACTGGCCGGTGGCGCGGGCGATGCCGAAGTCGGCAAGCTTGACGATGCCGCTCTCGGAAACGAGCAGGTTGCCGGGCTTGACGTCGCGGTGCACAACGCCGTTGCGGTGCGCGTAGTCGAGCCCGCGGCACGCCTGGGTGACGATGTCGACGCCCTGCTCGACGTCGAGGTGCCCGCGGTCGCGGAGGATCTCCGCGCACGACTGTCCGGGCACGTACTCCATCACGATGAAATGCTGATGGGCGGACTCGTCAAAGCCGGAGTCGAACACCTGCACGATGTTGGGGTGCACAAGCCGGGCCGCGGCAAGCGCTTCGCGGCGGAAACGGGAGACGAAGGTCGGGTCGTCGGCGAGATGCTCCGCGAGCAGCTTGACCGCGACGTGACGCTCGAGGCGCTCGTCGAGCGCCAGCAGCACGGTCGACATACCGCCGACGCCAAGCCGGCCCTCAACCCTGTAGCGGCCGTTGATCACCGAGGCGGCGCTCATCAGAAGCCTCCTCCGGCGGTGTCGGTGGTGGAGCCGGTCGTCGTCGTATCGCTGCTCGTGGTCGTGTCGATTGTGTCGGTCGTATCGGTGGTGTCGGTCGTGTCGGTCGTGTCGCTGCCGCCCAACGGCGAACCACCCGTCGTCGATGTCGTCGAGTTGACGGTGCTGGTGGTCTGCGCCGGCGTCGTCGTGTCGCTCGTAGTCGAAGGAGTCGAGTACGTCGTCGTCGTGTAGTTCGGCGCCGTATACGTGGTCGTGGTGCTCGGCACCGTGAAGGTCGAGGTCGTCTGCGTGGACGTCGTCTGGGTCGTGGTCTTCGGCTGTGTCTTCTTGACGGTCGTGGTCTGAACGGACGTCTCGCAATCCCGGTCGGTGAGCGACTGAATAGTGCTTGCGCCCTGATCGAGGTTCGAGATCAGCGTCGCGTTAACGCCGCCAAGGCTGTCGACGGTCGCCTGAAAGTCGGAGAGATACGCCCTCGCCTGCGTGCAATCGGCGTCGTTCAGCGCCTGCGTGACGCGGTTGAGCTGCTCGCTCAGCTGGTTGGACTGAGACTCCGAGAGCAGCGACCCGCCGCTGCTGCCGCAACCGACGATCGCGGCCGCGGCAAAGCCAACGCCTGCAGCGACAAATGCCCTGTGTGCGAAGCCCATCCGCGCCCGACTTTAGCCAGTGTCGCGGCTAAAACCGCCTCAGCGGGCGTCCGAGCAGCCGATTGCAAGCTATTGCCCGAAGCTCAGACGCTCCGCCAGCGCGTCCGGCAAGCGCGCCGCGCGGATCGCCCAGGCGGCGCCGTCGATGTCGTACTCCGCCCGCCGCCAGCAGGCGGTCCAGGCCTCGGTGTCGAGCTCCAGCCAGGCGGCACGGGAGTCGCCGTCACGTGGCTGTCCGACACTGCCAGGGTTCAGCAGCCAGCGCCCGGCGCTGATGTCAAGCTGATCGCCCTCGTGACGTGTTTCACCCGTCGCGCCCTCGCCGTCGAAGCGGTGGAACGCGAGCGCGACGTGCGTGTGCCCGACGACGCTGATCCGCTGCGGCTGAACATCGAAGGAGAGCTCGGCCTGCAGTGGCGAGAGCACGTACTCCCAGACGGGATCGCGCGGGCTCGCGTGATAGAGGCTGACGACCTGGTTCTCGTCCGATGGCGAGAGCGACTCCAGGAACAGCCTGGTCTCAGCCGAGATCACGGTCCCCGTCCACTCGGCCGCGCGCCGCGCGATGTCGGAGAAATCGGCGACCGACAGCGCGCCCGTCACGGCGAGGTCGTGATTGCCCGCCAGGCAGATGTCGGCATGCTCACGCACCAGCTCGGCGCAGGCATCCGGATCCGCGCCGTAGCCGACGACATCCCCCAGACACCAGAGGGCGTCACACTCCGCGGCAGCGACCTGCTCGAGAACGGCCTCGAGCGCCTGCCGGTTGGCGTGTATGTCGGTGACTATCGCTACCCGCACGGCATCAGTTGTGGCGCGCGCAGCGACCGGCCCGGGGGATTACTCCCCGCTATCGAGCGGTTCGTCTCCCAGCGGCCGGTTGCCGCCGAACTCGGGAAGGCTCTTGATGTTCTCGCGGGTGAGCCACTTGGCGTAGTTGTCCTGCATCGCCTCGATCAGCTCCTGCATGAACTTCGGAGACAGGTTCACCCGTCCCACGACGACGCCGGGAACCTCTTCTTCCTCGATCTCGTGGTCGACGCGGGCGAAGGTGATCGTGAACTCGTAGTCGGAGTGGCTGACGTTCGCGAAATTCGAGTAGTGACCGGCCATCAACTCCGGTGAGAAGTGGATGTTGATGTGGCGATCTGGCTGCTGGGGTTGATCCATATGGACTTAGTATCCCATCGGTGAGCCATCGGTGAGGGTCATCGTCGTTGCCGTAGGTCGTTTGCGGCCACCGTTCGTTGACGACGTGGCCCATTACGCCAAGCTGCTCGGTCGTTACGCACGGCTCGAGCTGGTCGAGGTTCGCGAGGACGCGAACGTCGCCGCGCGGATCCCCGAACGTGCCTTCGTGTCGCTGTTGGATGCCGGCGGTCAGCAGTTCGATTCGCCCGGGTTCAGCGTTTTCCTCGAGCAGCGACGCGCGAGCGGTCGCGACCTCTGCTTCGTGATCGGTGGGCCGTTCGGCAACCTGCAGCTCGAGCGCGTCGATCATCGGCTGTCACTCGGCACGATCACCCTGCCTCATCAACTTGCGCGCGTGGTGCTGCTCGAGCAGATCTACCGCGGCCACAAGATCCTCGCCGGCGAGCCGTATCACCATTAGCCGATGCCGGAACGCCACTTCGCACGCCGTCTCGCACTGCTGTTCGCGTCCCTGGCAGGGGTGATCCTCGGCAGCGGCATCGCATTCGCCGCGGTCGAGGGCACGTCGGTTGCATACGGCCTGGCGTGGGCGCTCGACAAGGTCACGACGGTCGGCGACCTGCATACCCCTGCGAACCTCGGCGGCCGGGTGCTGCTCGCGATCCTCGAGCTGTTCGGGATAGGTACGCTCTTCTATGGCCTGGCGACGGTCGCCGAGTTCTTCGTCTCCGGGCAGCTCAGCGGCCTCCTGGGACAGCGCCGCATCCAGAGAATGATCGACTCCTACACAGACCACTTCATCGTCTGCGGCTACGGCCGCGTCGGCCAACAGGTCGCCCGTGACCTGCTCGCGGGCGACGCGCAGGTCGTCGTGATCGATCAGAACCCGCAGAATCGCGAGGTCGCCCAGCACGACGGCGTGACCTACATCGAGGCGCCGGCCACACACGACGAGGTCCTGCTGCACGCCGGGATCGAGCGTGCCGCGGCCGTGATCGCCTGTGTCGATTCGGACGCTGACAACATCTTCATCGCGCTCACGGCGCGCGAGCTCTCGAACAAGGTGCGTGTGATCGCACGCGCCTCGATCGAGGAGACCGAGCGCAAGTTGCTGCACGCAGGGGCCGACGAGGTGATCTCGCCGTACACGATGGCGGGTGCGGAGATGGCACGCCTCGCGCTCAGCCCGGTGGTCAGCCCATGAGCGATCCAGTATCGGAGTTGCGCACAGCACTCGGTGCTGCCGCCGCTGCACTGCGCGGAAGCGACGCGGAGCTGGGATCCGGCACGAGGCTCGAGCGTCCCAAGCGCGCCGGGCAGGGTGACTACGCGACCAACGCAGCGATGCTGCTCGCACCGGCACTCGGTGCTCCCCCGCGCGAGATCGCCGGCAGGCTCGGAGATCAGTTGGCGAGCGCGCTCGGCGCGACGCTCAGTGGCTACGAGGTCGCCGGCCCCGGCTTCCTCAACCTCGCTCTGTCCGACGACTGGCACCGCGGCTCGCTACGGGCGCTGCTCCAGGCTGGTGGCCGGTTCGGTGCCGGCGCGGCGCCGCGTCCCGAGCGGATCCTGCTCGAGTTCGTGTCGGCCAACCCCACCGGGCCGATCGTCGCGGCCAGCGGACGCCACGCCGCCTACGGCGACTCGCTCGGCCGGATCCTCGAGTTCCAGGGGCACACGATCGAGCGCGAGTACTACGTCAACGACTCCGGTTCGCAGGTGCTGCGCCTCGGCGAATCGGTGCGCGCGCGGGCGCTCGGCCAGGATCCGCCCGAGAACGGCTATCAGGGTGATTACGTCGCGGAGGTCGCCGCGCAGCTTCCGGGCGCCGCCGACGACTCCGTCGACGTCAGTGAGCTGGCCGATCGCGCTGTCGCCGCGATGGTCGAGGCGATCAAGGCGACGA
Organism: Solirubrobacteraceae bacterium; assembly: GCA_036269095.1. Classification (GTDB taxonomy): domain Bacteria; phylum Actinomycetota; class Thermoleophilia; order Solirubrobacterales; family Solirubrobacteraceae; genus Palsa-465. The sequence continues at coordinate 12,865 of DATASU010000211.1, forward strand.
TGGTCCGCTACGGGGTTGAGTTCGACACCTATTTCAGTGAGCGCTCGCTGCACGCCGGCTCGCCGAGCACCGTCGATCGCGCGATCGAGGATGTCCGCAAGGGTGGCCACATCTACGAGCACGACGGCGCGCTGTGGCTGCGGACCACAAGCTTCGGCGATGACAAGGACCGGGTGCTGGTGCGCGGCGGCGGCGAGCCGACCTACTTCGCCTCAGACGTCGCCTACATGGAGAGCAAGCGCGAGCGCGGCTTCGAACGCCAGATCCTCGTGCTCGGTGCCGACCATCACGGCTACATCGCCCGCCTCAAGGCTGCCTTCCAGGCGCTCGGCGGCGACCCGCAGCTGCTCGAGACGCTGATCATGCAGCTCGTGCATCTGATCGAGAACGACGCGCGCACGAAGATGTCGAAGCGTGCCGGAGAGTTCGTCACGCTCAACGAGCTACTCGACGAGATCGGCGTCGACGCCACCCGTTACTTCATGCTGCAGAGCTCGCACGAACGCACGCTCGACCTCAACCTCGACCTCGCGCGCTCGCAGTCCTCGGAAAACCCGGTCTACTACATCCAGTACGCGCACGCCCGGATCGCCTCGATGCTCACGCGCCTCGGGGACGAGCGCGTCGGTCTGGCGGTTGCGGCCGGAGCCGAATGGAGCTCGCCAGCGGGCAAGCTCCATAGCTCTGAGCGGGGCCTGATCAAGAAGCTGCTGTCACTGCCCGAGGAGATCGCCGAGGCGGCCGAGCGGCGAGCGCCACACCGGATCGCGGCGTTCGCGCTCGAGCTGGCTCAGGAGTTCACCGCCTTCTACCGCGACTGCAAGGTCGTCGGCGCGGAGCCCGAGCCGGTCGAGTCATTCCGGATCGCGCTGTGCGTCGCTAGCAAGACACAGCTCGCGCTGGTGCTCGGCCTGTTGGGCGTCAGCGCGCCCGACTCGATGTAGCTCAGAGGAAGTCCGCGAGCTCGTCGTCGAGCCGCTTGGCGTCGTCTGAGTCGAGCGGTGCCGCCCCCGGCAGGTCCGAGCCCACAGCGCGGCGCGAGCGCTCACGCCACTTCGGCAGCGTGTAGGCGAGCAGCGCCAGGCCACCGAGCAGCACCACCGGGGGCAGGATGTAGACCGTCAGGTTGAAGCCATGGGCGGGTGGACGGGCCAACACCTCGGGGCCGTACTGCGCGACCATCCCGGCCTTGATCTGCCCGAGATCGAGGCCCTCAGCGATCAGCCGCCGAAGTGTCGCCTTCTCGGAGATCGCCTCGAGCGAATTGACCTGATTCAGCGACTCGTGGCACGCCACGCACATGAACTGCGTGACGACCGAGTAGTAGTTCTGGTAGCTGGCGGCCCCGGCCACAAGCGCACACGGCCCGGCGAACGCGACCGCGACGGCGAGTCCGGCGAACGAGCGCCGCAGTCTCATGCACTGGTCCCGAGCGCGTGACCGAGCGCCTGATCGACCCACTTGGCGGTCAGCTGAAAGGTCCTCGCCGCAACCACCCTGCCCTGACGGTCGACGATGAACGTCTCAGGGGGACCGTTGACCCCGTAGGGCTGCACGAACGTGTCGCCAGGGTCGAGGAAGACGGGGAAGCTCAGATGGTTTTTGCGCAGATAGCTGAGCGCGTCGGTGCTCGAGTCCTGCCAGGTGACGCCCAGCACCGTGCCGCCGTGCTTGGCGAGCAGCTGCTGTGCGCTACGCAGGATCGGTGCCTCCGCCTGGCACGGCGGGCACCAGCCGGCAAAGACGTTGACGAGCACGACCTTGCCGCGCAGCGCGCTGAGACTCTCGCGCCGCGACGAGCCGAGCACCTGCATCCGCATGCCGGAGTTCGGCGCCGCCGGCGTCTTCCCGCGACTGACCAGCGCGGCCAGCTGGTTGCTCGGGGGGCTGTGCGCGACACCGAACGCCAACACGGCCAGCAACCCGGCGACGACCAGCGATATGACACCCGGCACGGCGAACCTGCGCATCGCCTTCAGAGTACCTCGACCGCCTCAGTGGCCCGGTCCTCATAGAATGTCGAGCCAGACTGCGGGTGTAGCTCAGTTGGTAGAGCGTTGGCTTCCCAAGCCAAAGGTCGCGGGTTCGAACCCCGTCGCCCGCTTTTCGGAACGTTGAGCCGCTGCGCACGCACCCACGGTCCGGCTCTGGACCAATGGAGTGGCGCCGCACGGTACGGCGATCAGACGCCGATCATCGCGCCGACCGTCGCGGTGCGGTCGACCGGCAGCCGGTAGGTGTCGATCGGGCTCGCGGCGTTGCGGGCCATCGCGACGAACACCAGCTTCTGCGTGCGGCTCATGCCCGGAGCGTTGGTCATCGTCACGCGGATCTGTGAGAGGAAGTAGGAAGCGTGCTCGAGGTCGAGGTTGCGCTCGAGCAGCCCGCGTTTGCGTGCCAACGCGAGCGCGGCCGGAACGTCGGTCACGTCGTGATAGCCGGCGCGGACGGTGATGTGCCTGACCTTGAAGGTGCCGCTGCCGAGCACCTCGACGAGGAACTGCTCGGCCGGATCGACGTGCGGAACGCTCATCTGCGACACCGACACGATCAACACGCGCTCGTGGAAGATCCCGTGGCGCTCGAGATCGGCCTTCAACGCAAGCGGCGTGGTGCTCTTGCTCGGACTCATGTAGATCGCGACACCGCGCGCGCGGTGGCAGGCATCGGTGCCGGTCCGGACCTCGTCGAGGAAGGCATGGATGTCGCCCTCCTCCTTGGTGCGGTTGCGCGTGACGATCTGGAAGCCGCGACGCCAGGTGACCATCAACAGGGCCGTGATCAGGCCGACGCAGAGCGGGATCCAGGCGCCGTGACTGACCTTGCTGACGTTCGAGGAGAAGAACGACACTTCCACGATCAGCAGCACGGTTCCGATCAGTGCGAGCTTCCAGCGGCGAACCTTCCACATCGAGCGGGCCACGGCCAGGAACAGGATCGTGTCGATGCAGAACGTCCCGGTCACAGCCACGCCGTAGATGTCCGCGAGCGCGTCGGAGCGCTTGAAGATCAGTACCAGCGCGACAACGCCGATCCCCAGCACCCAGGTGATCAGTGGTACGTAGATCTGCCCCTCGAGCTCCGAGGTGTGGGCGATCTTGAGTCGCGGCAGGAAGCCAAGCTGGACCGCCTGGCGCGTGATCGAGAAGGAACCGGTGATCGCCGCCTGCGATGCGATGATCGTCGCGACCGTCGCGAGCACGACCATCGGGATCAGCAGGCTCGACGGGACCAGCAGGAAGAACGGATTGGAGATATCGGAAGGGTGCGCCACGATCAGCGCGCCCTGCCCCAGATATGACAGCAGCACGGCGGGAAAGACGATCCCGAACCAGGTGCGGCGGATCGGCTGCGCCCCGAAGTGGCCGCGGTCCGCGTACAGGGCCTCGGCTCCGGTCAGGGCGAGCACCACGCCACCGAGTGCCAGGAACGCGTCGCCGCCGTGGTCGATCATGAAGCGCGCACCCCAGGTCGGTGACAGCGCCTGAAAGATCGCGGGGTCCTGCGCGATCTGGCGCGCGCCGAGCGCCGCGATCACCACGAACCAGACCAGGATCAACGGGCCGAACAACCAGCCGACCGCGCCCGTTCCCTTGCGCTGAACCGCGAACAGCGCGATCAGGATCCCCAGTGAGATCGGCACGACGAGATGCGCAAGGCCGTGGTCGACGACCTTGAGTCCCTCGACCGCGGAGGTCACAGAGATCGCGGGTGTGATCATGCCGTCGCCGAAGAACAGGCCGGCACCGAAGATCCCGAGCGTGACGAGCACCGTGGTACGACCGATTCCACGCCGCTGGATCAGCGCGACGAGCGCCATGCCGCCGCCGTCACCGCGATTGTGGGCGCGCATCAGAAAGCCCGCGTACTTGACGGAGATGATCAGTGTCATCGCCCAGAAGATCAGTGAGATCACGCCGTAGACCCCGGCCGGCGTTGCGTGTGCGGCATCCTTGTGCTGGCTGAAGATCACCTGCATCGTGTAGATCGGGCTGGTTCCGAGATCCCCGTACACGACGCCGAGCGCCCCCAGCGCGAGCACCACCTTGCTGCCGTGGGCGACGACGTCGCGCTCGTCGTCGACGTCGGCTAGTTCGATCCCGGCCTTGCGTGCCGCCGCCGGCTCGGGCGTGACCTGCCAGGAGCTGAGCTTGTGAGCCGCCTCGTTGAACGAGCGCCGCGGGCTGTGCGCAGGCTCCGGCGCCGCGTGAATGTGCAGCGGCCACCCTGCCTTATGCCCTGCTTCGTGAAGGCTTTTGTTTCCGGAGTCGGATTTCACGGCTGAGGCGTGAGCTACGCGGGGTTCTGCTCGAGCAGCTTCGGAGCGAGTCCCAGCATCCGGAGGTCGGTGAGCAGCCCCTCGACCTCGTCCCGGACCTCTTCGTCCGTGGCGCCGTCGACGTCGATCCGCAACAGCGCCGCCCCGCGATTGAGGTCGGAGACATGGCCGCGGGTCAGCACCGGGCGCTTCTTGCCCGGACGGTTATTGATCCACGCTCGCACCTCAGGGGTGAGCGCAGGACGGTTGAGCGCGATCGCGATCTCGGTCACAGCACACCAGCATCAGGGCTCGCGCGGTCTCGGTGAATAGGTGCAAGTACCCATCTGCACAGCGGTGCAGATTGGGTGCTGAACGGCCGTTGCCCGGCTCATGGCTCGATCAGGCCGCGGCGGATCGCGTAACGCGTGAGGTCGGCGACGCTGCGCATCTCGAGCTTGCCGAGGATGTTCGCGCGGTGGTGATCGACGGTCTTGCGGCTGATCACGAGGTCGGCGGCGATCTCATCGCTCGTGCGCCCCTCCGCGATCAGCTTCACGATCTGCAGCTCGCGCGGGGTGAGCGGATCGACCGGAGCCGCCTCTCCGCGCCGTGCCTGCTCGAGGTACTCGCGCACCAGCGCGACGATCGCCTTTGGATAAAGGAACGGCTCACCGCGCATCGCCGCCCGGCAGGCTTCGATCAGATCACGGTTGGCGGCCGATTTGAGAACGTATCCCGATGCACCGGCGCGCAGCGCCTCGAAGAAGTACTGCTCGTTGTCGTGAACCGACAGGATCAGCACGCGAACGTCGGTGCGACTGCGTAGCTCGACGGTCGCCTGCAGTCCCGTCAGTCGCGGCATCGAGACATCGAGGATCGCGAGATCGACGTCGCCCCTGAGCGCTCGCTCGACCGCCTCCGCCCCGTCCTCGGCCTCGGCGACGACCTCGATGTCGGGCTCCGCGTCGAGCACGGCGCGCAGACCGCTGCGCACGACGGCATGGTCGTCTGCGAGCAACACCCGGGTCTTGAGCGGAGTGACCATCAGTGCTCGCGATCTAGGCGGGAACGCTCAACACGAGGCACGTCCCACCATCCGTGCCGGTTCGCACATCGAGCTGGGCGTCGATCACGCTTGCACGTTCGCGCATCCCGCGCATCCCCTGCTCGACGGCGTCGGCCGGGATGCCGCGGCCGTTGTCGGCGACCTCGAGGATCACGGTCGCGTGCTCCTTGCGCAGCTCGACCACGACCTCGGTCGCGGCCGCGTGTCGCAGCACGTTGGTCAGAGCCTCCTGCGCGACGCGGTAGATGACGAGCTCGACCTCCGGCGAGAGCCGCGGCAGGCTCCAGTCGAGCTCGCGTCGGACCCGCACGCCGCGCTGGCGATCGACGCGCCCGCAGAGCGCCACCACGGCGTTCACCAGCCCGAGGTCGTCGAGCACCTCGGGGCGCAGCTCGAGTGCGATCCGCCGCACGTCCTCGAGGCTGCCAAGCGCGGTGCTCGAGATCTCGAGCAACGCGTTGCGCTCGTCCTCGCCGGCGTCCTCGGCCGCGCGCTCCGCGCGAAGTGCGATCGCCGTGAGCATCTGCCCGACCTCATCGTGCAGCTCGCGCGCGATCCGCAGCCGCTCGCGCTCCTGTGCGGCGAGCTCGCGCAGCGCGCTGTCGCGGCGTTCACGTTCGAGTCGCTCGAGCATCTCGCCGAGCGCCAGCCCGAGGGCTCGGACCTCGGCGCTGGCACCGTCGTAGGAGTCACCGTGCTCGCGCGATGAATCGGCGCTCTGGATCGTCGACGCGAGCCGTCGCAGCGGCCCGAACGCCCGGCGCAGCAGCAGCAGGTCGAAGGCCAGCATCACCACCAGTCCGATCCCCAGCACGACGAGCTCGCCCGCGGTGGCTACCCGCTGAACGGTCACCGGCGTCCAGGCAAGCGCGGCGACCGCCACGAGGAACACGATCGCGTTGGCCGCGAACACCCGCCAGAGGAGCGAGGAGTTGTTCCAGCGGCGTCTCAGAGCTGCCATCGCCACAGATTCAAGCGGCTGCTTGCGACTCCCGCCAGCATCGAGCATCCTGGAAGCCGGTTTGGCTGCTCGGGAGGAAGACATGGACACGGTCAGGGGAGTAGTGCTCGGCGGCAGTGCGGGCGCGACAGCGCGTTGTTTCTGGGGTCCCGGCGACACTTACACGTTCCTGGTCACGGGCGCGGAGTCGGGCGGATCGATGTTCGCGATGGACTGCGTGCTCGGCCCCGGTGGTGGACCGCCGCCACACCGCCACCTCGCCGAGGACGAGCTGTTTCACGTCTACGAGGGCGAAGTCGAGTTCACCGTCGAAGGTGAGACGAACGTGATCGCCGCCGGCGGATCGGCGTTCATTCCCAAAGGCGCCGCCCACTCCTACATCAACGCCGCCGCGACGACCGCACGGATGCTCACCGTCTACACGCCGGCCGGGATGGAGGGTTGGTTCCGTGAGGTCTGCACACCGGTGAGCGACCCCTCGTTGCCGGCGCCGGGCGTGACACCGGAGCTGATCGAGCGGATGCTCGAGGCCGGCCCCCGTTAC
>DATASU010000212.1:0-28119 GCA_036269095.1 Solirubrobacteraceae bacterium
CAGGCGCTCGTAGTCGTTGGTCTCTGCCATCTCCTCGTACGGCAGCTTCAGAAAACGCGCCATCAGCCCGGCGGCGACCCGCTCGAAGGCCGGCGTCGTCGTGTGACGATCGAGGTAGTGGCCGTGCTGGGCATAGACGTCCTCGCGAAGCCACACGCCCGGGTAGTCGAAGCGGACGCGCGCGCCAGTCTGGGAGAGCATCCACTCGATCTGGCTCAGCGCCTCGTCATGCAGCTGCAGTTGGTGGTCGTGGTTGCCGAAGACCATCAGCACCTCGCTGCCCTCTCCCAGACCGGCGACCAGCTGCGGCAGGACGCGCGAAGCCGCGGCGAGCGCGTCCTGGAGAGGCCCCTGGCGCAGTTCGATGATGTCGCCGAGCAGCACCAGGCGGTCGGCTGTGGCGATCGCGGCGGCTAGGGCGTCGACGATTGGCTGGTCGGTGAGTGCATCGCGTCCGTGACCGGCACCGATGTGCAGGTCCGAGATGACCAGGGTGCGCAAGTTACGCGCTGGCAGCCCGGATCGCCTTGGGGAGCATGAAGCGGGTGTCTTCCTTGATCACTTCGAGCTCCTGGACGTCGCTGGTGCCGCGCGCGCGGAAGAACTCGACGAGCCGCGCGACCAGCTCCTCGGGGGCGCTGGCGCCGGAGGTGATGCCGATCACGCGCATGCCCTCCAGCCACTCCTCCTGGACCTGGTTCTCGTTGTCGATCAGGTGCGAGGCGGCGCCGCATTCGCGCGCGACCTCGACCAGACGGTTCGAGTTCGACGAGTTGCGGCTGCCGATCACGAGCACCAGATCGCACTCGCCGGCGAGCTCCTTGACGGCCGCCTGGCGGTTGGTGGTCGCGTAGCAGATGTCGTCGGTGCGCGGCCCGACGATCGCCGGGAACTTCTCGCGCAGCGCGACGATGATCGAGCGCGTCTCGTCGACGCTCAGCGTCGTCTGCGAGATGTAGGCGAGCCGCTGCGGGTCGGGGACCTCGAGCGCGGCCACGTCCTCCTCGCTCTGGACCAGCACGATGTGGTTGGGCGCCTCGCCCATCGTGCCCTCGACCTCCTCGTGGCCCTCGTGGCCGATCATCACGATCGTGTAGTCCTCGGCGGCGAAGCGCTTGGCCTCGACGTGGACCTTGGTGACCAGCGGGCAGGTCGCGTCGATCACCCTGAGCTCGCGCTTCTCGGCGTTCTCGTGCACGCTCGGCGCGACACCGTGGGCCGAGAACACGGCCGTCGCGCCCTCGGGAACCTCGCTCTCGGACTCGACGAAGATCGCTCCGCGCTCGCGCAGCTGCTGGACGACGTGCTTGTTGTGCACGATCTCCTTGCGCACGTACACGGGCGCGCCATAGAGGTCGAGCGCCTTCTCAACCGTCTGGACCGCGCGATCGACCCCGGCGCAGTAGCCGCGTGGCGACGCGAGCAGGATCTTCTCGGGGGTGGCGGGCATCCTCGCATGAGTTTAGTCCCTGGCGGTGGTCCCGCTGGACCACCGTTAGGACCTCACGCGTACCCTTGGCGCAGGCACCGACCACGGCACACGATGAAAGGCGCGCCCGGGTGGCACAGCAGCACCTTGACCGGTTGACATCGACGGACGCGGGCTTCCTGCACCAGGAGACCGCCAGTGCGCACATGCACGTCGGCGGCGTGCTGCTGTTCGAGGGGCCGGCGCCGCGCTTCGAGGACTTCCTCGAGCACATCCGCGGTCGCCTGCACCTGGTGCCGCGCTACCGCCAGAGGCTGGCGGTGCCACCCGCCGGCAGCGGGCGGCCGCTGTGGGTCGACGACTCCAACTTCAACATCGAGTACCACGTCCGCCACTCGGCGCTGCCCGCGCCCGGCAGCGAGGCGCAGCTGCTCGAGATGGCGGCGCGGATCGCGTCGCAGCCGCTCGACCGCACCAAGCCGCTGTGGGAGTTCTGGCTGGTCGAGGGGATCGAGCCGGCGGCCGGTTCCGGGCACGAGCGCTTCGCGATGCTCGCCAAGAACCATCATGCGCTGGTCGACGGGGTCTCCGGGATCGACCTCGCGACCGTGCTGCTCGATTTCGGCCCGACACCGACGCCACTGGACACCGCCGGCCTGCAGCCGTGGCAGCCGCGTCCCGAGCCGAGCGCGATCGATCTGCTGCTCGCGGGCGCGCGCGACGCCGCCGGGGCGGCCGCCGGCCTTGCCGCGCAGGCGCTGAGCGCGGCCGCGCAGCCGTCACGCAGCCTCGAGCTGCTGCGCGACGCCGCCGAGGGTGTCGGCGAGCTCGTCTGGGCGGGACTCAACCCGGCGCCCGAGACGCCGCTCAACGTCACGATCGGCCCGCACCGGCGCTTCCGCGTCGTGCGCCAGCAGCTCGCGGACTACAAGACCGTCAAGAACAGCCTCGGCGGCACCGTCAACGACGTCGTGCTGACCGTCGTCGCCGGCGCGCTCGGGGGCTGGCTGCGGTCGCGCGGGATCGCCACCGATGGCCTCGAGATGCGGGCACTGGTGCCGGTCTCGGTCCGGACCCAGGACGACCGCGGCACGCTCGGCAACCGGCTGACGGTGATGCGCGGGCCGCTGCCGGTCTACATCCGCGATCCGGTCGCGCGGCTGCCGGTCGTGACCCGCGCGATGGACGACCTCAAGCGCTCCAAGCAGGCCGTCGGCGCCTCGACGCTGGTCGCGGTCAATGACATCGCGCCGCCGGCGGTACTCGCCCAGGCATCGCGGCTGCAGTTCTCGACACGGCTCTTCAACCTGCTGGTCACGAACATCCCGGGCCCACAGGTCCCGCTCTACATCCTCGGCAAGCAGCTGCAGGACCTGTTCCCGCTGGCGTTCCTGCCGCAGGGGCACGCGCTGGCGGTGGCGATCATGTCCTACAACGGCCGCCTCGAATACGGGCTGCTCGGCGACTTCGACGCGCTGCCCGACATCGACGTGATCGCCGACGGGATCGACGAGTCGCTCGCCGAGCTGCTGGCCGCCTCCGGCCGCAAGCCGCGCGCGCCGAAGCTCACGGTGCTGGTAAACGAGGCACCGAAGACAGCTCCGGTGGAGGTTCGCGGCGCGGCGCCGGCGCCACTGCTGCCGACGTCGCGCCGGCGCCCGGTCAGTGGGCCGGCCGCCGACATGCGGGCCAAGCGCGCTCAGCGCTCCCAGCGCCGCTCGGCCGGCGATTCCGGGCCTGAGCCCGGCGCCGCGGCCTGAGCGCACGGCAACCTGAATTCACGGCTCAAAAAGTTTTTGTGTTTGGGGGCGACTTACGCGGGTATGAAGCGTCTACCAGGCACATACATGGAGCTTCCCCCAACCCCAGCTCCAGTAGTCATCCACGCAGTCTCGGTCGGTTCGTAGTCCGCCCCCCCTGAGCCACGAACCGGCGTGTGGTTGACCCCATTAGGCGGGCCCGAATGATTCGGGCCCGCCTAATTTTTTGCCCTGACGCGTGAGGCACGGGTTTCCGGCGCGGGCGAGCGGCTCCGGCGCGCGGGCGTCAGTGCGCCTGCGGGCGGGCGTGCTTGGGCACCCACCAGGTGGCGATCCAGGCGAGCACCAGCAGCCCGACGGCCACCAGCAGCGCGTCGGCGCTCGCGCCGACGAACGCGCCCGGGCCGTGCAGGCCACCGACCTCGTCGAACAGCACCGTGCCGGCGGCGGCAAGCCCCAGTGACATCGCCAGCTGCTGCACGGACTCGAGCAGCCCCGAGGCCGAGCCGAGCTCGTGCGGTTCCACGCCCGCCAGGATCATGTCGAACATCGGCACGAACACCATGCCCATGCCAAAGCCGACGACCACCAGCGGCGCGGCCGTGTCCCAGGCGCTCAGCTGCGCACCGACAGCGTCGAGCACCAGGATCGTGATCCCGAGCCCGGCCGCCATCACCGCGATCCCGATGTGCATCGTCGTGCGCCCGAGCTTCGGCAGCAGGATCGACGATGTGATCGAGCCGGCCACCGCCAGTACCGGGATCGCGACGGCCGCAAGCGCCGAGTCCAGCGGCGTGAAGCCGAGGCCGGCCTGGTACATGACGTTGAGGGCCAGCGTGATCCCGCCCATCGCGCCCAGGAACCCGAGCGCCACCAGCAGGCCGGCGACGTAGCCGCGGCGTCTGAGGATCGTCGGGACCACGAGCGGCGTGCGGCCATGGCGGTGGCGGGCCGCCTGGCGCAGGCCGAACGCGACGACGATCGCGAACCCCGCGGCCAGCATCGCGAACGACCACAGTGGCCATCCCTGCTGGCGCCCCTCGATCAGCGGGTAGACGAGCGCGAAGCCACCCGCGGCGGCCAGCGCCACGCTGGGCAGATCGAGGCGCGCGTCGGGCGCCGCCGGCGGCGCGTCGGGCAGGTGCCTGATCCCGGCCGCCAGTGCGATCAGGCCGACGGGAACGTTGACGAGGAAGATCGCGCGCCAGCCGAGGCCGAGCACGTCGACCGCGATCAGGCCGCCGCCGGCCAGCGGGCCGGCGATCGCCGCGAGGCCCATGATCGGGCCGAAGATGCCGAACGCCCTCTGCTGGCCCTGATCGCCGAACAGCTCGCGCACGAGCCCGAAGCCCTGCGGGACCATCAGCGCGGCGGTCGCGCCCTGCAGCGCACGCGCGGCGATCAGCAGTCCCGCGGAGGGAGCGAGCGCGCAGAGGCTCGAGCTGACGATGAACGCGCCGATCGCGGCGAGCAGCACCCGGCGGCGACCGAGGATGTCGCCGAGGCGGCTGCCGAGGATCATCAGCGCCGCCATCGCAAGCGTGTAGGCCGCCGAGATCCACTCGAGGTCGGCGTAGGAGGCGCCGAACGCCCGGCGGATGTCGGGCGCCGCGGTTTGCGCGATCGTCGAGTCGAGCAGGTCCATCACCGACGAGATGACGACGACGGCAAAGCCGATCCAGGCGTTGCGCACGGCTGGCCGTGAGCTGCTCACGACCCCTGCGTTTGTGGTGATTGCTGTTGTGGACATGGCTGCAGGCTCCAGCCAATCGCGGTCGCTTACGGTCCGCAATTGTCGGAGCAGCGGTCAGTTACTGTCCGCAATTGCTGAGATGCTGCGCGCACCATGATCGAGACCTCCGCACGACTGCTGGCCCTGCTCTCGCTGCTCCAGATGCGCCGCGAGTGGACGGGGCAGGAACTCGCCGACCGGCTCGAGGTCGGCGCGCGCACTATTCGCCGTGACGTCGACAAGCTGCGCTCGCTCGGCTATCCGGTGCAGGCCGCCCCCGGGGTCGCCGGCGGCTACCGCCTCGGCGCCGGCGCCGAGCTGCCGCCGCTGTTGCTCGACGACGCCGAGGCCGTAGCCGTGGCCGTGGGCCTGCGCATCGGCGCATCGGGGCCGATCGCCGGGATCGAGGAGATCTCGGTGCGGGCCCTGACCAAGCTCGAGCAGGTGCTGCCCACCCATCTGCGCCGGCGCGTGAACGCGCTCAGCCAGGTGACCTCGGCGCTGACGGTCGACGGCCCGCAGACCGACACCGAGACGCTGGCGACGCTGGCCGCGGCCTGCCGCGACGCGCTGCGCGTGCATTTCGCCTATGTGGCGGGCGACGGCGCCGGCTCGATGCGCGCCGTCGATCCGGCGGCGGTCGTGTTCAGCGGACGGCGGTGGTATCTGGTCGCGTTTGACCTCGATCGCGATGACTGGCGCACATTCCGGCTCGACCGCATCGACAGCACGCTGCGACTCGGCGGCCGCGGCAAGCCGCGCGTCGTGCCCGGAGGCGATCCCGCCGGCTACGTCAAGCAGCAGCTCAGCCGCTACGCGGCCGGCAGCGACGCCGACGCCGAACCGGCGGAGATCCGCGTGCTCGCGCCGAGCGCGAGCGTCCGCGGCCGCGTCCCGGCCCAGTACGCCACGATCGAGCCCGACGGCGAGAACGCCTGCATCATCCGCAGCAACGGCGCCTGGTCACGGCATTTTCTGATGTGGGCGGCACTGCTCAACGAGCCGATCGAGGTCGTCGGGCCGCCGGAGCTGGTCGCGACCGCACGCCAGCTCGGGAACGTTCTCAGCGCCGCCGTACGTCAATAGGACCCATCCCGGCGGCGAGCAGCCGCGCTGCGCTCAGAAGCCGAGCGCGAACTTCGCGTCCTCGCTCATCAGGTCCGGTGACCACGGCGGCGTGAACACGAGCTCGGACTCGACGGAGGACACACCCTCGATCTCGCTCACGAACTCCTGGATCTGACCCTCGACCTGGGGGCCGATCGGGCATCCCGGGGTCGTCAGCGTGTACGTGACCTTGATTGCGCCCGCCTCGTCGATGTCGACCCCGTAGATCAACCCGAGCTCGACAAAGTCGAGTCCGAGCTCGGGATCGATCACCTCGCGCAGCGCGTCGTGAATCTCTTCAATAGTGACCATTTGCTCGATTTTAGGCGGCTTCGAAAATGTTGAGGAAAGATTAAGCTTGCGTTACCGCCGGTCTGTTTTGTAGTTTGCGCAGATCATCGAGTTCGCCGACAACCCGCCGGTGCTGCTTTGCGCCGGGGACGAGGATCGGAGTACGCAGAGCCTTCGCAGACGGGCGCTCGTGCTCGCGTTCCGCGCTCAGAGCGATGTGCTCGTCGATCTGCGTGACCTCGTGTTCGCCGATACGACGCTGATGATCGACCTGGCGATGCTCTCGAATCGCCTGCGCCGCCGTGAACGGCGGCTGCTCCTGCAGGGTGCGCAGCCGCAGATCATGCATCTGATCGAGCTCGTCGGTCTGCACCGGCTGCCGGGCGTCGAACTGCTCGTCGACGGCGCACCGCAGCCGGCGATCGCCTGATCGCCCGCCGTAGATCACTACGCTTGGAGCTGCCGATGATCTGGTTCGTACTGCTTGTGCTGTGGCCGCTCGCCGAGCTGTTCGTGATCGTCGAGCTCTCGGAGGCGATCGGCTTCCTCTGGGTGCTGCTGTTGCTGATCGTCAGCTGGCCGATCGGCTGGCGCCTGATCCGCCACCAGGGCCGCGCGGCGCTGCGACGGCTGCGTGACGCGCTGAGCGCCGGCCAGGCGCCCACGAGTGCCGTCGTCGACGGAACGCTCGTGCTGGTCGGAGCGGTGCTGCTGCTCGTGCCCGGCTTCATCACCGACACGATCGGTCTGCTGCTGCTGTTGCCGCCGACGCGCGCGCTCGCGCGCCGCGGGGTGCTGCACAACCATCGCAGCGCCCGGCTCAATCGCTTCGTCAACTTCATCAACGGCAACGCCGCGCGGTTCGGCGGCCCAGGGCCCGGTCCCGGCGGGTACGACGCCGAGAGCACGGCAGCCGACATCGACGACCCACGGCTGGAAGCATGACCGGCGTGAAGACGGCGACGGTTCCGCTGGCGGTGTTCGGAGACCTCGACGGCGACCTCTGGGGCGTCGTCGTCGGAGGCGAGCAGCCGCAGGCTGCCGTGGCGCGGCTCACCGACGCCGGTGTCGAGCTGCGCGCCGCCGACCTCGACCTCTCCGACGACGAGGTCTGGGAGCTGACCGGCGCCGACTACGAGCTCCGTGTCGAGCGCGCCGAGGCGACGACCGGCAGCGAAGATCGTGATGCCTCGCTCGAACCCTGCCGGGTGAGCGGCTCCGTCGCGCTTGACGGCAACCGCCGTGAGTTCGATATCGGCGGCGTCCGCAGCAGCGCCCTCGAGTCCGACGGTCGCGGCTCGCTGCGGCTGTTTGCCGCCTGGTTCCCGGCCGGGCATGAGATCGCGCTGCTCGCGTCGCGACCCAAGGGCGCCAAGGGCCATGACCGCGAGCGCCTCGATGTGGTGGCCCGCGGCGAGGAGCATCCGCTCGTGATCGACCCACGCCTCTCGACGACCTACGACGATCACGGAGCGCCCCGTCGCGTCGGCCTCGAGCTGTGGCTCGGCGACGCTCCCGACGGCGACCTGTTGCCACGGCGGGTCGCGGGCAGCTCGACCGGCTCGAGCGTTGACGGCGAGGCGCTGAGCGCCCACGCCTTCGCGTGCGTCAGCCGCGGCGAGCCGGGCGCCGGGATCTACGTGCTGCTGCGCCCGTAGGGCGCCGCAACATCAGCTCTCACTGCCGCGCGCCGAGCGCGCCGCTCAGTTCTCGCTGCCGAGGCGATCCCAGCAGTACAGCTCGAGGCACTCCGCCGCGAGCTGCACGCAGCGCTGCTCCGACAGCCACGGGAGCACCGCATCGAGCGCCTCGTCCTCGCCAACGCCTGCGTCGAACGCCTCCTCACCCCGGAAGCCGGCGGCGATCCGCAGTGCCTCGCGACGGTTCTCCCCGAGCGACGGAAAGACGTTGACGAGGAACTCCTTGCTCGGTATCGCGTGCCCGACCTCGAGCGAGGCGTGCCAGGCCGCGAGCATCGAGAGATCGTGCTCGTCAAGGTCGGCGACGGCCTTCGAGTAGTGCGACAGGAGGTCCGGCTCCGGGATCTCATCGACCCAGGCAGCCACAACCTCACCGACGATCTGACGCCGTGCTTCGCGACCGACGGAATCGGCGATCACGCGGATGGCGTCCTGTGGCTCGATGAAGCAAAGTGACATGGCGGCTCCGAAACGGGACGGAAGTACGTGAGGAATGTATGGGGCGGTCCGGACGGAGCCACTGCAGGAGATCGGACGCACGTGACGAACGCGCGGCGTCAGACCCCCAGCGCCTCCTGAGCCTGCTCGAGCAGCCCCTCATCGGCCCCGATCTCCTGCGGCAGACCGTCGCCGACGCGTGCGCCCGCTCCCCAGTTGTGCAACGCCAGATCGAGCGCCTCGAGCGGCACGTCGCAGGCCTGTGCCAGGTCGGCGGCGCGGCGCTCGAGCAGCAGCGGATCGCCGATCCCGAGCGCGCGCTTGGCCGCCCAGGTCGCCTCGTTCTCACCGCTCAGGAACAACTTGCCGCCGCGCAGCTCGTAGACGCCGAGCCGCCCGAGCAGCGTGAGCAGCTCATAGCGGGTGTCGCGATCGAGGCCGCGGATGCCGCCCAGGCGCTCGAAGGCGCGTTCGAAGCGACGCTCCGGAGTCCAGGAGGTTTCGCCGCTGAACGCCTGTGCCAGCGAGCCATTGCGGGCGCCCCAGGCCTCAACCGCCTCGACGACGTCCTGCGGATTGCCGGATTTGAGACCGCGGGACCCGCTCAGGACGGCGTCGATGGCAAGCCTGGTTCGCGCGTCGAGATCTCCGGAAGCAGCGATCTCGTGCCAGCCGGCCGGTGCATCGGCAACCTCGGCGCCGGCGGCGACCTGCTCCATCAGCGACAGACGGGTCGCGGCGTATGCGATCGCCTCGGCAAGGCGATCGGCGTCCTCGCTCGACTTGAGGCCCGGTACCAGCGGCGAGCGATAGCCGTCCTCGGCTCCACGCGCCAGCCGTCGCACCTTCACCGAGCCGGAGCCCGCGCGCGCCGCGCCCGGCTTGGCGGCGCGCGGTGTGCGCTGGCGCTCCGACCGTGGGCGCTCGTCGCGCTCACGCGGCTGGGTCGACTTCGGTGCGCTCGACGACACCACCGGGCGCGCATCGAAGTTCTGCTCGCGCGCGCAGATCGTGCAGTTCTGCAGAAGGCGGTTGTGGCGGCAGAACGTCGGCATCGTCAATCACCAATCCTGACACGCCGCGCGCAAAACGGCTGCGCCGGAAGAAGGGTGCTGGGAGGCCCGGATCCATCCGGACCTCCCAGCTAGCCAGGGAAGTGGGGGCGCAGTTCCCTGACTGACTGGGCGAGTGTGTCCCACCCAAGTTCAGGTGTCTTAAAGCTACTCCGCAATTTGCGGGTTTCTGCCCCCAATCGAGCAAAGAAACTTTGCTCTGTAGTTCGGAAAATAGCGCTTACTAATCGATTCGTGTGCCCGGTCCGGTGAAGAATTGTTCCCCGGGTCTCACGGTGCCCGCCGCTTCGGCCTCGTGACGCAGCGTGCTGTCGGGCTCGCCGCTCCACGCGCCGATCGACAGAAGCTCGCGATCCTGGTCCATCGGGGTGCCCCCGAGGGCCTTGTTGACCACGCGTGCGCACTTGCGTCCCTCGGCGATCGCGGTCACGACGAGCGACTGTCCGATGCGTGCGTCGCCGCACGCGAACACACCGGCGTGCGAGGTCTTGTAGGTCCGCTCGGTGCGGATGTTGCCGCGGCGATCGAGGTCGAGGTCGAGGTCGGCGACCAGTCCCTCGTGCTCGGGGTGCTCGAAGCCGATCGCGATCAGCACGAGGTCGGCCTCGACCACGAACTCGCTGCCGGGGACCGGCGTGAGATCGCGTGATGAGGTGCCGGTGACCTTGCGCGCGTAGACATGTGTGACCTTGCCGTCCTTGCCGCCGAAGCCGGTGACCTCGGTGCCCCAGCGCCGGTGCCCACCCTCGTCGAGGGCGTAGGTCGAGAGCGTGCGCTTGGGCGGCAGCGGCCAGGGATGGCGTGGGTCGGACTCGAGCAGCTCGGCGTAGACATCGAGAATCGTCGCGCTCTCGGCGCCCTCGCGCTGCGCGTTGGAGATGCAGTCCATGCCGGTGTCGCCGCCGCCGATCACGATCACACGCTTGCCGGCGGCGGTGATCTCCTCGTCCGGCTCGACGTCGCGGTAGGGCCTGCCCTCGTGCTTGGCGACCCAGCGGTTGCGCTGGTAGAGGTAGTCCATCGCGAGATGGATCCCGGTGTTCTCACGGCCCGGCGTGAGGATGTCTCGCGAGACGCGCGAGCCGATCGCGATCACGACAGCGTCGTGGCGTTCCTGAAGCTCGGCGATCGTGACGTCGCTGCCGACCTCGGTGTCGTAGACGAAGGTGATGCCCTCCTGCTCGAGCACGGTCGCGCGGCGGTCGATCACCGACTTCTCGAGCTTCGCGTCCGGTACACCGAAGCGCATCAGCCCGCCCGGTCCCTCGTCACGCTCATAGACGGTCACGAGGTGGCCGATGCGGTTGAGCTCCGCGGCCACCGCCAGCCCGGCCGGGCCCGACCCGATCACGCCGACGCTCTTGCCTGAGCGCCGCGCCGGTGGCTCGGGCACAACCCAGCCTTCGTCGAAGGCACGCTCGGCGATCGCCATCTCGATCTGCTCGATCGTGACCGCGTCGTCGTTGACGGCGAGCACGCAGGCCGACTCGCACGGCGCCGGGCAGATCCGGCCGGTGAACTCGGGGAAGTTGTTGGTGGCGTGCAGCTGATCGATCGCCTCGCGCCACTTGTCGCGGTACACGAGGTCGTTCCAGTCGGGGATGAGGTTGCCAAGCGGGCAACCTTCGTGACAGAACGGCACCCCGCAGTCCATGCAGCGCGCGCCCTGCTGACGCAGCTCGGCGTTGTTCTGCAGGCCGAAGTACGGCTTGTAGTCGGCGACGCGCTCGCGCGGCTCGCGCTTGTCGAAGCCGACCCGGTGGATCTTGAGGAAACCTCCGAGCTCACCCATGGTGGACACCCCCCGCGATCGCCGCCGCTTCGGCCTGCTGTTCGAGCGCGCGCTTGTAGTCACGCGGCATCACCTTGACGAAACGCTCACGCGCGCGCTCCCACGCCGCGAGGATGTTGCGCGCGACCAGCGAGCCGGTGAGCTGCGCATGCTCGGCGATCAGGGCGCGCAGCTCCTGCTCGTCGGCATCGCTGACCGGGTCGAGGTCGACCAGCTCGGTGTTGCAGCGCCCGGCGAAGCGATGGTCGAGGTCGTAGACGAAGGCGATTCCGCCACTCATGCCCGCGGCGAAGTTGCGCCCGGTCGGACCGAGAACGACAACCCGGCCGCCGGTCATGTACTCGCAGCCGTGATCCCCGACTCCCTCGACGACCGCGGCCACGCCCGAGTTGCGAACGGCGAAGCGCTCGCCCGCCAGGCCACGGAAGAAGGCCTTGCCCGCGGTCGCTCCGTAGAGCACGGTGTTGCCGACGATCATGTTCTGATCGGCGCGGAACAGCGCCGCCTCGGGTGGGCGCACCGCGATGATGCCGCCCGACATGCCCTTGCCGGCGTAATCGTTGGTCTCACCGCGCAGTGACAGCGTCACGCCCGGGGCCAGCCAGGCGCCGAAGCTCTGCCCGGCCGAGCCGGTGAAGTTGATCTCGATCGTGCCGTCGGGCAGGCCATCGGCACCGAAGCGCCGTGCGATCTCGCCCGAGAGGATGCCGCCGATCGTGCGGTTCACGTTGCGCACGCCGATCGGGCCGAGCTTGACCGGCTCACGCTGCTCGAGCGCGGGCGTGCACTGTCGGATCAGGCCCCAGTCGAGCGCATCGTCGAGTACCGGCTCGGCGCCGCGCGTGCGCCGGCGCTCGACGTCGGCGGGGACATCCGGGGTCGTGAGCACCAGCGAGAGATCGACGCGCTGCGCCTTCCAGTGTTCGATCGCTTCGCGCATGTCGAGCAGCTCGGTGTGACCGATCATGTCCTCGAAGCGACGGATGCCGAGCTGCGCCATCAGCCGCCGCGCCTCCTCGGCGACGTGCATCAGGTAGTTGACGACGTGATCCGGGGTGCCGCGGAAGCGCGCGCGGAGCGCCGGATCCTGCGTCGCCACGCCGACCGGGCAGGTGTTCAGGTGGCAGACGCGCATCATGATGCAGCCCATCGCGATCAGCGGCGCGGTTGAGAAGCCGAACTCGTCGGCGCCGAGCAGCGCCGCCACGACAACATCGCGGCCGGTCTTCATCTGACCGTCGACTTCGACCGTCACGCGGCTGCGCAGGTCGTTGAGCATCAGCGTCTGCTGGGTCTCGGCCAGGCCGATCTCCCAGGGCAGACCGGCGCCGTGGATCGACGACTGCGGCGAGGCGCCGGTGCCGCCCTCGCCGCCGGAGATCGTGATGTGATCCGCGTTGGCCTTGGCGACGCCCGCGGCGACCGTTCCCACGCCGACCTCACTCACCAGCTTCACCGAGACGCTGGCGGTCGGGTTGGAGCAGCGCAGGTCGTAGATCAGCTGCTTGAGATCCTCGATCGAGTAGATGTCGTGGTGCGGCGGCGGCGAGATCAGGCCGACGCCTTCGGTCGAGTGGCGGATCTTGGCGATGTAGGAATCGACCTTGTGGCCGGGCAGCTGGCCGCCCTCACCGGGCTTTGCGCCCTGCGCCATCTTGATCTGCAGCTGATCGGCGTTGACCAGGTAATGCGTCGTGACGCCAAACCGGCCCGACGCGATCTGCTTGATCTTCGAGCGGCGGTCATCGCCGTTTGCGTCGGGGGTGAAGCGCGCCGGGTCCTCGCCACCCTCGCCGGTGTTGGACTTGCCGCCGAGACGGTTCATCGCGATCGCGAGCGTCTCATGCGCTTCACGGCTCAGCGCGCCGAGCGACATCGCGCCGCTGGTGAAGCGCTTGACGATCTGGGTGGCCGGCTCGACCTGATCGAGTGGGATCGGCTCTGGCAGGGTCTTGAACTTGAGCAGCCCGCGTAGGCTCGAGCGCGCCGCGGACTCGTCGTTGGCAAGCCGCGTGAACTCCTCGTAGGTCTGCCAGCTGTCACCGGTCTCGCCACGCACCGCGTGCTGCAGCTTCGCGACCGTGTCGGGGTTCCAGTTGTGCAGCTCGCCGTCGCGGCGCCACTGCAGGATCCCACCGACGGGCAGCAGGTTGCGGTCGGTGCGCGGGTACGCGCGGAAGTGGCGCTCGAGCGCCTCGACCGCGAGCTCGTGCAGGCCGATGCCGCCGATCCGTGACGCGGTGCCGGTGAAGTGCCTGTCGATCAGCTCGTGGTCGAGCCCGACCGCCTCGAAGATCTGCGCGCCGCAGTAGGACTGGATCGTCGAGATCCCCATCTTCGAGATCGTCTTCAACAGGCCCTTGCCGATCGCCTTGACGATCCGCTTCTCGGCCTCGTCGCGGTCGAGGTCCTCGGGCAGCAGCGAGCGGTCGGCGAGCTCGTCGAGCGACTCGAACATCACGTACGGGTTGATCGCCGAGGCGCCGAAGCCGATCAGCGTCGCCATGTCGTGGATCTGACGCGGCTCGCCGGACTCGATCACGAGCCCGGTGCTGAGGCGGGTACCGCGACGCACGAGGTCCTGGTGCACCGCCGCGACCGCCAGCAGCGACGGCATCGCCACGCGCTCCGCGCCGAGGTTGCGGTCCGACAGGATCAGGATGTTGGCGCCGTTGTCGACGTAGCGGGCAGCCTCCTCACATAGTGCCTCGAGGCGCTCGGGCATGCCGTCCGCGCCGCGCTCGATCGGCCAGGTGATGTCGAGCGTCGCCGCATCGAAGATCTCGTGCGAGACCTGCCGCAGCTTCTCGAGCTGGTGGTTGCGCAGGATCGGCTGATCCATCACGAGCTGATGGGCCTGCTCGGCCACCTCGACCAGCAGGTTGCGCTCACGGCCGACGCCGACCTGGAGGCTCATCACGACGTGCTCGCGGATCGGGTCGATCGGCGGGTTCGTGACCTGCGCGAACAGCTGCTTGAAGTACGAGAACAGCGGCGGCTGGCGATCCGACATCACCGCCAGTGCGGCGTCGTTGCCCATCGACGCGACCGGCTCCTCGGCCTTCGCGGCCATCGGCGCGATCACCAGCTTGAGGTCCTCCTGCGAGTAGCCGAAGGCAAGCTGCTTGGAGCGCAGCGGCTCGATCCGGGGCGTCTGCGGGTCGCGCTCGGGCAGGTCGTCGATGTGCACCACCGCCTGCTGATACCAGTCGCCATAGGGCTGACGACGCGCAACCTGGCGCTTGACCTCCTCGTCCTCGACGATCTTGCCCTGCTCGAGGTCGAGCAGGAACATCTTGCCCGGCGCCAGCCGGCCCTTGCGCTGGATGTGCTCGGGGGCGACGGTGAGGACGCCCGCCTCGGAGGCGAGCACCACGTAGCCCTCGGTGTCCTGAATCCAGCGACCGGGACGCAGCCCGTTGCGGTCGAGCGTCGCGCCGGCGATCTTGCCGTCGGTGAAGACCACCGCCGCCGGCCCGTCCCAGGGCTCGAGCAGGCACGAGTGGAAGTCGTAGAAGGCCTTGACGTCGGGATCGAGATCCTTGCGGGTGCGGTAGGCCTCCGGGATCATCATCATCATCGCGTGCGGGATCGAGCGGCCGCTCAGCACGAGCAGCTCGAGCACGTTGTCCAGCGCCGCCGAGTCCGACGCGTCGGGCTGGATCACGGGCAGGATCCGTTTGAGGTCGTCACCGAACAGCTCGGAGGCCAGCTGCGACTCGCGGGCGCGCATCCAGTTGGCGTTACCGCGCAGCGTGTTGATCTCGCCGTTGTGGGCGATCATCCGGAACGGGTGCGCGAGCGTCCAGCTCGGGAAGGTGTTGGTGCTGAACCGGCTGTGCACGAGCGCCAGCCTCGACGCCAGCCGCGGGTCGCGCAGATCGGTGAAGTAGCGCGGCAGCTGCGGCGCCGTCAGCATGCCCTTGTAGACCAGCGTCCTTGACGAGAAGCTCGGGATCGCAAGCTCGGTGCCGGCTTCGATCTCGATCAGGCGCCGGATCACGTAGAGCTTGCGCTCGAACGCGTCCTGGTCGGGCAGCTCGTCGGCGGCCGCCACCAGCACCTGGCGGATGTAGGGCTGCGAGGCGCGCGCCGTGTCGCCCGCGTAGCGATCGTCGGTCGGCACGTCGCGCCACCAGATCACGCGCTGCCCCTCACCCTCCACGGTCTTCTCGATCAGCTGCTCGAGCTGCGCGCGGCGCTCGGGCTCGGTCGGCAGGAACACGACGCCGACGGCGTAACGGCCGGCCGGCGGCAACTCGACACCGGCGACGGCGCCGCGGAAGAACGCATCAGGGATCTGCAGCAGGATGCCCGCGCCGTCACCCGTGTTGGGGTCGGCGCCGGCCGCACCGCGGTGCTCGAGGTTGCCAAGGGCCTCGAGGCCCTTCTCGATCACTGCATGGGTCGCCTCGCCCCAGAGCTTGGCGACCAGCGCGACGCCACAGGCGTCGTGTTCGGTGCTGGGGTCGTAGAGGCCGGTGGGCCCCGGCGCTGCGAGTGCGTGATTCATATAGGAGAGAGGTTGCCCGCGGGCAGTCGGGCCGAGAGGGAAGAGGGCAGAGATAGAACCTGCCCCTGAAAGGCTACCGGTTTTTCACAAGCCGACTAAAGCGTTGCGTAAGAAGCCCGCGTGTGGCGATCCCGCGCGGCCCGCCTACGCCCGCACGGCCCGGGGCCGCGCGCCCGCCCACCCCCGCCGCACTTCGAGGGGCCAAATGCTCCCTATAGGGTGTATTTGGCCCACCGAAGTGGTCCCGGATCTCTGGCGCCGAAGTGGTCCCGGATCTCTGGCCCGAAGTGGTCCCGGATTTGGTCCCGGCTCCGCCTCCAGGCCGCCCGGATCTCACACCCCCAGCCACTCAGCCGTTCTCATTACAGATGGTTCTGCCCCCGTTCCAAACGCTGCTCGACAGCTACAGCCATGACGTACATCGCTTCCTGGTCGCGAACGTCGGCGCCACCGATGCCGACGACTGCTACCAGGAGACGTGGATCGCCGCCCTGCGCGGCTATCCGAAGTTGCAGCACGCGACGAACCTGCGCGGATGGCTACTGACAATCGCGTCACGCAAGGCGATCGACGTCCACCGCGCTCGCGGGCGCGGGCCCGTCGCGGTGGCCGAGTTGCCCGAGGAGGGTGTCGTCGTCGCTCGTGAGAACGCCGACGACCTCTGGACGGCGGTCGCTGCACTCCCCACCAAGCAGCGCGCGGCGGTGGCGCTGCGCTTCCTGCTCGATGCGGAGTACCCGACCGTCGCGGCCACGATGGGCATCAGCGAGGCCGCCGCGCGGCGCAATGTGCACGAGGGGCTCAAACGACTGCGAGAGGAGCACGGCCATGAGTGGACCGCCTGACCTCACCGAGGCCTTCGAGCGCTCGGGCCTGATCGACGTCTCCTATGTCGTCGAGGATTCACCCGTCGGCCGGCTGCTGCTGGCCGCCACCGGTGACGGTCTCGTCTGCCTGCACTACGTCGATCAGGACGGTGACCTCGAGCTGTCGCTCGAGCAGCTGGCGGCGCGGCTCTCACCGCGCGTGCTGCTGGCACCGCGCCGCCTCGATGCGCCACGCCGCGAGCTCGACGAGTTCTTCGGCGGGAGCCGTCGAGACTTCGACCTCCCGCTCGACTATTCGTTGGTCAAGCCCGGTTTCACGCGCCGCGTGCTCGAGCAGACCGCACGGATCCCGTTTGGTGAGACCGTGAGCTACAAGGGCATCGCCGGCCGTGCCGGCAACGATCGCGCCTTCCGTGCCGCCGGCACCGCGCTCGGGTCCAATCCGCTGCCGATCGTCGTGCCGTGCCACCGCGTGCTCCATGCCGGCGGCGGCCTCGGCGGCTACACCGGCGGACTCGACATCAAGCGCAAGCTGCTGACGATCGAGGGAGTTCTGCCGGAGCAGCTCGCCGGCAGAGGTTGACGGCCGGCGTGCCCCGGTGGCGCGCCGGCCGTACCGCCCTCAGAGCGTGTTCTCGTCGCTCAGAGAATTCGTCGTTGAGAAAGTCGATCCCGGTGCCCTTTGTAGAACGGCTGGCGCACCCCGGTGCACGCCAGCCATTCCACCGCCCCCTAGACGCTCGGCGGTGACCCCGCCGCCGATCCGCCCTGCGAGAGACCTGACTGTGTCTGGCAACCGGTCTCTTGCGTATATGAAGCCAGACCGTGGCCGGGGGCACATCGGGTACCCCCCCTTAACTTTTCGTCGCGCCCTCCCGAGGCTGTAGGCGCCGCGCCGGGCTCCTCAGGCCTCAGGCCTCAGGCCTCAGGCGCGCCGCGCTCAGGTTCCGACCAGCGTCGCGTCGGCCCGCAGCCGCTCGCCGAGCCGCTCACGCGCCTGCTGCCCGCTGAGACCGAGCTTCTGGTAGATGTGCGCGAGGTGCGTCCCGACGGTCTTGGTCGTCACGAACAGCGCCTGCGCGATCTCGCGGTTTTGCATTCCGGCCGCGGCCAGCTCGGCGACACGGCGCTCCGACGGGGTCAGCGCCTCAGGGCCGGCGAGCTGCTCGCGACGTGGCCGCGCGCCGGACACGATCAGCTCCTGATGGGCAGTCTCGGCCAGTGTCACCGCCCCGCAGCGCTGCGCCAACGCGAGTCCCTCGCGCAGCGGGTCGCGCGCGGCCGTGCGGCGGCCGGCCCGCCGCAGCGCTCCGCCGAGCTCGACCAGCGAGTAGGCGAGTTCGAGCCGCGCGGGCGACCTGCGCAGCAGCTCGACCGACTCGCGCAACTCGTCGACCCCGTCGCTGCCGCCGGCAACGCGCGCGTGCGCGCGCAGCGCCACCCCGACACCACGGTTCTGCCCGAGCTCCCGCGCACGCTCGAGCCCCATTTCGGCAAGCTCGCGCGCCAGCTCCGGATCCGAGGGCGCGACCACCGTCGCCAGCGTCGAGCGCAGCGGGACGAAGCTCGGGTTGTTGACGATCACACTGTCCCCGGCGAGCCCGAGGTCGCGGATCGCACCCTCGCGGTCACCGAGCGCCGCCCGCACCCGTGCGCGGGCCAGCAGCGCATGCAACGTCGCCGCCGTTCCCAGCGCATCCTCGAGCGGAACCGACTCGATCAGCTCGGAGGCGGCTGCGAGCTCACCCTGCTCCCGCAGCGCCTCGCACAGGCACGCGACCATCCAGATCTCGACCCAGTTGGCATCGATTCGGCGGGCGAGCTCGAGCGCCTCGCGTGCGTCCTCCGCGGCCGTTGCCAGCTCTCCCCTGCGCAGCCGCAGGAACGCGCCCCAGGCCAGATCGACGAGGTGCGAGATGATCGAACCGCGCGCCCGCGCGTCGGCACGGATGTCTGCCAGCAGCGCCTCCGCGCGCTCGACCTCGTCGCTCAGCACCAGCACCAGCGCGGCGTAGATCACGATCGGCGATCCGCCGGTCTGCTGGGCGACGAAGCGGCCGCCGTCGAGGCCCTGCTCGAGCCGGTCCCACCAGCGGACCTCGGCACTCTCGGTCTGCGCCGACCAGCACGCGTCGAAGATCTTGAGCCCGCGGCCGAACGGCCCCGCGGCGTCGGCCAGCGCGCGCAGCCGTTCGCGCTGCTCGTCGACCTTCGCCACCAGCCGCACATCGACCGACGCGGTCGCAACGCGCAGTGTCTCGAGCGTCGCCCGCAGCGACGCGTCGAGCCCGGGGCCGAACGCATCGAGCACCTGCGTCAGCATCTCGTAGGCCTCGAGTGAGCGGCCACCACCCCAGATCAGCACCTCGCCGAGCGCCATCGCAACCGCGACCCGCTCGGCCGGCTGCTCGGTCGCGACCAGCGCTTCGCCGAGGTGCTGCACGCAGGCTGGGTCGTGCGCCAGCGCTTCCATCTGGCCAAGCTGCCCGAGCACCGAACCACGGAACGGGCGCTCCGGCGGTTCGGCGAGCGCGCGGCGCAGCAGCGCGATCGCGGCGTCGAGGTCGCCTCCGGCATGCGCGGCCGGCGCTGCCCTCATCAGCAGCTCGACGACCTCCTGATCGCCGCTCGGCGAGGCGCGCAGCAGGTGCGATCCAACGGCCAGCGCCGACCCTCCTGAGGCCGCCAGCGCCAGCGCCGCGCGACGGTGATCGTCGGCACGCCGCGCCGGTGGGATCTGCTCGTAGACGGCCATCCGCAGCAGCGGGTGCACGAAGGTCAGCGGCTCGGCCGTCAGGATGCCGGCGGAGAGCAGCTGGTCGGCTGCGGTGACCGCCTGCTTCTGGTCCATACGCGCCAGCGCCGCGGCCTCACGCACGCTCGCGTGCTCGAGCACCGCGACCGCCTGCGCGAGCGCAACCGCATCGGCTCCCAGCCGCTCGAGCCTGCCCAGTACCACGCGCCGCACCGACTCCGGGCTGGCCTGGTCGACAAGCTCAGCGGATGCAGGCATTTCGCGTGCCGCGAGGTCGGCCAGCAGCTCCCCGAGCAGAAACGGGTTGCCGCCGGTGGCGCGGGCACAGGCGCCGCAGAAATCATTTCCAGCCTGCTTGTCGAGGCGATCGTGAACGAGCGCGGCTACCGCCTCCTGGGTGAGCGCCGCGGGCGCGATCACGGTCGCTTCGCCGGTCCTGTGCAGTGCCTCGAGCAGCTCGTCGGCGGCGCCCGATTCGTCGGTCCTGACCGTCAGCGCCAGCAGCACCGGCAGCTCCTGGCAGCGTGCCGCGAGATAGACGAGACACTGCAGCGACGAGCGGTCGGCGAACTGCGCGTCGTCGAGCGCGAGCATCAGCGGCTCGCCCTCGGCGAGGTTGGCTGTCAGCCAGTAGAGCCCGTGACTGAGCGTGAAGCCGATGTCAGGGGCCGGGCGCGCGGTCGCCGGCGGCTGATCGGCTCCGCGTTCGTCGCGACGGCGATCGAGCCCGAGCAGCGGACGCGTGAAGCCTGCGGCACCGGCGAGCAGCTGCTCCTTGCGCTTGTGATCGGCACGCGCCACCGGCAGCTCGAACAGCTGCCTGGCGACGCCGAACGCGAACTCGCGCTCGAGCTCGTTGCCGCGCGCGGAAAGCACCTGCAGCCCGGCCTCGGCGGCGAGCCCGCGGGCCTGCGCGAGCAGCGCAGTCTTGCCGATTCCGGCGGGCCCTTCGATTATCACGATGCTGCCACTGCCGCCGCGCGCCTCAGCGATCGCAGCCTGCAGCAGCTTCAGCTCCTGTGAGCGCTCAAGCAGCAAGAGGACAGCTCCCGGTTACCAGACAGACCGGAGCATATGGACTCGGCGCGCGAGACTCGGTTCAGATCGGGCCTGAAACCCCCTATATGGATGCTCTTGCCGGGATCAGGGGGTTCGATCGCCGGCGGCGCCAGGCTGCTCGAAGCTGACATCGACGTGCTCGCTGGCGTCGCGCTCCTCGATCTTCGCCAGCGCCGCGTAGGTCTCGCGGTCAGCCCGTTCACTCGGTGGTCCCATCAGCGAGCGTGGCCATAGGCGGCGCTCGAGCACGACGTTGATCTCGGCTGCGTAAAGCGTCAGCTGCGCTCCCAGATGCAGCCAGACGAGCAATGCGATCACGGTGCTGACGGTCGCGTAGGCGGGCGACATGTGCTTGGTCACATGGCCGATGTAGAGGCCGCCGACGGCTTGCAGGATCGTCCACAGGACGGCAGCCGCCGCGTCGCCTATCAGCAGCTTCTTCGTCGGGACACTCTCAGCGGTCATCAGCCGGAATGCCACCAGGAACAGCACGAAGTTGGCGACCAGCGAGACCGCTATCCCCGCAACCTTGGTGCCGGCGCCTCCGAGCCCGCCGCCCACCAACCCGGACGCTCCCGTGGCGATCACGAACAGCGCTCCGATCGAGATCAGCAGCCCGATCCCGCGGAGCTTGGACTTGATGAAGTTCGGTCGTGACTTCTGTGGCACTGCCCAGACGGTGTCGAGCGCGTTCTGCGCGGCGGCGGTAACCCCGAGCCCCGTCCACAGAGCGCCGATCAGGCCGACGATCAATGGCCCAAGGTGACCGTGCAGGGAGCTGAAATCAATGACCTGGTTGAGCGCCGGGAAGTTCGAACTCACCGACCTCTCGATCGAGTGCAGGGTGCCGGGGTGGTGCTCGAGCACGTACCCGAGCACGGTCACGAACGCCAGCAGCAGCGGAAACAGCGAGAAGAACGCGTAGTAGGCCACCAGCGCTGCGAGGTTGCCTGCGCCGTCGTTGCCGAACTTCTTGAGCACCGCCAGCGGGATCGCCAGCGCTGCGTGGCGCTGCTGGAATCGGTCGAAGCGTTTGATCGGCGCGAGCGGGTCCACTAGGCCAGTCCTACCCAGAATCGGACGCGGTCGGTCAGATCAACGTCCCCGGCTGCGGCTCGTCAGCTCGAGCGGGTGCGAGCAGAGCCCGCCCTGGGCCGGGCAGCCGTCGCAGATCCGCCGTCCCGGCGCGCCGGTGACACGGAAATTGCCCGCCAGCACGCCGGCCACGCGCTGGGCCAGATCGGCCTCGAGCGCTGGGATGTCCCCCGCGGCGAACTCGGCCGCAACCGGATCCTCCGGCGCCTCGAGAAACAGGTGCACGACCTCGACGGCGGGCGCCCCGAGCTTGAGCGCCGCGAGCGCGTAGATCAGCCGCTGCGCCAGGTAGCGCTCGGACACGACCAGCTCCGGGGCCACCCCACCCAGCCGGTCGCTCTTGTAGTCGAGCACCAGCAGGTGGCCAGGCCGGTCCTGCGCGATCACGTCGAACACGCCGGTGATCAGCGTCTCGCCCACCCCGAACGCGAACCGCTGCTCGCGGCTGACATCGCGGATCGTCGCGAGCCGCCCGAAGCTGCTGCTGCCGATCAGCCCGGCGAGCAGCGCACGCACGTCGGCGGGCATCGGCTCGCGCAGCGACGGCGTGCGCAGGTCGATGCCGGCCAGCACCTGGTGGATTTGGGTGCCCCGCTGGGCACCCCCCGACGCTCCGCGCGCGGCTGAGGGCAAAGCCGGAGACGCGGCCGCCGCCGGCCACACGTCCTCCTCGATCGCAGGCACGTAGTCCGGGCTCGGCAGGTCGGGCAATCCGAGCACACGCTGGACATAGAAGCGGTAGCCGCACTGCTCGTAGGTGGCGAGCGCCGTGTATGACAGCGACGCCGGCGCCGCCGCCACGTCCGCAACCGCCGGCTGCTCCAGCTCCGGGAAGGGTTTGCCACCCCCAGGGCGGGAAACCCTTCCCGCATCGAGTGCGGGTGCGCGCTGCTCCGGTGATGGTGACGGTGAGGAAAACCCGATCAGGCGCACGAGCACGCCATCCGCCGTCACGAACGGCTCCGGCTCGCCCCCTTCAGACCCTGTCAGCTCCGCGGCAGCGGCCGCGCGCGTGGCGATGTCGGGCACGAACGCCGCACCGATCCAGCCGACGGGCGCGAAGCGGTTGGTCTCGTGCCAGCGCTCGAACCGCGCCGCGCCTGACACGATCAGCCGCTCCTTGGCACGCGTCATCGCGACGTAGAACAGCCGCCGTTCCTCCTCGGACTCGCGTTCGCGCTCCTCGAGCTTGAGCTCCTCATAGGCCAGGACGCTGACGCGCTTGCCGTCGCCGGGCTGCTTGAGCCGCAGCCCCAGCCGCCCATCGTCGTGCCCGACGCGGATCAGCGAGCCCGCGCGCGGGAGCACCTGGCGTCCGATGTCGGCGACGCACACGACCGGGAACTCGAGGCCCTTGGAGCGATGGATCGTCATCAGCCGCACGGCGTCGAGCGCCTCGCTCTCCACCGGCGCCTCGCTCTCACGTGCACCGTCGCCGCCATCGGCGCGGCTCACGAGCAGATCGACGAAGCCGCGCAGCGCGCTGCCGTGCGCGGTCTGCCACTCGCGTGCGAGCCGCAGCAGCTTGCGCACGTTGGCGAGCCGTCGGCGGGCGTCGGGCAGGCCGGCGACGTACAGCTCGTAGCCGCCGTGGCCGAGTGCGCGCTCGAGTAGCTGCTCCGGCCCGAGCCAGGCGGCGGCGCGCCGCTCACCACGGAACCACGTGTCGAATTCCTGGAGCGCCCGCCGGTCGTCTTCGGCCAGCTCACCCTCGGCACCCGCGGCCACCAGCACCAGGCCGTCCAGCGAGAGACCGCAGAGCGGTGACACGTAGACGCCGTAAAGCGCGTCGGTGTCCAGCGGGTTCGCCAGCGCCCGCAGGTAGGACACGAGCTCGATCACCTGCGGATGCGACCAATAGCCACGCCCGCCGATCACGTAGGTCGGCACGCCGGCGGCCTCGAGCGCCTGCTCGTAGACGTGCATGTCGGTGGTCGCGCGCAGCAGCACCACGACGTCGGCCGCCCGCGCCTGCCCGCCGGCAATCAGTTCGCGCACGCGCGCGGCCAGCGCGCGCGCCTCGGCCACGCGCCACGGCGCCGCCAGCTGCTCGACCGATGGGTCGGGCTCGGGCGGCGCGCCATCACGGTCGGCGATGATCAGCTCGACGAGCGGCTCCGGTGAGGGCGCATCGGCACGGCCCGGCGTCAACGGCCGGTACGCCTCGCCCAGCGCCGCGGCAAACGCCCCGTTGAGGGCGCCGAGGATCTCGGCGCGCGAACGGAAGTTGGTCGCAAGCGAGGCCCGCGCGCCGATCGCCTCGAGCCGCTGTCCACGTTGCTCGAACAGCTCGACGTCGGCGTGCCGGAAGCCATAGATCGACTGCTGTGCGTCGCCGACCATCACCAGATCGAGCTGGGTCACGAGGTCGATCAGCTCGAGCTGCACGCTGTTGGTGTCCTGCATCTCGTCGACCATCACGCGGGTGAAGCGTTCGCGGTAGCGGTTGCCGATCTCCGGCCTGCGCAGCAGCTCACGCGCGAGCAGCTCGAGGTCGCCGAAGTCGAGCGCCGAGCGGCGCCGCTTGAGCTCGGTGTAGCGGCGTCCGTACTCGCGCAGCAGCGTGTCGAAGGCGTCGCGCGCGGTGACCACCGCCGTCTCCGCAGCCATCTGCTCGAGTTCCTCGAGTGCGTCGCGGTAGTCCTCGCAGGCCTGGCTCTTGAGCGCGCCCGCGTTGTTGCCGAGCCGCAGGCGCTCGAGCTGGCCCGGCCACGGGCGGCCCGACTCGAGGATCTCAGGCGCCCGTTCGAGCATGTCGATCGCGTCGAGCACGCGCCGGCCCGGATCCTTGCCGGCGCCGAGCTCGCGCTGCAGCACCAACGCCAGATCCTCGACCAGCAGGCAGGCGCTGCGCAGGTCGAGCGGATTCGGCGGCTCGGGCGCGGCCGGCAGGGCAGGTTCCAAGGCACCACGCGCGCGCAGCTCGGAGTAGGTCGAGGCGATCGTGCCGCGCAGCGTCCCCGGCCCGAACGCCGAGATCAGGTCCGAGCCGTCCGCTGTCTGCGCCGCCGTCTGCAGCGCGGCATCGAGCGCGGCGCGGCGCAACGGCGCGGTCTCGCGCTCATCGATCACGTTGAACTCGGGGTCGAGTCCCGCGTCGAGCGCATGCGTCCGCAGGATCCGCGCGCAGAACGCGTGGATCGTCGAGATCCAGGCGCCCTCGGTCGCGCGTGCGGCCTCGTCCAGGCCGGCATCGCGCAGGCGCAGGCGGATGCGCTCACGCAGCTCGGCCGCGGCCTTCTCGGTGAACGTGATCGTGAGGATCTGGCCGACGCCGATCCCGTCCTCGTGGACGGCACGGGCGAAGCGCTCGACCAGCACCGAGGTCTTGCCGCTGCCGGCTCCGGCATCGAGCAGCAACTCGCCCCGGCGGCGCTCGATCGCGAGCGTCTGTTCGTGCGTGAACTGCATCACCGGGCCGCCCAGCAGATCCCGGGGTAGCGGCAGGTGCCGTCCGGCGTGCAGCTGTCCGGGCACGGCGTCAGCTCGCCGCGGCGCAGGGTCACCGCGAGCGCCACCACCTGATCCTCGATCTCGTCCAGCAGCCGCTCGCGCTCCTCGGCCGGCACGCCGTCACGCGCCACCACTCCCGATCCGACCTCGACGCCTTCGCTATAGACCCCGCGCGGGCGCAGATCCTCACCCGCCAGCGGTTGGTAGAAGCCGGCGACGGCCTCTACCCCGAGCAGTCGCTGCACCGCGATCATGTACAGCGCGACCTGAACCTGGTTGTCGCTGACCCAGCGCGCCGATGGCCAGGTCTCGCGCTTGCTGCCGCTCTTGTAGTCGCGCACGATCACGCGCTCGGAGTTGCCTGGATCGGCGTCGATGCGGTCGACGATCCCGTGCAGCCGTGCATGTTCGCCGTCGCTCGCGGTGAGCTCGACCGGTCCCACGGCATCCTCACCATCGCCGTCGAGCCCAAAGCGGAACTCGGTGACGGCCGGCGGCCAGGCGCTGCCGTCGGCGGCCTCCTGGCGCAGGTAGCGCAGCAGCTCGGCCTCGATCCCGCGCAGGATCGCGGCGCGCACCTCGGTGGCCTGATCAATCGCCAGCTTCGAGCGATGCTCGGCCGCGGCGGAGCCGCGCATCTCCTCGGACAGCAACCGCTCGGCGGGCGCCAGTGACTCCGACGTCAACGCCTGCCCGAGCCGTGAGAACACGCGCTCGAGCACGACGTGGATGAACGAGCCGCGGACCAGTGGATCGGCTTCGGGCTCGAGCAGGTCGGGATTCAGCTGACTCTCGACCAGCCAGCGCACCGGGCATGAGGCGAACTTCTCGATCGCCCCCGCCGACACCACCTCACGATGGCGCACATGGCTGAGCGCCTGATCGGACAGAACGCGAGTCGCCGGCGGCTCGCCGCCGGCTGCCGCTCCCTGCCCGGATCCACCAGCTCCGCCGGCCGAGCGCTCGAACGTGGCCGCGACCAGACGGTCGCGCTCGGTCGGCGCCTGCGCGACGCTCCACGCCACATCCGCCAGCAGACGCCTGCTGCGCCGCTCCCGCCAGTGCTCCGGGAACAGCTCCGCGATGTCGTCGAGGAACGGGGACGCGATCACGACATTGCCGTCCTCGTCGGAGCTGCGGTAGCTGAAGGTGACCCGCTCGGTCGCGCGCGACACGCACGCGTAGAGCAGGTAGCGCTCGCGATCGAGCGGGTCGGCCGCCTGCGCCAGCACCAGCCCGGTTGACAGCGCCAGCTCGCGCCGCCGCTCGTCGTCGAGGAACGGATCACCACTCGTGGCCTGGGCGCTCGGGAACTCGCCCTCGCACAGCCCCGTCACGAACACACGCCGGAAGCGACGGGCACGGATCGCCAGCGGCTCGGCTACCAACACCTCGCCCGGGGCGGCCGTGCCATGGACAGGCACCTGTAGCCCCTCGAGCAGCTCGACCAGCTCGGCTGCGGCGAGGCGCCCCTCGTCGAGCTGCCCGAGCTCGTCGAGTGCCGTGAACACCACCGACGCGGCGCGCGCATCGAGCCGTTCGGCAGCACCGAGCAGCGGCGCCTGCCCACGGTGCGGTGCCGCAATCAGGCTGCGCGTGCTCTCGGCGACGGCCTCGAACCGCTCGGATGCCAGGCGCAGCCGCTCGATCTCGGCAAACGCCGCCCCCAGCGTCGTGCCACTGGCGCGCAGCGCCGCCGCGACGCGGCCGCCCTGGCGGCGCACGCGCAGCTCGAAGCGGTCGACGTCGTCGGGGTTGTCGGCAACCCCGGGATGACGCAGATAGGCGAGCAGATCCCCGGCGTCGCGCTGTGAGCCGGGCAACAGCGCGTAGCGCACCAGCCCGAGCAGCGCGCGCCCCAGCGTGGTGTGCCCGAGCGGCACCACCCGCGCGCTCGTGCAGGCAACGCCGAACCGCGCGAGCGCGCGCTCGAAGACGTCGGCCGAGTGCGCGAGCGACCGGCACACGATGACCAGATCGGCGCTGTCGACGCCGTCGCGCAACGCCGCGAGCACCTCGGCGGCAACCAGCTCGGCCTCGGTGCGCTCACTCCCGGCCTCCATCAGCGTCACGGCATCAACGGGTTCGATCACGGGCGGGTCGGGTTCGAACAGGTGGCGCTCGAGATGGTGCAGCGGCGCGCGCGAGTCGGAGGCGTAGTACTCGTCGAGCGCGGGCAGTTGCGTCACCGACTCGGCGAGCGCGCGCAGCTCCTCGACGACGCTCGCGCGTACCGCCAGCGCCGGCCGATCGGGCTCATAGGTGAGCGACACGGTGACGGCCGCGCCGGCCTGGCGCGCCAGCGTCTCGACCGCGTCGAGCTCGATTGGCGTGAGGTCGTCGAAGCCGTACAGGAAGACGGGTGTCGCACCCCAGCTCTCGGGCGACTCGCGCAGCGCATCGAGAGCGCCCCAGGCGAACGTCTCGCTGTCGACCCGCTCGAGCCGTTCCAATTCGTCGCGGTAACGGCGGTAGATCGCGGCCAGCTCACGCGCGTACTCCGCGCGCTGCGCCTGAGCGGCCGACCAACTCTTCAGCGCCTGCGCAAACCGCGCCGGATCGACGCGCTGCTGCTCGAGCTCGATGATCAGCCGCCGCGCCGCGTGCGCAAAGCCGATGCCGGCAGCCGCCGGCGCCAGTGTCTCGAGCCGCAGTGACGCGATCGCGCGGCGCAGCACGCGATCGCGCTGCAGCGGCGTCACGCGCTGGCGGCGGTAGCGCGTGCGCAGCGCGACCTCGTCGAGCAGGCCCGAGAACGTCGATGCCCGCCCCAGCGTCACGCCGGGCGCCGCCAGCTCGCGCTCGTAGTACGCCACGTCGGCCGCCGTCGGCACCACCAGCAGCGCATCGCGCTGCGCCGCCAGCGCGTAGGCGCCCAGCACCTCGCCCGCCTTGGCGGCGTTGGCGGGTCCGAGAACGAGATTGAGCGGCACGCCTTAGATGGTGCCTTCCGGCCCAGTCAGAGCTTGCCTAGATCCTCGAACAGTGCCCTGGCGGTCTCGATCCCCAGCGGGATGTAGCGGGCGAGGATGTTCTCGTTGGGTGCGTGGATCTGCGCGTCGGGGAGCGAGAACCCGGAGATGATCGCGGGGATC
>DATASU010000213.1:0-5828 GCA_036269095.1 Solirubrobacteraceae bacterium
CCCGACAAGGCGATCGACCTGGTCGATGAGGCCGCGTCGCAGATCCGCATGGAGATCGACTCCAAGCCGACCGAGATCGACGAGGTCGACCGCCACATCCTGCAGCTCGAGATCGAGCTGCAGTCGCTCGGCAGCCCCGAGTCCGATGACAGCGGCACCGCCGCCCGCCGCGAGCAGCTCGAGCAGACGCTCGCCGAGGAGCGCGAGCAGTCGGCCGGGATGCACGCCGAGTGGCAGCAGGAGAAGCAGTCGATCGGCGCCGTCGCCGCGCTCCAGGAGAAGCTCGAGCAGGCGAACGTCGAGCTCGACCAGGCGCGTCGCGCCGGTGACCTCGAGCGCGCCGCCGAGCTGCAGTACGGGTTGATCCCGGATCTGACCAAGCGACTCGAGGAAGCTGAGCAGCGCGAAGACGAGGCCGCTGGCCAGCGGGCCAGCGGCGGAGAGCATCGCTATCTCAAAGAAGAGGTCGACGCCGATGACATCGCCGAGGTCGTCGCCAAGTGGACGCGGATCCCGGTCTCGCGGCTGCTCGAGGGCGAGATCGAGAAGCTCGTCAACATGGAGGCGCGGCTGCACGAGCGCGTGATCGGCCAGGACGACGCGGTCAGCGCCGTCGCCAGCGCGCTGCGACGCTCGCGCGCCGGGCTGCAGGACCCGGACCGCCCGATCGGAACGTTCCTGTTCCTCGGGCCGACCGGCGTCGGCAAGACCGAGCTTGCACGCGCGCTCGCCGAGTTCATGTTCGACTCGCCCGAGGCGATGGTGCGGATCGACATGTCCGAGTACATGGAGCGCCACGCGGTCTCACGGCTGGTCGGCGCGCCCCCCGGCTACGTCGGCTACGACGAGGGCGGCCAGCTGACCGAGGCGGTCCGCCGCCGGCCCTACGCGGTCGTGCTGCTCGACGAGATCGAGAAGGCGCATCCCGACGTCTTCAACACGCTGCTGCAGGTGATGGACGACGGCCGCCTGACCGACGGCCAGGGTCGCACCGTCAGCTTCAAGAACGTCGTGCTGATCATGACCTCGAACATCGCCGGCGGCCGTGCCGGCGCCGAGGGTCACTTCAAGCCGGAGTTCATCAACCGCCTCGACGACATCGTCGAGTTCCACGCGTTGAGTCGTGAGCAGCTCTCCGAGATCGTCGAGCTGCAGGTCGCGCAGGTCGTGGCGCGGGTCGCCGAGCGCGGGATCACGCTGGTTTTGAGCGACGAGGCCAAGACACTGCTGGGCAACCTCGGCTATGACCCGACCTACGGCGCGCGGCCGCTCAAGCGCGTGATCCAGAAGCGGCTGATCGATCCGCTCGCGCTGGCGATCCTCGAGGGCCGTTTCGTCGACGGGGATCGGGTCACCGTCGAGGCGCTCGACGGTGAGGTCGTGTTCGAGGCCACGCCGGGGGTGGCGGCGGAGCCGGTGGTGTAGTTCATCTCCGGCCCTTGACTTTGTGTGGCAAAGTAGGGTAACTTTGTCGCACAAAGTCGCCCGTTCCCGAGTGGCGGCTGATCGAAGGAGGACGGAGATGAATGGCACCGCAGACGTGGAAGCACACGGCCCCGAGCTGGAGGAACGGCTCGATCCGAGCAGCGCCGCGGCGTTGCTCGAGCAGACGCGCGCAAGCGCCCACCGGGCCTTCCAGGTTGGAACGCCCACGCTCGCGCTGGTGCGCGCGGTGGTCGTGCTGGTCATCTACGGGATTCTCTGGATCTCGGTGCGGGGCCAGCATCCGTACAAAGGCCCCACCGGACCGGCACTGGTCGCGGTGATCGGAGTCCTCGGCGCCGCGGTGCTGGTGACGGTCGTGCTGCTCGGTCGCTCGCTCGCCGGCGTCAGCGGCCGCTCGCTGCAGCGCCGCCGTGCGATGGGGCTGCTGCTCGTCGCCGGCTACGCGGCCGTGTTCATGGTGGAGGGCGCGATGGCTCACGCCGGTGTCGGCGACGGCACCGCGTACGGGACCTGGGCGGCGAGCGGCCCGCTGCTGGTCGTCGGCGCGCTCGCCGGCGCGTACGCGGCGATGCAGGAGGACTGGACGCTGTGCGGCGTCGGTGCCTGCCTGATGCTGCTCGGCGGCGCCGCGACGTTCGCCGGTCCGGTTGGCGTCTGGGAGACGGTCGCGTTCGGCGGCTTCGGGATCTTTGTCGCGCAGGCGGCCGTGCAGTCGTGGCTCAACCGGCGATGAGCGTCGAGGCGCTCGACCCGCTGATCCACGTCCCCGCGCGGCTGCGGATCGTCGTCACGCTGGCCGAGCTCGATGACGGCGACGCGCTGTCATTCAGCCGGCTGCAGGAGATGATCGGGCTGACGCCGGGCAACCTGATCACGCATCTGCGCAAGCTCGAGGACGCGGATTACCTGGCCACGACCAAGACCGGCAACGGCGGGAGCTCGCAGACGTCGGTCGCGCTCACGCATCTCGGACGGGCAGCGCTCGGGTCCTACAAGGCGGCGCTGACGCGGTTGCTCGGCGGCCTGTAGTCAGCGCTGGTTGGCTGCCGCATACGCGTAGACCGCGAGCGTCTGCTCGGCGATCCCGCGCCAGCCGAATTCGTCGATCGCCCGCTGGCGGCCGGCGTGTCCCATCTCGCGCGCGAGCTGCGGATCGGCCAGCAGGCGGTTGACGCGCGCGGCGAACGCCGCCGCGAAGCCCTCGGGGTCGATCGGGTCGATCGACCCCGGCGCCTGCTCGAGTGGCACCAGCAGTCCGGTCTGCTCGTCGACGACGACCTCGACGATCCCGCCGGTGGCGCTCGCCACCACCGCGGTCTCGCAGGCCATCGCCTCGAGGTTGACGATCCCCAGCGGCTCGTAGATCGACGGGCAGGCAAAGACGGTCGCGTGGCTCAGCAGCTGGATCACCTCGTGCTTGGGGAGCATCTGATCGATCCAGACGACGCCGTCGCGGTGGGCCATCAGCGCGCGGATCAGCGCCGCAACCTCGGCTCCGATCTCGGGCGTGTCGGGTGCCCCGGCGCAGAGCACCAGCTGCGCCGCGGGCGCGAAGTCGGCGGCGGCCCTGATCAGGTGGGCGACACCCTTCTGGCGGGTGATGCGCCCGACGAAGATCACCGTCGGGCGTGCCGGGTCGACGCCCAGGCGCTCGAGCACGTCGGTGCCGGGGTCGGGCCGGTACTCGTCGGTGTCGATGCCGTTGAGCACCACCCGCACGCGGTCGGGATCGAGCGCCGGATAGCAGTCGAGGATGTCGCTGCGCGAGCCCTGCGAGACGGCGATGACCGCGTCGGCGCCCTCGAGCGCGGCGCGCTCGCAGAAGCTCGAAAGCGCGTAGCCGCCGCCGAGCTGCTCGGCCTTCCAGGGCCGTAGCGGCTCGAGCGAGTGCACGGTTGCGACGTGCGGGAGGCCGTGGATCAGCTTCGCCAGATGGCCCGCGAACTGGGCGTACCAGGTGTGGCTGTGGACAAGGTCGCTGTCCTTGACCCGAGCCGCCATCAGCAGATCGATCGACATCGCCTGCAGCGCCGCGAGCTCGGGCGCGCCGCCGGCCAGCGCGTCCCACGCGTTGTAGCTGTGAACCTGCGGGTCCGCGCGCGGCGCGCCCCAGCAGTGCACGTTGAGCTCCACGAGCTCGCGCAGCTCGCGCGCGAGGTACTCGACGTGCACGCCGGCTCCGCCGTAGACATCCGGCGGGTATTCACGCGTGAGCAGCGCGACCCGGCGAGCGCTCACGAGCCTGCGCCGGCGGTCACGCGCGTTCCCTTCGGCACCACGACGATGCCGCCGGCCGACACCGTGAAGCGCTTGCGGTCCTCGTCAGGATCGACGCCGATGCGCGCCCCCGGCTCGATCACCACGTCCTTGTCGACGATCGCGCGACGCACGATCGCACCGCCGCCGACCTCGATGCCCGAGAACAGCACCGAGTCGGTCACCAGCGAGCGCGCGTGCAGGTGCACGCGTGAGGAGATCACCGAATGATCGACCGTCGCGCCGGAGACGATCACGCCCGGAGACACCATCGAGTCGAGCGCGTGACCCATGCGCTCGTCCTCGGCGAACACGAACTTCGCCGGTGGCAGCGGCTCGGGCATCGTCAGGATCGGCCACTCCATGTTGTAGAGGTTGAAGATCGGCGAGACCGAGATCAGGTCCATGTGCGCGTCGTAGAACGCGTCGAGCGTGCCGACGTCGCGCCAGTAGCCGGCGTCGCGATCGGTCGCGCCCGGGACGACGTTGCCGGCGAAGTCATAGACCTCGGCCTGGCCCCGCGAGACCAGCAGCGGAATGATGCTGCCGCCGAGGTCGTGCACCGAATCGGCGTCCTGCGCGTCCTCCGAGACGATCTCGATCAGCCGCTCGGCATCGAACACGTAATTGCCCATCGAGGCGTAGACCTCGTTCGGGGAATCGGGCAGCCCGGTGGCGTCCTTCGGCTTTTCGCGGAAGGCGGAGATCTCGAGCCTGCCGGCGTGCGTCTCGATCACCCCGAACTGGTCGGCCTGCTCGATCGGCACGCGGATGGCCGCCACCGTCACCGAGGCGCCGGACTCGACGTGCTGGCGCACCATCTGCTCGGGGTCCATGCGATAGATGTGGTCCGCACCGAAGACGATGACGACGTCGGGGCGCTCGTCGCGCAGCAGGTTGAGGTTCTGGTGGATCGCATCGGCCGAGCCCTGAAACCAGTACGGACCGCGGCGCATCTGGGCCGGCACCGGGGCAACGTAGTTGCCCAGCAGCGGAGACAGGCGCCACGTGGTGGAGATGTGGCGGTCCAACGAGTGGCTCTTGTACTGCGTGAGCACCACGACTCGCCGGTAGCCGGCGTTGACGAGGTTGGAGAGGGCGAAGTCGATGAGGCGGTAGTTGCCGCCGAACGGCACCGCGGGCTTGGCCCGGTCGAGCGTGAGCGGCGACAATCGCTTGCCCTCGCCCCCGGCCAGGACGATCGCGAACACGTTGTTCTGGTCGGCGGTCTTCATCCCGGCTCGCCTCCTTCTGTGCGCGGTGTCTTACGCACAGTTCAGCATGAACCGGCCCGCGCGTGGCGGTTTCTTACGTCAGCGCCTGGCGGGCGGCAGTTGTGCCGCCCGCGTCAGGCGTTGACGGCCCCCGGACGTTCCTCAACCATCTGCTGCACCACCTCGAGGCCTAGCGCCCCCAGGAGCTCGGGATGGTGATGGGCGAGGTGAGCCTGTGCCGCATCAAAGAGCTGCCCCCGACTGTTGCCTGCGAGTTGCGCCCCGCACTCGCAAAAGGCGACCCTGCTGTGCTCTCCGGTGATCGGGTTCGTCATGAACTGGTCGTTACGGCCTTTGGCTTGGACGGCGAACCTGGTGGAGCGCCGCTGCTTGCTCGTGGTCCGCGGCCCCCGGTTGGCCACGCACCGGAAAGCTGTCATTGACGCGTTGGCAAACCGTTTCCACAACGTTGCCGCACCCGCTGACCCGCCGGTGATCCGGCGCGCCACTCCCTCCGTATGAGGCGGTGATCAACCTCACCTCTGAGTTTTCGGGAAGGGAGACTCGCTCATGTCCGCAGTGCAGCAACAGGCCGGTACAGACCGCAGGCAGTTCCTGCGACGGGGCGCCACCGCCGGCGCCGGAGTGGTAGCCGGAGTTTCAGGGATGGGCCTGCTCGCGCCGGCGTTCGCCGCCGCCAAGGGTGGGGGCGTGACCTCGGGCGATGTGGCCATCGTCGGAGCGGCACAGATCGCCGAGGCGCTGGCGGTCACCACCTACACCAACATCATCAACAAGGCGCCGTTCTTCAAGCACCTGCCCGAGGACGACCAGGGCTACCTCGTCGGGGCGCGGCAGGAGGAGATGTCGCACTACGCGCTCGAGATGAGCGTGACCCGCAAGCCCTCCCCG
>DATASU010000214.1:0-6681 GCA_036269095.1 Solirubrobacteraceae bacterium
ACAGCGCCAACAGCAGCGTGATCATGTCGGAGTAGGTGAGCAGCCAGCGTTCGCCGCCGCCCTCCTCCTCGCCGCCGCCGTGACCTCCGCGCCGGCGTGATCCGCCCCGGGATGACATCAGGCCGCCTCGGCACGCTCACGCTGCTGACCGCCTTCGGCCGCCGGCGCCTCCTCTTCGGTGACGCGATCGATCGGTGCGATGTAGGAGTTGAGCTTCTCGGCGACGACGCGGGGGTTGTCGCCGGCCTGCACGGCGAGGATGCCGTCAAGGGTCAGTGTGCGCAGCTCGACCTCGGCCTTGGAGAGACCCTCGAGGCGGCCGGCGATCGGAAGATAGATGACGTTGGCCGAACCGATGCCGAGCAGCGTGGCGACGAACGCGCTGGAGATCGCGGGGCCGAGGGTGGATGGCGCCGACAGGTTCTGGAGCACGTGCACGAGGCCCATGACGGTGCCGACGATGCCCATCGTCGGGGCGAAGCCGCCGGCCTTCTGGAACATCGCGGCGCCGTGGTGGTGACGGGCGATCATGCCGTCAATTTCGGCTTCGAGCACGTCACGAACAAGATCTGGGTCGATTCCGTCAACGACCAGCTGCAGCCCCTTGCGGGTGAACTCGTCATCGATCTGGTTGACGCGCTCGTCGAGTGCCAGCAGGCCCTCACGACGGGCCTGCTCGGCGAGCGAGACCAACAGCGCGACGCGCTCGCCCACGGCCGGAGCCTTGGTCTTGAGCGCGACCTTGTAGAGCGGAACGATGTTGCTCAGCGTCTCTGGGCCGACGCTGGCTCCGGTGGTGCCGAGGGTGCCGAGGAAGATGATCAGCAGCGCGGGAATGTCGATGAACGACGCCGGGCTGGTGCCTCCCATCAGCGCACCCATCAGGATGCCGCCGAATGCCATGGCGATACAGAGGCCGGTTGAGAGCTTCATATGCCCTTCATCGGCCAGCCCGGCCGATTCCTTCAATGCGGCTGGACGTCAGCCGCAGCGCACGTGCGTAACGTCACAAACCCAGGTGTGTTGCCACGCCGGATTCCGGACTCTAGGCCCGGTGCGGGTTATGCGGGTGCGTCAGGCGGGCTCGTCGGGCGGTTCGGGCGCGGCCTCGGTGTCGCCGCGATCGATTGACAGCAGCAGCCCTTGGGCGGCGCGCCGCGCGTGCACACCATGCGGTTGAGCACCCTCCTGACGGCGCCTGCTGAGCGCGCCCGAGAGCACGTCGACGCGGTACGTGCGGATCTCCGCGACGACCCGCTCCGGCGACTCGGCGACGACGATCTTGGTGCCCGTGGTGAGCGTGATCACGGTGTCGGGGTTGGCCTCGACCGTGACCACCAGATCCGGGTTGAGGTGAAACTCCTCGGCCTGATGGCCTATGCGGTGCAGCGAGATCATCGCATGCGTCCTCTTCACTGGGACTCGGGGTGGGGGTGCGCGCACATAATGACAAGGGGCGACGTCGAAGTGCGAACGCCGCCCCCTAATCTCCGCTTATCGGCTGTTCAGCCGCGCGTTTATGCGCCCGCCATCTGGATCAGGGTCTGCATCATCTGGTCGGCGGTGCTGATCACACTCGAGTTGGCCTGGTAGCCGCGTTCGGCCTCGATCATGTTGGTGAACTCGCTCGCCATGTCGACGTTCGACTGCTCGAGCTCGCCGGAGATCGTCTGGGTGTTGACGAAGGCGCCGCTGTCGGGCGTGCCGTAGCTGGCGTTGCCCGAGTTGGGCGATGCAGTCCAGGCGGTGCCGGCGTCACGGGTGAGGCCGGCCTCGTTCGGGAACGCGGCGACGGCGATGTAACCCGCGGTGCAGGTCTGGCCGTAGTTGGTGTCGGTCGGGTCGTTGTCGGTATAGGTGACCGCGCCGCTCTGACCGATCGAGATGTTGGTCGATCCCGGCGGAATGTACAGGTAGGTCGAGCCGGTCGACGTCTGCGCGGCGGCGCTGCCGGGGGCGTCGGTCTGCGCAGCCGCCTGTGGGGTCGCGTAGCCGATCACGTACTGACCGCTGGCGGTCGTCAGGAAGCCCTGGGCGTCGGTGGTCAGATTGCCGGCGCGCGTATAGCTGACGTCGGTCGGCAGACCGGATGCCGTAACACCGGCGCCGGTGCTGTTGGAGTTGATCGCAACGGCGTTGCCGGCCGAGGCCAGTGCAGGCTCGTAGGTGCCGGCGGTCGGGGCGGTCGGTGCCGCGGTGCTCGTGCCGACGACCAGGAAGCCGTCGCCCTGCAGCGCCACGTCGAGCGCGTTGCCGGTGCTCTGGAACGAGCCGGCACCCATGTTCTGATCGATCGAGCCGACCTGCACGCCGAGTCCGACCTGCTCCGGGTTGGAACCGCCGTTGGAGGCGGTTTGCGAGGAGCCGCCGGAGATCAACTGCGAGAGCTCCGACTCGAACGTCGTGCTCTGCGCCTTGTAACCGATCGTGTCGACGTTGGCCAGGTTGTTGGCCGTGACGTTGAGCATCTGCTGGTGAGCCTCGAGGCCGCTGATCGCGGCGTACATTGCGGGCATCATCTGTACATCACTCCTTTGAGCGGCTTCCTCGAGGAGGTCCGGCCGCGTTCGCTTTTCTAGTTTGTTGTCGATCCGTGACGCCTAGGCGATCACGGCGCTGTCGATATTCGTGAAGACATGAGACTTCATGGCTTCGGGGGTCACCGCGGTGATCACGGTGTTGTTCTTGACGGAGGCGACGAACGCCGTCCCGTCGACCATCACCACTGAGTTGTTCGAGCCTTTGCTGGCGGCACGCTGGATTCCTTCGGTCAGACGCCCGAGCGTCTGCGCGTTCATGTCCACTCCGCGCCTCGAA
The DNA here is from genome assembly GCA_036269095.1 of Solirubrobacteraceae bacterium. Lineage (GTDB taxonomy): Bacteria > Actinomycetota > Thermoleophilia > Solirubrobacterales > Solirubrobacteraceae > Palsa-465. The sequence goes on from DATASU010000214.1 coordinate 2,818, forward strand.
AGGCGATCCAAGGCGTGCTTGGAGAACGTCGGAGCGCTGCCGCCGGCACTCTGCTGCGCGAGTACATCCGCGAACGAGGGGCCGCTGACCGCTGCCTGCGAGGACGAGGTCTCCGCCGGCGTCGGGGGGGTCGGAGCACCGACCGCCGTTCCGGGCGGGATCAGCGCTGCGTTGTTGATCAGATCGCTCACGACCCACTTCCGGTTGAGCCGCTGGAGTCGCTCGAGTCGCTCGAGTCTGTGGTCGTGCTCGTCGTGCTCGAGCTGTCCTGCTGCGTCACGTTTGTGACCGAGCTGAGCAGCACGCCGGTGACGCCGTTGACCGTCATCGTCGGGCCGGAGCTCGTGATCTGCACGCTGCTGACGGTGCCGGTGACGGAGTCCCCGGTCGACTGGTCGGTGTAGGTGACCGAGTCGCCGATCAGACCGACGGCCTGACTGACCGACTGTGCCTGTGCGGTGTCCTCGGTGTTCTGAGCGGTGTCCGTCTCCTGCTCGACCGAGGTCATCTGCGCGAGCTCCGTCAGGTACTGCGTCGGGTCACTCGACGACGGATCCAGTGGATTCTGATTTTCGAGCTCGTCCATCATCAGGTTCAGGAACTCGGTTGAGCTGAGTGACGTCGAGCTGTTGTTGCTGATGCTCGAACCCGACGTGCCCGTCTCGGTCTGACCTGAGGTGTTGGTTGCGATTGTGGATGCTGAACTCATCGATCTACCTTTCAGCTCATGCGAGCACGTTGACGAGCGAGCCACTTGAAAGCTCGAGCGTCTGCTCGATCGGAGTTGACGTGGAGTCGGTCTCACCGCCGTCGGCCTGGGCGCTGGTCGAGCCGGAGCCCGAGCCGGCCTGTGAGCCGTCGCCGGCCGAGCCGGAGAAGCTGCCGAGGCTCTGCTGCCCCGAGCTGCCGATGTCCAGGCGCAGCACCGAGACGCCACTGTCCTCAAGCGAGCGCTTGAGCTCTGCGGCGCTCTGCTGCAGGGTCGCGGCGGCCTCCGGGTGGTCGGTCGCCACCCGTGCGATCAGGCCGTCCGGGGTCTGCGAGAGCGAGATCTTGATGCCGCCGAGCGAGTCGGGCGAGAGCGAGATCCGCGCCGACGAGACGCCGGCCTGGTTGGCGGCCGTGAAAGTCGCCTTGACGGCGTCGACGGCCTCCGAGAGACTCACGCCGCTGCGAGTGATGCTGTGCTCGGCCGCGGTGGCCGCCTGGTGAGCGCCGCTCGTCGCCTGACTGCTAGCGGCCTGCTCGAGCGAGAAGCTGCCGGCTGTTGGCGAGTTGCTTGTGCTGCTCGACGTCGCTGTCGCGGCGGTGCCGGTGTCCGGCTGTCCCGGAGTGCCGGAGTGGCCGCCCGATCCGTTGCCCGTGTGAGCACCGGTCTCGCTCTGCTGCTGAGCCTGGCCGTTGGCCGCGGTCGAGCTCTGCGTCGCGCTCTGCGGCTGGGCCTGCGTGGTTGCGGGCTTGGCGGCGTCGGCGACGACGGCCGTGACCGGCTGCTTGGTGTCGGAGCCATCCTTGGCCGGCAGCTGCTTGGAATCCTGCTTGGATGCGGTGGCCGCAGCCTGCGCGTCGGCACCAGCCTCAGCCTGCGACGCCGCATCGGCGCTTGACTGCGCCTCCGCGTTTGCCGTAGCCGCAGCCTGAGGCTTATAGGTGCCCGCGCTCGCAGGAGCGGTCGCCGTCGTCGTCTTCGACTCCGGCTTTGCTCCGGTGCTCTTCTCAGCCGTGGCCTGAGCCAGCGCCTGAGCCGCGTCTGCTGCCGCCGTGTCGGCGGAATCTGTGTGAGTGGCCGCCTGATCGCTGCCGGCATCGGCCTTGGTACCCGGCGCCGTGGAGTCGGCCTGCGCATCGGCTGCGGACTTTGAGCCAGTTGTGGCGGCAGCACTCCTGCCGGTCGCGTCCGTGGCCGATCCAGCGGCTTTGGCCTTGGTGCTGTCGGCGGTCTTCTGAACCGGCGTCTGCCCGCTCAGGAAGGCCGCGGCAGCCGCGATCACGTCAGCGCCCGTGGGCGTCTGCGCGGCTTTCGTGGTCTGCGACGTCTTGGTCGTCTGCGAGGACGACGACCTGCTGTTGCTTGCTTGGCTGCCGGCGTTCTTACCGGTGTCCTTCTGGCCTTCCGCAACTGCGGTCCGGGCCGAATCGAGAATTTCTCCGAAGCCCCCACTTGAAGAGGAGCTGCTTGGAGTCCCGCCTCCGGGCGGTGCCGCTGTTTGCGGCGCGCTGACCGGAGCGGGGGGTGCCACCGCGGGTGGTGTCATGCGGCTCGCCTCCAGTGTCCATTGCCGGCAATTTCGTCGAGCATGTTCTGCTCGACCCTGGCCGCCTCACGGTTGTGATCGTCCAGGCCCTTCTCCTTCAGACGCTCGAGTGCCTCGAGGTCCTGTGAAGCCTTGGTCAGCTCGACGCGGCGCTCGGAGAGCTCGACCTCGCGACGGGCGAGCTCCTGGAGCTCCAGCTCGAGCGCGTGCTCGAGCCGTTCGAGATAAGACTGATGCGCCCGCAGATCATCGGCGGCCGCGGTGAGCTGTGCGCCACGTGCCTCGCCGATACGGGACTTGGTCCGGGCCACCTCGTCGAGCGAGCGCTGACGCGCCTGAAGTGCGACGGCGAATTCCTGCTTCACCTGCTCTTCACGGCGTTCCCGAAGCGCGCGCACGCGTTCCAGCCGAAATCGGTACGAGGGACCGTTCATGCTCATCTTGATCGGCAGGAGCTCGGAGAACTTGAGGACTGGGAGGGCGGTCTCATGCGAGGCTCAGTGATGGGATCGCGCTGGGGCCACCGGCCGGCGACGCGGTCTGGACATCGGGGCTCACGAACTCGTCGGCCGGCGGTGGTGCCTGCGGCTCGACGCCGAGCGCACCGCCGATGCCGAGCAGCCGCCCGTCGGCCTCGACGGCGACCGTCGGGTCGTCGACGCGCTGGCGCAGGAACGCGTTGATCGCCGGGCGCTGATCGATCGCGAGGTCGACCAGTGGGTCGCTGCCACGCTGGTAGGCGCCGATCGAGATCAGGTCCTCCTTGTCGCGGTAGGCGGCGAGTGCCGCGCGCACCTGCTGGCCTGCGGCCTGCACGTCCGGGGTCACGATCTCACCGACCAGGCGCGACACGCTCTGCAGCACGTCGATCGCCGGGTAGTGGCCGGAGTGGGCAAGCGAACGGGTCAGCACGATGTGACCGTCGAGGATCGAGCGCACCGCGTCGGCGATCGGCTCGTTCATGTCGTCGCCGTCGACCAGCACGGTGTAGAGACCGGTGATCGAGCCCTTGGGGCTCGTGCCGGCACGCTCGAGCAGCCGCGGCAGCAGTGCGAACACGCTGGGGGTGTAGCCGCGCGTTGCCGGCGGCTCGCCGATCGCCAGCCCGACTTCGCGCTGGGCCATCGCAAAGCGCGTGACCGAGTCCATCATCAGCATCACGTCGTTGCCCTGGTCGCGGAAGTACTCGGCGATCGTGGTGGCCGTGAACGCGCAACGGATGCGCACCAGCGCGGGCTGGTCGGAGGTGGCAACGATCACGACCGAGTGCTCGAGCGCGTCGCCGAGATCGCGCTCGATGAACTCGCGCACCTCGCGACCGCGCTCTCCAACCAGACCGATCACGTTGACCTGGGCGGTCGTCGAGCGGGCGATCATCCCCATCAGCGAGGACTTGCCCACGCCCGAGCCGGCGAAGATGCCGAGGCGCTGGCCGCGCCCACAGGGAACAAGCGTGTCGAGCGCACGCACACCGAGGTCGACACGCTCGGAGATGCGCGGCCTGGTGAAGGCGTCGGGTGGCGCGGCGGTGGTCGAGCGCCACTGATCCGCGAGGATCGGGCCCCGGCCGTCGAGGGGGCGGCCGAGCCCGTCGATCACACGCCCGCGC
>DATASU010000215.1:0-21031 GCA_036269095.1 Solirubrobacteraceae bacterium
GGCAGCGCCGACACCATGCGGCGCGCATGCACCGGCGGCGTGAGCCGGTCGCCATCACCGACGACCACCAGCGCCGGGACATTCACGCGCGCCAGCGCCGAGGACAGGTCGAGATCGCGCATCGTCACCGCGGCGGCGGCACGCAGCTTGCCGTGCATGCGCCAGATCATCGGCTCGACGAACGCGATGTGCGCCGCCGTCGCGTCGGGGCCGAACATCACGTAGCGGTTGATCGCGCGGCTCAGCGGGGTCGAGTAGGCGATCATCGGCTGGTCGCCCGCCAGCAGCGGGATCAGCAGAGCTCGCCGCGTCTCCAGCGGGATCGATGCCGGCAGCAGCCCGAGGTCGTCGACGAGACCCGACATCCCGGTGCTGACCAGCGCGACCGCGCGCACGAACGCGCTCACGTCGACCGACTCGGCCCACCCGACCAATGACATGCCGCCCATCGAGTGCCCGGCGACGATCACGTCGTCACGGCCGCCGCAGGTCGCGCGCAGCACCGCGGTGAGATCCTCGGCGTAGCGCTCGATGCTCTGATCGAGCTCGCGGCCGCCGCCGCTCGAGCCCTGGCCGCGCGGGTCATAGCTGACGACCCTGAATCCGCGCCGCAGCAGTTCGCGCGTGACCAGGTCGAAGATCTGCAGCTCCTCGGTCCAACCCGGGATCAGCACGAAGGTCGGCGAGTCGCCGGGACCGAACACCTCGACGTGCAGCTCGGTGCCGTCGGCGGAGCGCGCCGGTACAGGATGTCCGCCGAGCGGAGAGCTCAACAGCCGCCACTGCGGATCGGCCGCGAAGGTCCGGCGGTGGCGCAGTTCGGAGGCGACCGCGACACCGGCCCCGGCGAGTGTCAGCAGCCCTGCGGTGGCGCCCAGGCGGCGGGGCAAACGCGATTCACGAGGCCGTGACTTCCGCATGTCGCAGACAGTTTATGCTGCAAGTTGAGTGACATCAGCGACAAAAGACCAGCGACAAGCGAGGTAATTGCATTGACTGCTACCGGCGAGGCCCTCTCCCTAGACGACCTCTGCATCGACACCATCCGCACGCTGTCGATGGATGCCGTTCAGAAGGCCAATTCCGGGCACCCCGGGACGCCGATGGCGCTGGCGCCGATCGCTTACACGCTGTTCACGCGCACGATGCGCCATAACCCGCACGACGAGCACTGGCCCGACCGTGACCGCTTCGTGCTGTCGGCCGGCCACGCGTCGATGCTGCTGTATTCGACGCTGTTCCTGAGCGGCTATGACTTCACGCTCGAGGACCTCGAGAACTTCCGTCAGCTGCACTCGAAGACTCCCGGTCACCCCGAGTACCGCGAGGTTCCCGGTGCCGAGGTGACGACCGGCCCGCTCGGCCAGGGGATCAGCCATGCCGTCGGCTTCGCGCTCGCCGAGCGGATGCTCGCCGAGCGCTTCAACCGCCCCGGGCATGAGGTCGTCAACCACACCACCTACGTGATCGCCTCCGACGGTGACATGGAGGAGGGCATCAGCAGCGAGGCCAGCTCACTGGCCGGGCATCTCGGCCTCGGCAAGCTGATCGTCTTCTACGACCGCAACCACATCTCGATCGAGGGCGACACCGCGATCGCGCTGAGCGAGGACACGCCGCTGCGTTACGCCGCCTACGACTGGGATGTCCAGGACATCGGCGAGGACATCTCGATCGCGCGCCTCGAGGAGGCGCTCGCGACCGCGCAGGGCGTCACCGACAAGCCCAGCCTGATCGTGATGCGCACGCATATCGCGTTCGGCGCGCCGACCAAGCAGGACACCGCCGGCGCCCACGGCAGCCCGCTCGGCGATGAGGAGATCCTCGCCACCAAGCGCTTCTACAACTGGCCCAGCACCGAGCCGTTCTTCGTACCCGATGAGGCGCTCAAGCACTTCCGCACCTGCATCGAGCGCGGCGCCGCGCAGCAGCGCGAGTGGAGCGAGCGCTTCGAGCACTACAAGGCCGACTTCCCGGAACTTGCCGCCGAATTCGAGCGGATCACGAGCAACAAGCGCCCGCCGAACTGGGACGCCGATGTGCCGAAGTTCGACGCCGACGCCAAGGGCGTGGCCACGCGCAAGTCCTCGGAGACGGTGCTGCAGTGGGCGGCCAAGAACGTACCCGAGCTGATCGGCGGCTCCGCCGACCTCGCACCTTCGACGCTGACCCTGATCGATGAGGCCGACAGCGTCGACACCGGCAGGTTCGCGGGCCGCAACCTCCACTTCGGCATCCGCGAGCACGCGATGGGGGCGATCGTCAACGGCCTCACGCTGCACAACTTCAGGGCCTACGGGGCGACCTTCCTGACCTTCAGCGACTACATGAAGGGCGCGATCCGGCTCGCGGCGCTGATGCGCCTGCCGTCGATCTTCGTGTTCACCCACGACTCGATCGGACTCGGCGAGGACGGCCCGACGCACCAGCCGATCGAGCAGCTCGCGCACCTGCGCGCGACACCGAACGTCTCGGTGATCCGTCCCGGCGACGCGAACGAGACCGCGCTGGCGTGGCGCCACGCGATCAACGCGACCGACCATCCGATCGCGATGATCCTCTCGCGCCAGAACGTGCCGACGCTCGACCCCGCGAGCGTCCCCGACGACGCGATCGAGCGCGGCGCCTACGTGCTGCAGGACGCAGACGATCCGCAGGTGATCCTGATCGGCACCGGTAGCGAGGTGCAGGTCGCGGTCGCCGCGGCGGCGCTGCTCGACGCCGACGGCACCCGCGTGCGCGTTGTCAGCATGCCCTGTGAGGATCACTTCCAGAATCAGGATCAGGCGTATCGCGACAGCGTGTTGCCGCCGGCGATTCGTGCGCGAGTGTCTGTCGAGGCCGCGACGACGTTCGGCTGGCACCGCTGGGTGGGCGACCTCGGGGAGACGATCGGAATGGAAGGCTTCGGCGCGTCAGCGCCGGCGGGTGCGCTCTACGAGTACTTCGGGATCACGGGCGAGGCGGTAGCCGATGCCGCGCGCCGCTCCCTCAACCGCGCACAGTCGAACTGAAAGGACCAAGCAATGAGCACTCTTGCCGATGTGAACCCGAAACTGAAGGCGCTCACCGAGGCCGGAGTGAGCATCTGGCTCGATCAGCTCGGTCGCTCACTGGTGGCCGGCGGCGAGCTCAAGCGCATGGTCGAGCAGGAGAGCCTGCGCGGCGTCACCTCGAACCCGTCGATCTTCGAGAAGTCGATCCTCGGTACCTCCGACTACGACGACGCGATCGCCGAGCTCGCGCGCGCGGACAAGAGCGCCAAGCAGATCTACGACACGCTGACGGTGGCCGACGTCCAGGCCGCGTGTGATGTGCTCGCCCCGGTGCACGAGGAGAGCGGCGGCCGCGACGGCTTCGTGTCACTCGAGGTTGCGCCGGACCTGGCCCGCGACACCGAGGGCACGCTCGAGTCGGCCCGCACCTACTGGAAGGCCGTCGACCGCCCCAACGTGATGATCAAGATCCCCGGCACCTCGGAGGGCGTCGGCGCGATCGAGGAGGCGATCTACGACGGCATCAACATCAACGTGACGCTGCTGTTCGCGGTCGAAGCCTACGAGGCGATCGCGCGCGCATACATCCGCGGGCTCGAGCGCCGCCACGCCGACGGCAAGTCGCTCGACATCAACTCGGTCGCGTCGTTCTTCGTCTCGCGCGTCGACACGCTCGTCGACAAGCAGCTCGACGCGATCGGCGGTCCCGAGGCAGAGAAGTTGAAGGGCACCGCCGCACTGGCCAACGCGCGCGCCGCCTACGCCAAATTCCAGGAGCTGTTCAGCGGTGAGGCCTGGGAGACGCTCGCCGCCGCCGGCGCCGCCGTGCAGCGGCCGCTGTGGGCATCGACCGGTGTCAAGAACCCGGCCTACCCCGACACGCTCTACGTCGACCAGCTGATCGCGCCGCACACGGTCAACACGATGCCGCTTCAGACGCTCAACGCCGTCGCCGACCACGGAACCATCGATCCCGCCCACCCGGCGACAGCCGAGATCGACGCCACTGCCGAGCTCAATGCGCTCGCAGCCGTCGGCATCGACATGACCGCGGTTACCGAGCAGCTGCTGACCGACGGCATCAAGCTGTTCGAGCAGGCGATGAACGGGCTGCTGGCCGGGATCGACAAGGCGCGCTCGGCGATCGTCACCGGGCGCCCGCCGACGGTCGACGCGAGCCTGCCGTCCGCTTCCGAGGCTGCCATCACCGGGCGCGTCAACTGTGCCGTCGCCGACAACGTCGCGCAGCGCATCTGGAAGCGCGATCCGGCGCTGTGGGGCGGGCCCGGCGTACCCGAGATCGAGAACCGGCTCGGCTGGCTCAACGTCACCGAGACGCTGCTCGAGCACCTGTCCGAGCTGACCGCACTGCGCGACGAGCTCAGGTCCGAGGGCTACACAGACGCGGTGCTGCTCGGGATGGGCGGCTCCTCACTCGGCCCCGAGGTCATCCGCCAGTCGTTCGGCGACGTCGCCGGGGGCCTGCGACTGCAGGTGCTCGATTCGACCCACCCCGACGCGATCGTCGCGATCGAGCAGTCGGTCGAGCTCGCGAAGACCGTGTTCATCGTCTCCTCGAAGTCGGGCGGCACGATCGAGACGACCTCGCACTACCACTACTTCAAGGCCAAGGCGAAGCCCGAACAGTTCATCGTGGTCACCGACCCTGGCAGCCCGCTGGCTGCCAGGGCGGAAGCGGACGGGGTCAGAAAGACGTTCCTGAACCCGAGCGACATCGGCGGTCGCTACTCGGTGCTGTCGTACTTCGGGATGGTGCCGGCAGCGCTCGCGGGCGTACCGGTCGACGAGCTGCTGAAGAGCGCCCAGACCGGCGAGCAGACCTGCTCGCACTTCAACGCCGCGGCCGACAACTCGGGCCTGTGGCTCGGCGCGACGATCGGTGAGTTCGCGCTGCGCGGGCGCGACAAGCTGACCTTCATCGTCTCCGAGCCGATCGACAGCTTCGGGCTGTGGGTCGAGCAGCTGGTCGCCGAGTCGACCGGCAAGCACGGCAAGGGCATCCTGCCGGTCGCCGACGAGCCGCTCGGCGATCCGAGCGCCTACGGCGATGACCGCGTGTTCGTGTATCTGCGCAACGGTGACAGGCCCAGCGACGAGCTCGACGCGTTCGTCGAGTCGCTGACCGACGCCGGCCAGCCGACGCTGACGGTCACGACCGGTGATGGCACCGACCTCGGACGGCTGTTCTTCATCGCCGAGTACGCGGTCGCGGTCGCCGGCTGGGCGCTCGAGATCAACCCGTTCGACCAGCCCAACGTGCAGGAGGCCAAGGACAACACCAACAAGGTGCTGGACTCCGGTGCGGTGCCGCAGATCGACGCCGCCGACGACGGCGCGCTGAAGCAGCTGCTCGGCGTCAAGCCCCCGCACTACGTCGCGATCCTCGGCTATCTGCCGACGGCCGGCCCCGACAACGCCGGCATCGACGACGCGGTCAGCGAGCTGCGCGCGGTGATCAACGCGAAGACGGGGATGGCGACGACCTGGGGCTACGGCCCGCGCTTCCAGCATTCGACCGGCCAGGAGCACAGTGGTGGTGCGCCCAACGGGCGCTTCCTGCAGCTCGTGAACGTACCCAAGGCCCAGATCCCGATCCCGGATGCGAGCTACGACTTCACGACGCTGATCGACGCGGCGTCGGCGGGCAACCTGCAGACGTTGCGCTCGCACGGTCTCGCCGCCGAGCGTGTGGTGCTCGACGGCAACCTCGCCGACGCGATCCGCGCGCTCACCGCCCGCATCAAGGGACTCATCTAGCCGTGAGCGCGATAGACATCGATCCCGAGGCCGCCGACAACCCGCTGGTCACCGGCCTCGAGCGCCAGCCGGTGCGCTCGACGGCCGTTGTGATCTTCGGCGCGATGGGTGACCTCGCGAGCCGCAAGCTGCTGCCGGGCATCTACAACCTCGCACACGAGGGCGCGCTGCCCGAGCGGATCGCGCTGATCGGCGTGTCGCGCAGTCCGATGAGCGACGAGGACTTCCGCGCCAACGCGCGCGAGTCGATCGACCGCTTCTCACGCCGGCGCCCCGATCCCGATGTGCTCGATGGGCTGCTCGCGAACTTCTCCTACGTCTCGGGCACCTTCGACGACGAGGCGCTCTACAGCAAGCTGAGCGACGCGCTCGGCGCGCTCGACGCCGGGGTGGGCACGCCGCTCAACCGGATCTTCTACCTCTCGACGGCGCCCGAGTTCTTCCCGGTGATCACCGGGAACCTCGGCGCGGCCGGTCTCAACACCGCCGAGGATGCCGAGGTCCGGGTCGTGATCGAGAAGCCGATCGGCTACGACCTTGCATCGGCGCGTGCACAGAATGAGGCGGTGCTCGAGTACTTCAACGAGTCCCAGGTGTTCCGCATCGATCACTACCTCGGCAAGGAGACCGTCCAGAACCTGATGGCGCTGCGCTTTGCCAACGCGCTGTTCGAGCCCGTGTGGAACCGCAACTTCATCGACAACGTGCAGATCACCGCCGCCGAGGACATCGGCATCGGTACGCGCGCCGGCTACTACGAGGGCGCGGGCGCGCTGCGCGATCTCGTCCAGAACCACATGTTGCAGCTGCTCGCGCTGCTCGCGATGGAGCCGCCGACGGCGTTCGAGGCCAATCGCCTGCGCGATGAGAAGGTCAAGGTGCTCGAGGCGATCGCGCCGCCGGCGCTCGACGAGGTCGCGGCGATGGCGGTGCGTGCCCAGTATGGCGAGGGCGTCGTCTCCGGGGCCGAATCGGTCGGCTATCGCGAGGAGCCCGGCGTCGCCGAGGAGTCGCGCACCGAGACCTACGTGGCGCTGCAGCTGTTCATCAACAACTGGCGCTGGGCCGGCGTTCCCTTCTACCTGCGCACCGGCAAGCGGATGGCGCGCAAGCTCACCGAGATCGCGGTGACGCTGCGGCCGGTGCCGCACATCGCCTTTCAGGGACCCGATTCCGAAGAGGTCCAGCCCAACCAGATCATCCTCACGCTGCAGCCCGACGAGGCCGTTTCGGTCTCGCTCGGCGCCAAGGTCCCCGGCACGAAGATGCAGATCCGCCCGGTGAACATGGAGTTCCACTACGGCACGTCGTTCCTGTCGGAGTCACCCGAGGCCTACGAGCGGCTGATCCTCGACGTGATGCGCGGTGACGCGACGCTGTTCACCCGCAACGACGAGGTCGAGGCGCTGTGGCGGATCATCGACCCGATCCTCGCGGCCTGGGCGCTCGACACCGAGACGCCGATACCGCAGTACCCCGCGGGCTCCGCCGGGCCGGTCGAGGCCAGCGAACTGCTCGACGGGCGCACCTGGCGACGGCTGTGATGGCTGCCGAAGCCCCGGCGAGGCAGCCAAAGGAAAGACTTTCATGAGCGAGGCTCGCTGGTCGGAGAGCGACACCAGCCCCGAGCGGATCGAGGCGGCGCTGCGCGAACTGCTGCGCGAGCGCCACGCCGAGAATGAGACGCTGGTACCGGCGCGCGTGCTCAATCTGGTGGTGATCGCCGACCGCGAGTGGCGTGGTGAGGTCGTCAACCGGCTCGAGCGCGTCGGTCGCTACCACCCGTCACGCACGATCCTCTGCACCGTCGAGGACAACCGCCGCATGATCGACGGCTACGCGACCGTCAGCGGTGACGTCTCGAGTGGGGGAGGGGTCGGCGTGCTGCGCGAGTCGGTCGAGATCTCGCTCGGACCGGTTCACACGGGCCGGATCGACACGATCATCGACCCGATCCTGATCCCCGAGCTGCCGACCGTGGTGTGGTCGCCACACAGCCAGGACGAGGCCGTCGAGGCGTTGCTGCCGCTCGCCGACGTGATCCTGATCGATACCGACGACCCCGTCTACTTCGACGGACCCGGCGCCGCTCTGGCGCGGGCCGCCGCCCTGCTCGAGTCCGATGTCGATGTCGTCGACCTCGCGTGGCTGCGCACGATCGCCTGGCGCGAGCGCCTGGCCGGCAGCTTCGCCGACCCGTCGCGGACGACGCAGCTCGACAGCCTGCGGCGGATCTACATCCGCCATCACGACGCCTCGATCGTCTCGGCGCTGCTGCTGACAGGCTGGCTGGCGTCGCGGCTGGGCTGGGAGCCGAGCGCGCTCGAGCCGGCGGCCGGTGGCGCACGTCAGGCGACAGCCAGGCGCACCGGCGGCGGGCCGTCGATCGGAATCGAGTTCAACCCGGTCGCGCAGTCGGTTCGCGGGCTCGCCGGTGTGACGGTCAGCGGCAGCTCCGGGTTTTCACTCGCGTTCGAACGGGCACCGGGAGGTCTGATCGCGCGTGAACAGACGGCCGGCTCGAAGCCTCGGGAGTGGCAGCTGTTCGGCGCCTCGCGTGGTGAGGCCGGAATTCTCGGTGAAGGTGTCAGACAGGCTTTGATCAGGGACCACGTCTACGGCCCCGCACTACAAGCAGCTAGGAGTTTCAGTCAATGAGCATTGAGATTCAGGTCGTCGACGATCCCGCACAGGTATGCGCCGACGCCTTGAGCGTCGCGGCTGCAACCGGGGAGCACGTCGTGCTGACCGGCGGCTCGTCGCCCAAGCACGCCTACGAGCTCGCCGCCTCGCAGAACCCGCAGTCATGGCAGGGCGCCAAGCTGTGGTTCTCCGACGATCGCTGTGTCGCGCCCGATGATGATCTCTCGAACTTCAAGATGGTCAAGGAGACGCTGCTCGATCCGCTCGAGCAGGCCGGGGTCGAGGTCGAGTTCTGCCGGCGTGTGTTCGGCGAGCGCGGCTACGAGGAGGGTGCGCTCGAGTACGAGCGCGACCTCGAGCACGCGGGCGGTGGCCCGGGCGCGATTCGCTTCGAGCTGGCGCTGCTCGGCGTCGGCTCAGACGGCCACATCTGCTCGATGTTCCCGGGGCAGGATTCGCTGTCCGAGCGCTCGCGCTTCGCGGTCGGCGTGCCCGAGGCCGGACTCGAGCCGTTCGTGCCGCGCGTGACGCTGACCTTCGCGGCACTCAGCCACGCCAAGCGCGTGCTGATTCTGGCGACGGGCGAGGGCAAGGCGGATCCGATCGCCGCCGCTTTCGCCGAGGACGCGCCGCGGACCACGGATGTCCCGGCGTCGCTGCTGGTGGAGCACGTCGAGGACATCGTCGTGCTACTCGACGAGGCTGCGGCTTCGCGTCTATGACGAACGTCGTGGGGATCGACGTCGGCGGCACCAAGGTCGCCGCGACGCTGCTCGGCGCCGACGGCATGGGCGAGCACAAGCAGCAGCCGACCAGGCTCGACAGCGGTGACGCCCTGATCGATCAGCTGGTCGAGATCGTCCGCGAGGCCTCCGGCGGCCAATCGCTCGACGCCGTCGGCATCGGCGTGCCGTCGATCGTGCGCTTCGAGACCGGCGAGATCGCTGCGTCCACGAACATCCCGCTCGAGGGTGTGCCGCTGCGCAAGGTGCTCGGCGAGCGCCTCGGCGTGCCGGTGTTCGTCGACAACGACGCGACCGTCGCGGCGCTGGCCGAGGCCCACGACAAGGACCTCAAGCCGGGTGCCCGCAATCTCGTGATGATCACCGTCGGCACGGGCATCGGCGGCGGCGTCGTGATCGACGGCCGCATCTTCCGCGGCGGCAGCGGCGGCGCCGGAGAGGTCGGCATGACGCTGATCGGGCTCGGCTGCGACCCCGACGTGCAGGCCGCCACCGAGCACTTTCCACAGCCGGGCTCACTCGAGGCGCTGTCATCGGGCACGGCGCTCGATCGCTTCGCGCGTGACGCCGCCGCTCAGCAGCCAGACTCGGTGCTGGGCAGGCGCGCGGCCGCCGGCGAGTCGGTGCGGGGCGCGGATGCCGTGGCCGCGGCGCAGCACGGCGACGAGCCCGCCGCTGCCGCGGTGCGCCGCTGGGCGCACGCGCTCGGCGTTGGGATCGCCAACGCGATCAACACCTTCGACCCCGATGAGGTCGTGATCGGCGGTGGTGGCGCGAGCGCCGGCGAGCTGCTGCTCGATCCCGCCGCCGGGTTCGCGGCCGGCTACGTCCACCCGGGTCTGCAGGGACGCGCCAAGATCCGGCTTGCGCACTGGGGTGCGACCGCAGGCGTGCTCGGCGCGGCGCTGCTGGCGGTCCACGAGCTCGAGCGCGTGGGCAAGTGAGCGAGCCGGGGCGCGTGAGCCGGTGAGCGAGCCGCAGCTGGTCCTGGTCCGCCACGGCGACACCGAGTGGAGCCAGAACGGCCGGCATACGAGCATCACCGATCTACCGCTGCTCGACTCGGGGGTAGAGCGCGCGCGCCGGTTGGCGCCGGGGCTCGCCGAGTTCTCGTTCGCGCGGGTGCTGTGCAGCCCGCTGCAGCGCGCGCGCAGCACGGCCGCGGCCGCCGGCTACGGCGACCGGATCGAGATCACACCCGACCTGACCGAGTGGAACTACGGCGACTACGAGGGCCTGACCAGCCCGCAGATCCACGAGCGGGATCCGAGCTGGCTGCTGTGGCGCGACGGCTGCCCCGGCGGTGAGTCGCCGGCCGACGTGAGCGCTCGTGTCGACCGGCTGATCGCCGACGCCGTCAGTTCAGACGGCGATGTATTGCTGTTCGCGCACGGCCACATCCTGCGCTCTGTCGCGGCCCGCTGGAGCGCCTTCCCGGTGTCAGCCGGCGAGCGCTTCGCGCTGATGCCGGCGACGCTCTCGATCCTCGGACACGAGCACGAGACGCGCGTGACCGTCCGCTGGAACGCCCCGGCCTGACGCACGCCTGCCGCGGCGGTCACCGGCGATCGCCCAGGCCAGCAGCGACACGATTCCGACGGTTACCAGGGTCATGAGCACGATGTTCAGAACAATCATTTCCACAAGCCTCCAAGCGACTCTTGTTGGTGTTGGCTGGGCAGGAACTGCCCGCACACATAGGTTCGGATGGAGGTGTTAAAAGGCCGTAGGATTCCCGTCGGCAGGCTCTAAGACCTTCTGAGAACCTGCCGACGGACGCGGCTAGGCCATTGGTGCGCGCGGACCGCGGTTGCCGCGGTTGGCCGCACGACCGAAGCGGCGGCTGCGCAGCAGCTCGCGCGGCATCACGAGGTTGCGGTGAAGCGGTGCATCGGACGGGGAGACGGCACCGCCCCGCGCGCGCTTGCTGCGGCGATCACTGATGATCGCCCAGGCGAGCACGGACGCGATCAGCACCACAACCACCACCATCAGCAGGACGTTCAGAGCAATCATTTGCTGCCTCCCTCAAGGGTTGTGACCGGGCAATAGTTGCCCGTCTTCAACTCCAGAATTCCCAAAAGACGCGCCCGCAATTCCTGAGAGGTTTCTCATAAATGACAGCGCTGACATCCCGTGAAACCGCGTCTTTGACAGCGCAACGGCCCGGGCTGGTGCCCGGGCCGTTGCTTGGTGCCGGTTCTGGTCGGGTGCCGATTCAGGCCGCCGTGGAGCGCGTGGCGGGCCGGTGTGTGCGTGGAGCGTGCGAGCGTCCGGCGCGGTGAGGAGTGCGCAGCTCGCGGGGCATCTCGAGGTTCTGCGTGAGCGGTGCGAGCGCTGGCGCAAGCTCCCCGCCCGCGGCGCGGTTGCTGCGGCGATCACTGACGATCGCCCACGCCAGCAGCGACACGATTCCGACAACGACGGCGGTCATGAGCACGATGTTCAGGGCAATCATTGGCACGGGCCTCCTAGCCTTCGGTTGCTGGTTGCCTGGGCAGAATCTGCCCGTGCTCTTAAGCTCCCCGGGGGTTGTTAGAACGCCGTAGGAATAACGTCGGACCGCCCTAAAAGCGCGGCGCTATAGGTCAAAAACGCTTGACGTGAGCGGCTGCTCGGAGGATTCGAGCAGCTCGCCGGCGGCCGTCGCGGCGACCGGCAGGTGCAGTGAGAAGACCGAGCCATGGGGACCGCTCTGCACGGTGCAGTGGCCGCCATGGTGGTCTGCGATCGCCTCGACGATCGCGAGGCCGAGGCCGACGCCGCCGGCCGAGCGTGTGCGTGCCGCATCGGCGCGGCCGAAGCGCGCGAAGATCCGCCCGATCGCATCGCGCGAGATGCCGATGCCCTCGTCCTCGACCTCGATCACCACCTCGCCCTGGCCGCCCCAGCGCGCCCGCAGCTCGATCGCGGAGTGCTCGTCGGAGTACTTGACGGCGTTGTCGAGCAGGGCGTCGAGCGCCGTCCGCAGGCGATCCGGGTCGGCCTGCACGGTGCCTCTGACGACTGCTCCCAGGCGCCAGCTGCGCGGCGCGACGTCGGACCAGCGCATGAAGACATCCTCGAGGAACGCCTCGAGCGCGATTGGCTCGACGCGCAGGAAGTTCGGCTGTCCGGCCGTCGCCAGCAGCAGCAACTGCCCGAGGATCGCGTCGATGCGGCGCAGCTCATCGAGCGCGATCTCGACATCGTGTTTGCCGTCGGAACGCAGCAGCTCGAGGTGCCCGCGCGCAATCGTCACGGGCGTTTTGAGCTCGTGCGAGGCGTCATGGATGAAGCGCTCCTGGCGCTCGAGCGCGGCGTGCAGCTCAGCGGCGTGGTGCTCGCTGGCGCGCAGCGCTCCGACGCGTCCGCGTGCATGCCACACCATCACCAGCACCAGCGCCGCCATCAGCGGGACCTTGAACAGCATCTTCCAGTCCTGGTGCTGCGTGATCACATCGACCGTCAGCGTCGTGGCGCTGGTCGCCGTGACCAGCAGCAGCACCGAGAGCGTGGTACGCGTGTCCCAAACGCGCAGCCCATACACGAGTGCGAGGGAGATCCAAATCAGGAAGAACGGGATCGTCTGCCAGTCGGGCCACAGGATCATCGCCGCATGGCAAACGATTGTGAACGCGGCCCATGCGATCTCCACCGCATAGCGGCGCAGAAGCGAGGGACGCTGCCCGCTGCGCCGGCTATGCGGCGACGCGATAACCGACATTGCGCACGGTCTCGATCGGCCCGTTGGAGCCCAGGCGGCGGCGGATGCGGCGTACGCAGACGTCGACCACGTTCGAGCGCGGGTCAAAGTCGTATCCCCAGACCTCCGACAGCAGCCGCTCGCGGCTCACGACCTCGCCGACGTGCGTGAGCAGGTAGCGCAGCAGCCCGAACTCACGATCGGAGAGATCGACGATCCGCTCGCCGAGCTGCGCCTGGCGCGTGGCCTGGTCGAGCATCAGGCCCCCGACCGAGATCACCAGCGAGCGGTCGATGCTGTGTGCGTGGCGCAGATGCACACGTGCCCGCGCGAGCAGCTCGTCGAGCGAGAAGGGCTTGGCGAGATAGTCGACTGCGCCCAGCTCGAAACTGCGCAGGCGGGTCGCGAGGTCGGCGCGCGCCGACAGGATCAGGACCGGCAGCTCAGGCTGGTGATGACGGATCTCGGTCATCACCTCGAGCCCGTTCAGGCCGGGGAGCAGCAGATCGAGGACGACCAGGTCATGCTCACCGCTGATCGCCTGCCTGACACCCGAGTTGCCATCGGTGACGGCCGTGGCAGTGAAGCCCTCGGCCCTGAAGGCCCGCGTCAAGAAGTCACGGATCCGTGGCTCGTCTTCGATGATGAGAATGCGCATCCCGGCCTCCCGCCGTCAAGGAAGCCGTAAATCTACGCGCCAGGTCGGGCAGCAGCTATTGCTGCCGGTTCCCCCACCAGGAACGCGCGCCACGGCTGTCCTTCGCTCAAGTTACCGGTTGATGACAGCTTTGTCATCAACCCCTCCCGCATACGTAGGACCAGCCTATATAACCGCCACCACCGATGGTCAAACGATCGCTTTTCGTACTCACCGCAGCGCTGATCGCCGCCGTGGCGATCACGTTGTACGTCGTCCTCTACCTGACGCACGTACCCGACTCCGCCCGCGCCGCCCAGACCTCAGCTGGCACTGAGCTGTATCTGGCGACGGTTCCGGCCTCGGAAGACAGCGACCCGCACCCGAGCTGGGTCTCGTACTACCAGACCAACATCCACGACACGAACTGGCAGCACAAGACGACGTACATCCTGCCTGCCAACACGCTCGTCCATGTAACCGTCTACCAGTACGACGGCGACTCGGGCCTGCGCAACCCGTTCATCTCCCAGGCCACCGGCACGGTTGGCGGGACATTCACGCTGGACGGCAAGACCGTTCAGGCGATCGACCCCGACACGGCGTCGCACGTCTTTGCGGTCCCACAGCTGGGCCTGTCCGTTCCGCTGCAGGGCGTCGACGACAACGCCAAGAACCAGTGCGGCAACGCGCCATGCACGCTCAGCCAGGCACATCAGACGATCACCTTCACGTTCCGAACCGGGGCCAAGGGGCTCTACAGGTGGCAATGCTTCGTACCGTGCGCGGCCGGTTACATCGACGGCTTCGGCGGTCCGATGCAGACCGTCGGGTACATGGACGGATTCCTGAAGGTGGTCTGAGATGCAGACTGATCAAACAAATCACTTCCGCCGGCTCGCCTGGATCTGGTTCATCGCGACAGCGATCCTCACGCCGATCGTGATCTTCGTGCTTGGCCCTGGTCTACCGCCCGGCAACGGCACAGTCCAGGCAGCCGGACAGGTCACCGACAACATCGTTTTGATGGCGCTTTCCGTGCCAGTGGCGATGGCGGTGCTCGTAACCCTCGCTTACGAGATCTGGGCCTTCCGCGAGCGGGATCTCGACGGCCCGGTTCTAGAGGGCCCGGCGATCACAGGCAACTCGAGCATCCAGATGTGGTGGTTGATCATCACCACCTCGCTGGTGCTGTTCCTCGCGGGCTTCGGCTCTGTGCGTCTGCTCGAGGATGGGTCCGGGGGTGGTCAGGGTCCATCGCCTCTGGTCAACCCCGCAGGTTCGAAGAAGGCGCTGCAGGTCCAGGTGATCGCCCAGCAGTGGGAATTCACCTACAGATATCCGGGCTACGGCGGAATCGAGACTCCGAACCTCGTGATCCCGGCGAACACGATGGTCGAGTTCCACGTGACCTCGCTCGACGTCGTCCACTCGTTCTGGGCTTACCAGCTAGGAGTCAAGGCCGACGCGAACCCAGGTATCGACAACATTGCCTACGTCAAGACCAAGGCTCCGATGAGCTTCGAGGTTCACTGCGCCGAGCTCTGCGGCGTCTGGCACGGCTACATGTTCGACGCCGGCCGGGTCGTGTCGAAGGCTGACTTCGCAACCTGGATCGCTAAGGCGCAGAAGACTTACGGCCCCGCGGCCAAGAGCCTGCCGCCATATTCGAAGACATACTTCCCAAGTCCTGTAGGGAGAGGTGGATGACCGCTACGGCGAACGCGCCGGCCCCGCACGCGCAACGGCGTGGGGTGCTTGGCTTCAATCTGCTCACCGCGGTCATCCTCGGCGTTGCCGGGTACTGGATCGCCTACGCATTGGGGGGACTGATCCACGGTGCGAGCATCGATTCGTTCGATGACACCGGGCAGAACGATGTGCAGATCCTGCTCGGCTACGCCGGCGGCGTGGTCGGCTTCCTGGTCGGGCTGGGCTTCGCGAACTACCCGATCAAGCGGACACTCGGGCACCCGCCGAATATCCCTACCCACGAGGTCGATGAGCCGGGGATCGGCAAGTACTTCCGGATGACGACCGATCACAAGGTCATTTCGATGCAGTACTTCATCGGCATCGGGATCTTCTTCTTTGTCGGCGGACTCAACGCGATGCTGATCCGCACGGAGCTGCTCTCGCCGACCACGCACGTCTTCGGCGCCAACCAGTATCTGACGCTCGTTGGCATGCACGGCTCGATGATGATGGGGATGATGACCTCGGGCATGCTGGGGCCGTTTGCGAACTACCTCGTGCCGCTGCTGATCGGCTCAAGGCGCATGGCGTTCCCGCGCATCGAGGCCTTGACCTTTTGGATGCTGATGGCTGCCGGATGTGTCCTCGTCAGCACGATCTTCTTCGGCGGCTTTCAGACCGGCTGGACCGGCTATGAGCCACTGGGTGCGCAGGGAACGGCCGGATACGACGCATATCTCGGCTTCTTCGCGCTGGTGTCGATCTCGATGTGTCTGCTGGGGCTCAACCTCGCGGCGACGATCGTGACGATGCGGGCGCCGGGAATGACCTGGTCGCGACTGCCGGTGTTCGTGTGGTCGGTGCTGGCCACCTGCGTCCTGATGGTGCTGGCAGCACCGATGCTGACGGCAACGCTGCTGATGGGGGTGATGGACCGCACGATGTATTCGGGCTTCTTCGTCCCGGGCCTGGGTGGCAGCGCGTTCCTCTGGGAGAACCTCTTCTGGGTGTTCGGACATCCAGAGGTCTACGTGCTCGCGATACCCGGCTTCGGCATCGTGCTCGAGTTGCTCCCGGTCTTCGCGCGCAAGCCGCTGTGGGGCTACCGGCTTTCGGTTGCGGGCATGATGGGCGTGGCGCTGTTCAGCTTCTTCGTCTGGCAGCACCATCTGTTCGTCAGTGGCATCGACGCGGATCTGCGTCCCTTCTACATGCTTTCGACGGAGATCATCTCTTTGCCCACCGGCTTCACGTTCCTGTGCGTCATGGGAACGCTATGGCGAGGGCGCATCCGGCTCACCGTGCCGATGTTGTTCTGTCTCGCCTGGGCCTTCAACTTCCTGTTCGGAGGCATCTCTGGCGTGTTCAATTCGGACGTGCCCAGCGATGTGACCACGCACGGGTCGTTTTTCGTGATGGCCCACTTCCATTACACGATCATGGGCGGCCTGATCTTCAGCCTGTTCGCGGCGATCTACTACTGGGGCCCGAAGATGACGGGCTACAAGTTCAGCGAGCGCCTCGGGAAGATCCATTTCTGGACCATGTTCATCTCGTTCAACTCGACGTTCGGGCCGTTGTTCGCCGTCGGATTTCTCGGGATGCCGCGCCGCGTGATCACGTACCCGATGAATCTCAAGGCCCTCAATGACTGGGTCAGCATATCCGCGTTCTGCCTCGGTCTGTCGTTGCTGTTCTTCCTCTGGATCCTGGTCAAGGCTGTCGTCTTCGACCGCGAGCCCGCGGAGCAGAACCCGTGGCATTCGAAGTCCATCGAATGGCAGTTGCCGACCCCGATTCCGGCGTACGACTTCGCGCAGATCCCGACATTCAGTGGCGACCCGTATCCGTACGGTGAGATAGCCGGCGGCGCTGCGGCCGGTGGCTCTGAGCCAGCAACAGTAGGAGCGAGCTAGTCATGGATGCACCTGTGGAGAGGTTCCAGGAGGAACCCCGTGAGTGGGCGCCAAGGTCGCTCACAGTGGCGGCAAGGATGTGGTGTGGCGCAGTTGCGTTCTTCTTCGCGGCGTTCGTCTTCGCCTACTTCTACCTGAGGTCGTTGGACGAGAACCACAGCTGGACGATCGGTAAGCACGTGAGTCCGTCCGGCGGGCTGGGCGTTGCGATCCTGGCGTCGTATCTGCTGAGCGGCACGTTTCTGTGGCTCGCCTCAAGGCGTCCAGACGACGAGATCTCGATGGGCATCGCGGCGGTTGTCCTGGCACTGGTCGGGGTTGGCCTTCAGTTTCTGCAGTATTCGGTGCTCGGCTTCGGGCCGAACAGCGGCGCGTACGCAAGTGTTTACTTCGGGTGGACCGGAACCTACGCGCTGGGTGCGCTGTGGGGCGTCTACTGGATGGAGACGCAGGTCGCCGCGCTTTGGCGTGCACGGCGCAACGGCTTCGTCGAGATCGACGCCAGCATGCTTCGGACGGGACTCAGCGCCTGCTCGACGTGCTGGACCTTCTTCGTCGGGATCGGCGCGCTGATGTTTGTAGTGCTGTACCTGGTCTGAGGATTCCAGGATGGGCTGGCTCACCAGACATTGGTCGTGGGATCCATCGTTGATCTACGTAGCAGTCGCGGCTCTGCTGTACGTGCTGGGCGGTATGCGACGCGGGACTTCCCGGAACCGGATGCGGAAGACCGGAGACGAGCGTCTGCGCGAGCTGGCGTTCGTCGCCGGTCTGGTGAGCATTGTGATCGCGCTCGACTCGCCCATCGACTACTACAGCGATCTCCTGTTCTGGGTCCACATGGGCCAGCACATCATCCTGCTCACGGTCGCTCCGCCATTGATTCTGCTCGGCCGTCCTTGGCCGCGGATGTGGCAGGCGCTGCCGCTGGATATTCGCACCAGGACAGGGCGCACGCTCGCGGGCGCGGCGTGGACCGCTCCGATTCGTGCGATCGCGCGGCCCGTGCCTGCCTGGATCCTGTTCAACGGGAACCTGCTCCTCTGGCACGTGCCCGGCGCGTACAACCTCACGCTAAGCCACCAATGGATCCACGACTGCGAGCACGCGCTGTTTTTCTTCACCGGGCTGCTGTTCTGGGCGCATGTGGTCGACCCGGGGCCACTGCGGCAGCGCCTGAGCTGGTACTGGCGGGCGATCTACGTGACGGGCGCCATGATCACCGGGTGGGTCTTGGCCATCGTTCTGGTGCTGGCGAAGGAGCCGCTCTACCAGCACTACCTCGACCTTTCGACCCGGCCCGGGGGGATCTCGGCGCTGACCGACCAGCAGATCGCCGGCGGCATGATGTGGGTGCCGGGTTCGGCCGTCTATTCGCTCACCCTGCTTGCCATCTTTTCCCGCTGGGCGAGTCCTGACAGTGAGAGCAGCGGCAGGCGCCGTTCCACCGGCGCTGATCCAAGATTGAGTGCCAGCTAATGACGGAGGAGAACCTATGCCAATGATTACCGGGAGCGTCTTTTTGGCAGGCGCTCTGTTGTCGTGCATCCTGCCGATCACTCTGCTGATCTGCTTTGTGACGTTCTTCGGGCGCACGGTGCGACGCATGCCGCCCAACGCCACACCCAACGGCCAACAGGTCCACCACGAACCATCTGCTCCCGCCGCGCCCGCGCCCGAGCGGCAGTTCCCGAACCTCCCGGAGTGAGCTTGCTGTCTGAACCTGCCCATGCGCGAGGCAACGTGGGCGGCGTCAGCCGCCGTCTGGTTGCGGGCGCCGCGCTGCTCGCGCTCGTGATCGGTGGAGGCGTCGGAGTCGGCGTGTATCTGCTGACGCGGCCCGCCGCGGCGCCGCTGACGGCCAAGACCGTGCTGATGCGCAACGGTCTCTATGGCGACGCGACCTGGGCCGCGGGTTCGGTGAGGGCGCCCGCGATCAGCACGCTCCGTGATCAATCCGGCGGGCGTTTCGCGCTCAGCTCACTGCACGGCCACACGGTGGCGATCGTGTTCTTCGACTCCTACTGTCGCCAGGAGTGCCCGCTCGAAGGTCGCCAGCTCGCCGCGGCCGAGCGGCGCCTGCCCGTCGCCCAGCGTCCACAGCTGGTCGTGGTGAGCGTCAATCCGAAGGACACCGCCGCAAGCGTCGCCAAGGCGATCCGCGAGTGGGGGTTGGCCGGCGTGGCGCCGTGGCACTGGCTGATGGGCAGTCACGCGCAGCTCGGGCGGATCTGGGCCGAGTACGGCATCCAGGTATCACCGCCGGTCGACGGCGATATCAATCACACCGAGGCGCTGTATCTCGTCGATCGCAAGGGGTATGAGCGCGCCGGATACCTGTGGCCGTTCGCGTCGCGCTTTGCGACCTACGACATGCGAGCACTTGCGACCAGGAGGGTGGCGTAGTGGGGGCAGTTGGGGAATACGCGCTGTCGCCGGCTCCAGCCGCGACGGCGTGGAACTGGCGTGACTATGTGACGCTGACCAAGCCGCGGATCATGTCGTTGCTGGTGCTGACGGCGGCCTGCGCGACGATCGGCGCCTCGGACGGAGACCCGGAGCTGGTACGGCTGTTGGCCGTCGTGATCGGAGGCGGCCTGGCGTGCGGGAGCGCAAGCGCGCTCAACCACGTGCTCGATCGCGACATCGACCGGGTCATGGGCGAGCGCACCGCATCGCGTCCGGTAGCCGCGGGGCGGGTGTCGCCGGCCGCGGCCGTGACTTTCTCGGCAGTGCTGGCGGTCGCGTCGTTCCTGATCATGTTGACGCTGGACAATTTGCTGGCGGCGCTGCTGGCGCTCGCCGGGGGCACGTTCTACGTCGTCGTCTACACGCTCGGTCTCAAGCGCCGCACATCCGAGAACATCGTCATAGGCGGTGCGGCCGGAGCGATCCCGGTGCTCTCGGGGTGGGCGGCGGCCAGCGGTCACCTCGCCGGTGGCGCCTGGTACCTGTTCGCGATCGTGCTCGTCTGGACACCACCGCACTTCTGGTCGCTGGCGGTGTTGCTCGAGGATCACTACCGCGCAGCCAACGTGCCGATGCTGCCGGTCGTCAAGGGCCGCGCGACGACGGCCCGGCGCGTGCTGCTCTATACGCTTTTGACCGTCGCGGTGACGTTGCTGCCGGGGGTCACCGGCACCTTCGGCGCCGTCTACGAGGCATCGGCCGCGGTGCTCGGCGCAATCTTCACGGCGCTTGCCTTCCGCCTCTGGCGCTCACCGACGCACGAACGTGCGGCGGTGGCGTTCCACTATTCGCTGCTGTATCTGGCGCTGCTGTTCGTCGCGGTCGCCGTCGGCGCAGCGCTCTGAGTCTTCGGCGGCTGGGGGAGGGGCGGCCCCCAGCCGTCGGGTTGTTACTCGGTGTCAGCCACCGAGCGCGTAGCTGGTGATGTCCGAGTCGAGCGTGCCCTGCGAGTCGTACTGGTAGGCGTGCACGTACACCCGCTTACCCGCCGCGTTGTAGTAGATCGTCGTCGGCGTTCCGATCAGGCCCTGCGGGAGCAGCCCCGAGACATCGTCGATCGAGATCGGATAGCTCGGATAGCTGACCGGGTGGTGCACCATGAAGGCGTGCGCGTCGCCCGAGTTGTCGCCCACGTCGGCGCCGAGGAAAGCGACCTGGCGGCCGTAGCGTGCCGATGCTGAGGCGAACAGGCCGAACTCGGCGCGACACGGCTCGCACCAGGACCCCCAGAGGTTGACGACGATCGGGTATCCGCGCAGCGCGCGGATGCGTGCCTGCAGCGACCCCAGTCCTCCGAGCAGCTGGTCGGATTGAGCGTGCACCTTCGCTAGCGGCGCCGGCGATCCGGCCAGCTCCTCTTTGACAATCGCCGGGGTGGTCGAGCCCGACTTCGTGCTGAGCGCCGCCTTCACCTGCTTGACCAACGCGGGGGTGGTCAACCAGCCGCTGGTGGCGATGTCCTCGTACCA
>DATASU010000216.1:0-8556 GCA_036269095.1 Solirubrobacteraceae bacterium
CACGTAGGCGACGTTGTCGAAGATGCTCATCGGGAACGGGTTGGGCTGCTGGAAGACCATCGTCACACGCCGGCGCAGGGCCGTCGGCTCGAGTTCGGTCAGATCGACGCCGTCGAGCGTGATGCGGCCACTGAGGCGCGCACTCCGGGTGAGCTCGGTCAGCCGGTTGAGGGAACGCAGCAGGGTCGTCTTACCGCATCCCGAGGGTCCGATCAGCGCCAGCACCTCGCCCTGGCGCACCGGCAGCGAGACCGACTTGACGGCCGGCTTGTCGCCATAGCTGATCGAGAGCTGCTCGATCCGCATGCGCTCGAGCGTCGGCACGACAGCGTGCTCGGGTGTGCCGAAGATCAACTCCCGCTCGAGCGCCTCGAGCGCGTGCACGTGTGCGTTGCTGCGCCCGGGCCGGACGGTGAGCGTCGAGCTGCCATCGAGCTGGCGGACGGGTGGCGGCTGCAGTGTCAGGTCCATTTCAGCTCCCTTGCCTTGCGACCGAAGATGTCGACGAAGACGTTGATGACCAGCACGATGACGAGCAGCACGAGTGCTGCCGCAAAGGCCTTGTTCGGTTGATTGAGGTCGCCCGTGGGCGCGTTGTCGAAGACGTAGCTGGTGAGCGTGCTGCCCGTGCCGCGCAGCGTTCCGAGCAGCGGCACGTTGCCGACTCCCTGCAGCACGTAGGTGTCACCCAGCAGAAAGACGATGATCGCCGTGTCGCCGATCGCGTGGCCGGCGCCGATCATCGAACCGGTGATGATGTCCGGGCGCACGGCCGGCAGCAACACGCGGCGAATCGTTGCGATCTTGGTCTTGCCCAGCGCATACGAGGCCTCGCGCACGTGATTCGGCACCGCGGCAAGCCCCTCGCGCACACTCGTCACGACCAGCGGCAGAGCCAGCAGCGAGAGCATCGCGCCCGCCGGGAAGAAGCCCTTGCCATACACGACGCCGCCGTTCTTCTCGGTCAGGAACCCGAGGAACGACGCCCGAAACAGGATCAGCCCGAACAGCGCCAGCACGATCGAGGGCGCGCCGGCGAACATCTCCACGGTCGAGTCGACCACTCGCGCGAGCGCGCGTGGCCGGCCGTACTCACTCAGCCAGACCGCGATGCCCACCCCGATCGGCGTCGCCAGCGCCATCGCGATCGCGGTCACGAGCAGTGTCCCGATCATCGGTGCGAGGAAGCCGCCCGTCTCGTTCTGTGTGGTGCCCACCTTCGGATTTGTCCACAGCAGGTTGGGGCTGATGTAACGGATTCCCTGGAACAGCAGGTAGATCACGATCGCCGCGCAGATCACGCAGAAGAGCAGTCCGAGGAACCATGCGAACGCGAGCCCAAGGCGATCGCTCAGGCGCCACGAGGAGCTCGACTCGACCGCAGCCTGTCGGCTCATCGCGACACGCCACCGATCAGGAAGTAGCGGGTGATCGGACGCTTTGTCGCCCATCCGGTCACCGACAGCATCAGCGACGAGAACAACAGCACGGCCGCGATCGCGAACAGCGTGTGCTCCATCGGTGGCGAGCTCAGCTGCTCGGTGTTGTGCAGGATCGTCGCCGCCAGACCGCGTGACGGCTCGAAGAAGAAGATCAATCCGTCGATCGGATTGGGCGAGAAGCCGATCGAACCGGAGACCATGCTCAGCATCACCGACTCGCCGAGTGCGCGAGCGGTCGCGAGCACAACGCCCGCGACAAGCGCCGGACGCGCCGACAGAACCGCGACGTTCCAGAACGTGCGCCAGCGGTTGACGCCGAGTGCGAGCGATCCCTCGATCCAGTTGCGCGGGACGGCGCGCAGGCCGTCGGCGAAGATCGAGATCATGATCGGCGAGATCATCACCGTGAGGATCACCACGGCCGCGAGCAGGCTCCCGCCGGTGAGCGAGATCACCGGCTCGACCGACGCATTCTCTGCCTGCGTGACGAGCTGGTTGTCGATGAACGGCACGACCACGAGCACCCCGATCAGCCCGTAGATCACCGACGGGACCGACGCGAGCACTCGCACGACCGGCTCGAGCACGCGTTGCACCGGTGCCGGCGCGAACTCGACCAGGAAGATCGCGATGAACAAGCTGGTCACGAACGCCAGCACGCTCGCGCCGACCGTGGTCAGGATCGTGCTCCAGATCAGCGGCCACGCGTGGAACGTGTAGACCGCCCTGTGCAGATTGTTGCTCGAGTTGAAGATCGCCTCGATCTGCTGGTCGACGTTCCCACCCGACCCGAACCAGTGCAGTCCGTTGTGAGCAAACGACGGCCACGCCTGGGCGAGGATGAAAACCACCATCGCCAGCAGCAGCACGATCACACCACAGACCAGCGCGCCAAGCCAAAGCTCGGCGCGCTGATCCTGACTCAGTCGTTCCCTCTCGTGGAGGAGCAGTAATGGGTCTTCAACCGTCATGGCCGGTGGCGCTGCGTTCGCCGGTCGCGCGATGCCTACTTGTTGAACGCGGGGACCGCGCCGGCCGTGCTGAGGATCTTGCCGGCCGCCTTGCTGGTGCGCGCCCAGGTCAGGAACGCGAGCACCGCGGAGTTCGGGCTGGACGCCGGCAGGACGTACCAGTCATACCGCCAGAGCGGGTAGCTCTCCTTCTTGACGTTGGCCGGTGAGCACGCGACCCCGTTGATTGAGAGCGCCTTCTCGCCGACGGCCTTGGTCTCACCCTTGACGCCGGAGTTGGCCAGACCGACGTAGCCGATCGCGTCCTTGTTCTTCTCGATCTGGACCTTGACCAGGCCATCAGAGGTGAGCTGTGTGGTCGAGCTGTTCTCGGCAGCGCCGTTGAGCACGGCGCTCTGGAAGAACGTGAACTGACCGGCGGCACTGTTGCGACCCTCGGTCAGGATCGAGGCGCCGCCGAGACCGGTGCTGCCGACCTGCGACCAGGTTGTGTAGGTCGGCGGCTGCTTGTAGATGCCGTCGAGCTGGGCGGTCGTGAGGCCCGTGAGCTTGTTCGACGAGTTCACGTCGATGCAGAGCGCGTCCTTGAAGAACTTCGTGAACGTCACGTGCGTCTGCGACGGCAGCGGTGCCGCTGTCTGGACGCCGAACTCCGAGATCCCGGACTGGACGTCCTTGACGCCGGCGTTGCCGCCGTCCGGGGTGTAGCGGAAGCTCACGCGCTTGTGGAGCTTGTGGTACGCGTTGAACAGGGCCAGCATGTAGGGCTGGGCCGCACTGGAACCGGAGCCGACCAGCACGGTGTTCGCCGAGGCCGCAGCCGGAAGCGCCAGCGCCGGAACAACCACCGCAAGGCTCATGACCGCCATCGCGCGCCTGCCGATCAGCTTGCGGAAAGTGGAGCCGCCGGAGCGACCGCGGTTGCGTCTCAAAGCTTCATCCTTTCGTCAACAGCAATTCAATCGGGCGCATTAACTCAACTGGCTTAGTGCGCTTTCAGGGATGACGTTAGCAGCAAACCCAGCTAGCTGAATCCCTTTTGTGGAGATTCGGATGTGACCGGGGCCTGTCGCGGGCGCGAACCGGGCCCGATCGCGGGCTCATGAAGGCGAGCGGCCGACGCTGTGAGCCGGTCAGCTCGGCGGCAGGGCGCGGAGCTCGGCAGCAGGGCGCGGAGCTCGGCCGCCAACGCGAGAACGCTCGGTCCGACGGCTACTGCGGGTGGGCGTCCAGCGCGGACGCGATGTCGCGCATGCGCGCCTGCTCCCAGCGGGAGAGGCGCCAGAGATCGCGCGTGACCACGGCCGCATCGACCTGACGCCCCGGCATGTGCAGGTTCGCCGTGGCGATCAGCCGGCGCTCATCGCCGGTCAGTGCCATCCATTTGGCGAGAACATCGTCGGAGTCCGGCAGCCGCGAGCTTCCATACGGACGCGTGTCGTCTGGGAACTCGACGCAGTACTCGCCAAGCAGCTTCCCGGTCTGCGGTGCGAACGCAACGATCGGCTTGTGCGCGTAGATCAGATACGCGTGCTCAACGCCACCGCTGCGGGCACTCGTGTGTGTCCCCCACACCCGGATGAAACCGAGCTCGCGGTACATCGCCCATTCCTCCTCGCCGACGCACGAGCGCAGCAGCTCGCGTGCCGTCTGCTCCGCCCTGCGCTCCTGGCCCGGGTCGAGCACCGGCTCGCTGATGATCTGGCGCCGCGCCAGGTGGCGCGCCCAGAGCTCTTTCACGCGCGGGGCGATGAGGTCGAAGACCAATGCAAGCGCCACGAGGGCGGACACGCTCAGAGCAAGGACCACAATCGCGCTCCGCTTCAGCCCCCGGCAGCGCGGGGGAAGAAGATGACCCGCTCGGCGTCGCGCGGGATCTCTGTGAACGACCTGACCATGACCGCCTCGCGGTGGCCGTCAGCGTGCGCGAGGGGAACCGCTGCCCACAGTCCGGCGTCCAGCTGGTGGCGGAATTCCGCCACCAGCCGCGCCTCATCCTGGGGAAGCTCGACATCCCCCTCCGCGATGACAACCTCACCGTGACCAGGCTTCATCCGAAGAAAGCGCACCGGCAGAGTATGCCAGACGCGAGCCGCGCCTCCCAGGCCTTGGGCCGCGTTCTACGCCGCGTGGCGAGCCTTGGCGGCCTTCTTACCGGCGGCCTTCTTCGCCTGCTTGCTGGCCGCCTTCTTTGCCTTCTTCTTCTTCTTCGCGGGAACAACGGCAGCGACCTTCGGGCACTTGCCGGTGCGAGTGAGCTCGAACGGGCCCTCGCTGACGCCGTTGGTGTCGGTGACGATCAGCTCGACCGTCGCCTGCGGGACCGCTGGCGTGCCCGCCTTGGCGCCCTTGGGCAGAAATGCGCAGTAGCCCTCGGTCATCGCAAAACCGCCGGTCACGGCTTCGCCGGCCGGAATGTAGGACAGGTAGGGCGGGTTCGTGCCGTTGGCCAGATCGGAACTGGTGCTGCCGCCCGGGCCGGGCGCACTGCAGCCGAAGCCGTCGCTCGGCACCGCACTCGAGCAGTTCACGTACTGGGTGGCGTCGACAGTGCCCGAACTGGTCAGCACGTTGGCCGTCGGCGCCTCATAGCTGACGTTGTTGCCGTTGTCCTTACGACGCGTGACGATGATCGTGTAGGACCAGATGTTGCCCGAGAAGTTCCAGCTGTAGCCGGAGGGATCGGTCGCGCCGCTGATCGCCGCGCCGCAGCTGAACGAGTAGTCGTACGGGTTGGGGTTGCCGGCCGCAGGGCCGCCCGCGTCAGGCGTGATCGTGCCGCCGCACGAAACCGTCGACGGAGGCGTCGTCGGTGAGGCGGCCGCGCTCGACGGAAGCAGGCTCAGCGCCGCCACCGCTGTTGTCAGAACCGCGGCAAGCGGCGGCGCAAGGCGCCTGGACAGATACGAACGGTTACGACGTGACACGAGTACCTCCGGAGTCTTTTTGCCGGTGCGCCTGAGCGCCCGACGCCACCAAATCAATAATCCAGACTAATCATATCGAGATTATCCCCGTGTATGCCGGCCACCCCGTCACGGGGTCGTGCGGGCTCGTCATGCGGTAACGACGTAGCGTCCGCCGGTTGCCCGGCGCACGCAGCCCGCCAGCTCAAGCTCGGCCAGCAGGATCAGCGCGTCGGCTCCCACCCCGCCGCTACCCGCCAGCGCCGCCAGCGTGTCGGCGCCGGAGCGGATCGCGTCGAGCAACGCGCGTTGTTCCTCCCGGAGGCCGTTACGGCTGGGATCGAGCAGCGCCCGGTTCCCGTCTCCGAACACCGCATCGAGCACGTCCTGGGGATTGCGGATCAACACCGCGCGCTGGCGCAGCAGCTCGTGTGGGCCCTCCGACTGGGCCACCAGCACCGAACCGGGGACGGCACCGAGGCGAGATCCGACGTTGCGTGCCGCCTGCGCGGTGTGGAGCGCCCCCGACCTGCTCTTGCCCTGCACCACGATCGTCAGCTCGGAGAGCGCGGCGATGATCCGGTTGCGCGCCAGCAGAGTCCACTTGCGCACAGCTGCTCCGGGGCCGAGCTCGCTCACCGCCACACCGCTGCGCAGAATCTGGTCATAGAGCCTGCGGTTCGCCTTCGGATAGACCTCCGCGGCGCAGCCCGGCAGTACGGCGATGGTCCTTCCGCCTCCCGCGAGCGCACCACGATGTGCCGCCGCATCGACACCGATCGCCATGCCGCTCACGACGCAGAGGCCGCTGACGCTCACACCGCGCCCCAACACGGCGGCAACGTCGGTTCCATACATCGTCGGGCGCCGGGTTCCCACGATCGCGACCGGATCGTCGGCCGCCAGTTCGAGGAAGCGATCCAGCCCGCCGGCCACGTGCAGCACCGCCGGAGGTCCGAACAGGCGCCGTAGCCGCTGCGGGTAGGCGGCCTCGCAGCGACACAACAGCTCGAGCCCCGCGACCTCGGCTCGCATCCGCGCGAACTCCGCACCCGCGGTACCAAATTGCTGGTACTCGCGAGCGAGCTCCCTTTGGGCCGGCCCCCGCTCGCACTTTTCCTGCCACGAATCGATCAACGGCCCGTCTTCGAGACTGAGGACATCGTCGATGCGGTTGCGGTGAAACTCGAGGTAGCCGCTCACCCGCTCGACGAGCCATGTGCGCCGCAGGCACGCGTCACAAGCTGGCATCGGTCATGCCCTTCCGCCCCGGACCTACGCTGCCGTCGCGCCGGCGGCGCCGACCTGCTGCCGCAGGGTCAGCGCTGTGAACACGTCCTGACCACTGATGCGGTCACGACCATCGAGGTCGGCGATTGTCTGTGCGACACGGATGATCCGGTGGCGGCCGCGCGCCGACAGCTGGCCCGCGAGATAGGCCCCGCCGAGGTTGGCCTGGGCCTGCTCGTCGAGCTGCACGCGTGAGTTGATCAGCGCCGCGTCGAGCTCGCCGTTGCACGAGGCCGCGGTCTCCCGCAGGCGGTGGCGCTGGCGTTCGCGCGCCGCGGCCACACGCCCGCGCACGGTC
Organism: Solirubrobacteraceae bacterium; assembly: GCA_036269095.1. GTDB lineage: Bacteria > Actinomycetota > Thermoleophilia > Solirubrobacterales > Solirubrobacteraceae > Palsa-465. The sequence goes on from DATASU010000216.1 coordinate 6,908, forward strand.
GCCGAGTCGCTGATCGGCGCGGCACGCAGCTCCTCCTCCGACGGCCTCACCACATTCACGAGCAGATCCATGCGATCGAGCAATGGGCCGCTGAGCCGACGCTCATAGCGCCTGATGTCAATCTCCGTACAGGTGCACCGGTCGGCAACCCCGGCATAGCCGCAGGGGCATGGATTGGTCGCTGCGACGAGCATGAAGCGCGTCGGAAACACAAGTGCGCGCTGACCACGCACGATCGTCACGCGTCCGTCCTCGAGTGGCTGACGCAGAGCCTCGATCGCGCCGCGTTGGAACTCGGAGAGCTCGTCGAGGAACAGAATCCCGCGATTGGCCAGTGAAGCTTCTCCGGGGCGTGGCGGATTGCCACCACCGACCAGACCGGCCGCGGAAATCGTGTGGTGCGGCGCGCGGAACGGACGCGTGGCAATCATGCCGCCCCGGTGCAGCCCCGCGACGCTATGCACGCGCGTCACCTCGAGTGCCTCGGCGCGGCCCATCGGCGGCAGGATCGACGGCAGCCGCCGCGCGAGCATCGTCTTGCCGGTGCCGGGCGGCCCCTCGAGCAGCAGGTTGTGACCGCCCGCGGCCGCGATCTCCATCGCCCGAATCGCGACGCCCTGGCCGCGCACGTCGACGAGGTCGGGCTCGGCTGCGCCGGCGACACCGTGCAGCGCCGGCACCGGCATCGGCGGAATGTCGCGCCCGGTGATCGCATCGACAGCGGCGGTCAGGCCGCTCACGCCGAGCACGCGGATGCCCTCGATCAGCGAGGCCTCACGCGCCTGTGACGCGGGAACCACCAGCGCCGGGACCCGGTGTCGGCGTGCACCCTCGGCAACCGCCAGCGTGCCCGCGGCCCAGCGCAGCTCGCCGCCCAACGAGAGCTCGCCGTAGACGGCGACGTCGACCAGCCGTTCGACGTCGAATTGACCACTGGCGGCCAGCACGGCGAGAGCCAGCGCGGCGTCGAACCCAGGGCCGACCTTGCGCAGCGACGCCGGCGCGAGGTTCGCGGTTATGCGCCGCTGCGGGAACTCGTAACCCGAGTTCTGAATCGCCGCGCGGACGCGCTCACGCGACTCCCGCACGGCCGTGTCGCCGAGCCCCACGATCGTGAAGGCTGGTAGTCCGGGGCGGATGTCGACCTCCACGAAGATCCGGCGCGGTTCAACTCCATCGATGGCAAACGTCGTTACGCGAGCAAGCATGCCGCCGAAGCTAGGGCGACGGATGTGCCGAAACTGTCACGCCATGTGACGACTCTGTGACTTCTGCAGGTCCCGGGGCGCTTTTGTCACAGAGTCGTCACACCACGACACAGTTACGGCACACATGCGCACCTAGCTTCGGCGCATGCCCACCGACAGACGCCGACAGCTCGGCAACACCGGCGAACAGCTCGCAGCCGATCACCTGATCCGTTGTGGCTTCCATATCCTCGACCGCAACTACCGCACGCGCTTCGGCGAGCTCGACATCGTCGCCTGCGACGGCCGCCAGATCGTGTTCTGCGAAGTCAAATGCCGGGTGGCCAACCGCGCCGGCCGCGATCCGCTCGAATCAGTCCATCCCTCGAAGCGCTCCCAGGTCCGGCGCATGGCCGGACGTTGGCTGGTCGAGCGCGAGCATCCGCGTGTCAGGGATCTGCG
>DATASU010000217.1:0-1736 GCA_036269095.1 Solirubrobacteraceae bacterium
AACCGCTCCTCGATCACCCGCCTGTTCTCAGGCGTCAACCACCGATACCGCCTGCCCTTCGCCATCCCTACCTCCGATCATCAACACCAACCAACCATCGTGTTGCGATGACCGGATGAAACCGCCACGCAATGCGGGGTGCGTACGTCGAAAGTTCAGGTCCGACGTCCCGCGCGGCGCGGCCCGGCCGCTCGCGGCCCCGGCAGCGACGGCGCCGACAGCCGGCGCGACTCAGGCGGCGGCGAGCTGCAGCGCCCGCGTGAACACGGCGTCGAGCATCGGCTCGGTCAGCCGTCCCGTGAAGGTGTTCTGCTGGGAGACGTGGTAGCTGCCGAGCAGCGTCACGCTGCCGGCCGGCGCCTCCGCCCCATGGCCGAACTTCGGTCGCGGGCGCCCCGCGTCGAGCAGCCGGCACGCCGCATCCCAGGCGAACGACCCGAGGCAGACCACGGCACGCACGCTCGGCAGCAACGCGAACTCGGACTCGAGCCAGCCCGCGCAGTTGTCGCGCTCGTCGGGCGTCGGCTTGTTCGCCGGCGGGGCGCAGCGCACCGCGGCGGTGATCCAGCAGTCCGTCAGCCGCAGGCCGTCGTCACGCGCGACCGATGTCGGCTGGTTGGCGATGCCCGCCCGCCACAGCGCCGCGAACAGCCAGTCGCCCGAGCGATCGCCGGTGAAGATCCGGCCGGTGCGGTTGCCGCCATGGGCGGCGGGCGCGAGCCCGAGCACGAGGATGCGTGCCGCCGGATCGCCGAAGCCCGGGACCGGCCGGCCCCAGTACTGCTGATCGATGAAGGCACGGCGGCGCACCCGCGCCACCTCCTCACGCCAGGCCACGAGTCGCGGGCAGCGGCGGCACTCGGTCACCTCGCACTCGAGACGCTCGAGACGCTTGGGCGCGTCGGTGTCCGGCGCGTCAGCCACGACCACTAACGGCCGAGGACCTCATACCTGGCCTCGGTCTCGCGCTTCTGCGGCCGCCACCAGTCCGAGTTCTCGCGGTACCAGTCGATCGTCGCGGCGAGCCCCTGCTCGAAGTCGTGATAACGCGGCCGCCACCCGAGCTCCTCGCGCAGTTTGGTCGCGTCGATCGCGTAGCGCAGGTCGTGGCCGGGGCGATCGTTGACGTGATCGAAGTCGCTCGGGTCACGCCCCATCAGGCGCAGGATCAGCTCGACGACGTGACGATTCGAAAGCTCGCCGTCGGCGCCGATCAGATACGTCTCGCCGACACGGCCCTGCTCGACGATCGTGAGCACCCCCGAGGAGTGATCCTCGGTGTGGATCCAGTCGCGCACGTTGCGCCCCGCGCCATAGAGCTTCGGACGCCGCCCCTCGGCGATCTCCGTGATCTGGCGCGGGATGAACTTCTCGACGTGCTGGTAGGGGCCGTAGTTGTTCGAGCAGTTGCTGATCGTCGCCTGCACGCCGAAGCTACGCACCCAGGCGCGCACGAGCAGATCGGAGCCGGCCTTGGTGCTCGAATACGGGCTCGAGGGGTTGTACGGCGTCTCCGGCGTGAACTTGGCGGGATCGTCGAGCTCGAGGTCGCCGTAGACCTCATCGGTCGAGACGTGGTGCAGACGCTTCTCGTGACGGCGCACCGCCTCGAGCACCTGGTAGGTGCCGACCAGGTTCGTCTGCACGAACGGCAGCGGCGAGTGCAGCGAGTTGTCGTTGTGGGACTCCGCGGCGAAGTGCACGACGGCGTCGCAGCGCGCGACGGCGACGTCGAT
>DATASU010000218.1:0-60796 GCA_036269095.1 Solirubrobacteraceae bacterium
CCCATCGCCGGCATCACAACCTGGTAAGTGCCTGTCTCAACGGCCATTGAAGCTTCTGTCCTCGTAGGTTAGCCAGTCGGCGACGCTTGAGTTCTCCGACGTATTTCATAGATGAAGCCGGCACTTCCGAAGAACGGCCCGAGCCCGCCGAGCACGGCCACCGTCACTGCCAGCCAGAAAGGGATAACACGCCAGCGCGCCGCGGCGATGCAGACCAACGACATGACGATCCAGAGGATGCCGTGCGAGAACCCCAGGATCGTCGTCGCCGGCTCGGGGTTGCCGAGCGCGAAAGCGCAGATCAGCAGGGCGAGATAGACGCACGAGTGGAAGAACGAGACGGCCTCCAGGCGCCGGAAGGTGACGATGCGCGTGAACATTGTTTGCCGCTGCGGCGGGGCGGGTGGGATCGATTCGCTCACGCGCTGCCGAGCAGCGCGCCGATGCTGCGCAGTGGCGAGTCGGCCTCGTCGGGCCAGTGATCGACCGCGGGCGGCCACCAGGCGAACTCGTCGTGCTCGTGATCGGGCCGCACATCGGCGCCGGCCGGCAGCCATGCCTGGCCGACCAACATCACCATGCCGTTGCCGAGGCGGATCAGCGCCTCGACCTGCAGCCGCTCGGGACGCACGCTCCACTCCTCCTCGAGCTCGCGTGCGAGCGTGTCGGCGGGGTTCTCGCCGACCTCGACCGCGCCGGCGGCGCCGAGCGCCCAGCGCCCGGCCCACGACGCGACCCAGGCCGCGCGGCGGCCGGCGAGCCAGTTGCCGGCGGCGTCCCGGACCACACACAGCGCGGAGACGCTGTCGCCGGCGCCGACGGGCAGCAGCCGCAGCGCCCAGCGGATCGGCTGCAGCTCGAGCCGCAGCCCGGCCGGCGTGTGCTCGAAGCTGACCATTCGCGCCGCCAGGCCGTCGAAGCTCGGTGAGCCGCGGCCGCGCAGCTTCTGCAGCGCGCTGTCGGCCTCCGCGGTCGCGGCGGCGTCAGGCTCGAACGGCTCCGGACGCCAGGTGATCTCGATCTCGTTCGGCGCCCACGGTCCGCGCGCCAGGATTTCAGCTGTGACGGCCACGCGCACAAAGTTAGAGCGCGTGACCGCCGCTGGATATCCGGGCCGCCGCTCAGGCCCTCTTGCCCGCCCGGCACCAGGGGTTTGCCGGAACCTTCGCGCACGGGTTCGGCATCGTCGGCTCGCGCGGCAGCTTGTGCATCACGACCTTGGTCATGCGCGGGTAGCCGGGATCGCCCGACGGGCAGAAGCCCGGACCGAGCGCCTCGGTGTCGCACGCCGCCTGCAGCAGGAACGTGGTGTTGCCGTCACCGGTCGAGCTGGAAGCGGTGACCGTGCCGCACTGGCCGTTGGTCTGCTCGAGGTTGGCCGGTGAGGTCGTGAACGTGCCGCCGGTGTCGATGTTGCCCGAGTAGCAGTTGATCGGCTCGCCGCCGAGCAGCGTCAGCTCGGCCGCGTCACCGTTGGAGGGGTTGCCGTAGTACCCGTCGTTGGTGAAGGTGTTGTCGATCAGTGCGTCGCCCCAGTCGTCGTACATGCAGCGCACCGTCTCAAACCCGAGCAGGTTGTAGTTGAGCGTGCCGCCATGGCAGTCCTGGCCCGCGGCGATCACGTTCGCCGGCGGCGTGCCGTCGTCGGGGTAGGGCTCGAACACCACGCCCCAGGCGCCGTCGTTCTCGAACGTGTTGCCCATCACCGTGTCGTCGCGGCCCTCGAGCGAGGCGCCGGTACCGACCGGGCCGGCGGCCGCCGAGCCCTCCGCCGGGACGTTGGGGTCGTCGTTGTTCTTGAAGACGTTGTCGTAGAGGATCCAGCAGGTCGGCGCGCCCGCGATCTGCGGCTTGACCCCGGCGGGGCAGGCGCCGTCCTGGGGCGACGGCCAGTCGCTGTTGTTCTGGGCGTTGGTGTCGAATCCGTCCTGGTTGTTGTCGAACGTGTTGTGCTCGATCAGCATCGAGCCACCCGAGTTGGTGCCGGAGTAGCCGATCGCGTTGTACTCGGCCTGGCTGTTCTCGAGCGTCTGGTTGCAGTGGCTGTTGCAGCCGCCGATGTAGTAGCCCGAGTCGTTGAAGTTCGACGCGTAGTCGTGGTCGAACACACCGCTGTCCCAGTCGCTCGAGAACAGCCCGTAGGTCGCGTCGCGCTGCTCGGTCTTGTCGAAGTAGGTCGAGGTCGTCGACAGGTAGGAGGCGATGAAGCCGCGGCCCTTGATCTTGCCGGTGCCGGCGCCGCCGTTCCACCAGATCTCGTTGCCGGTGTAGGAGCCGTTGCCACCGAGGAAGTTGCAGGCCGTGAGGTTCTGGACCCAATCGTTGTCGGCCTCGTAGACCTCGATGCCCTCGAGGCCATTGGTGCCGCCCTTGTCCTTGGGGCCGAAGTTCTGCGCCGACTTCTTGCTCGAGCATTTCGCCGACCCCGGCTTGGTGCCGTCGACGATCACCGTGTTGCGGTTCATGCCGCGGATGAAGATGTCGGGCTTGGAGACCAGCACGCCCGCGGGGAAATTCGTCGTGCCCTTGGGGTGCTTGTATGAGCTCGTCTTGTAATCGCCGGGACCGATCAGGATCCAGTCGCCCGGCTTGGCCGCATCGACAGCCGCCTGGATCGTCGTGTACTGGCCGGCGATGCCCTTGTAGCTACCGACGCGCAGCACCTTCGCTGCTGCCCCGCTGGGCAGCAGCGCCATGAGCGCGAGCAGCGCTCCGGCGAGCGTCCCGGCCGCGGCGCCGAACCTTGTGAACGTGCGCATCCTCTCTCCTCCTGAAAGCCCTGCTTCGACCCTGTGGATCAGGAGGTCAGCTGGCCCGCGGGGCCGAGCGCTTCCCACTGATCACCGAACTGCCTGATTCCGATGTTGATGACCGAGGTCTGCACGCTATAGGCGAACCTGTAGCTGTGCAGCGGCCAGCCGGCATACGTCACCTCACGCAGCTTGCCCCTGTAGGGCTCCGTGCCGAGCAGGTTGACGTCGACGCCGGGGCCGGCCACGGGACGCCCGGTGGTGGTGACCGGCGGCCAGTCGCTCATGCACGACTTGATCTTGATGCAGACGGTGAGCGAGTTCGCCTCCCGCGGGAACATCATCAGCACGTAGCCGGAGCCGTTGGTCAGCACCTGTCCGGCCGGCGTGTTGCCGATCTTGATGTGAGCGGCCCCAGCCTGAGCGGCCGCGGCAGGCACCAGCAGCACCGCGAGCGCGGCGACAGACCCTGCCCAGATGCTTTTGGTCCTCCCTCCAGCCATGGGTTCGGGTAGCTTAGCCGCCCAGCTGACATGGAACGCCACAGCACAGACGCTGCCGCCGCTCTGACCAGACGCCGATTCCTGACCGGTGCGGGAGCCGTCGCGGCTGTGGGTGTCGTGACCGCCGTCTCGGCGCGTCGCGCCGCCGCGGACGCGGCCCGTTCACCGCTGACGCTGGGATCGCAGCCGGCCGGATTGCCCGCGCGCCAGCACGCCTGGACAGCATCCCTGCGGCGCGATGAGTTCGGCAATCCCGTGGCTCCGCGGTTCGATCGGCTGCTGTTCTTCGACCTTCGCGGAAGGCCGTCAGCTCACTCCCGGCTACTGCTCGAGTCGCAGCTGCGGGTCCTGGAGCGGCGCTTCCACTGGGGCCCCGAGGGGCTGCTGTTCACGGTCGGGTACGCGCCCGAGTACTTCACCGAGGTGCTCGGGATGCCGTCGCCCGTGGAGCGAGCGACGAAGCTTTCGAACTTTGAGTCACCCGCGATTGACGCGTTCCACGTCTGCGTGCATCTGGCGGGTGACGACGAGCAGCGTCTGATCGCTGTCGAGGCGGGCCTGAGGCGCTCGCTGGCTCGCATTCTGCGCTGGCGCGAGACGCGGACCGGCTTCACCGGCGCGGGGCTGCCGTACGCGCATCAGCGCGTCGCCGGGCTCGGCGCGGGTGGCGCGGGTGGCGCGGCCGGCTCGGTGCGCTCGGTGCCGAGAGACGCTCCGCTGTTCATGGGCTTCAAGTCGGGTCTGCGCAAGAACCAGGCGAGCGAGGACGCGGTCACGATCGCCGGCGGCGCATTCGCGGAGGGCACGACGATGCAGGTCAGTTACATGACGCTGGCGATCGAGCGGTGGTACGAGCAGTCGGCGGCGGAGCGCGTCGCGCTGATGTACTCGCCACAGACGACGGTCGCCGCCGCCCGCCGCTTCACCACCGACGCCGCCGGCGAGCCGTCGAAGGTGATCGAGGCGATCACGCATTACGGAATGGTCGGCCATGCACAGACCTCAGCCCTCGCACGGCGCCACGGCCGCCCGCTGATCATCCGCCGCGACTTCGACACCGTCGACGGGGGCCGTGCCGGTCTGCACTTCGTCTCGCTGCAGCGATCGATTCAGGACTTCGTCGCGACGCGCAACGCGATGAACGCCCCCGGAGCCCACAACATCGATCGCAAGATCACCGGCACGCGCAACAACGGCATCAACGCCTTCATCGACGTGCGCCGGCGCGCCAACTACATCCTGCCCTCGCGCGCCGAGCGCTCGTTCCCACTGCTGCCTGCGGCCTGACCGCGGGGCCTGGCCGCGCCGAGCCGCGTGGCGGGTCTAGGATCCCGACCCGATGCCCTGCTTCGTCTACCTACGCGCCGACCCGAACCCGATCCACTGCAACGAGGCTCCCGACGAGGTGCTGCAGCGGATCGAAACGGCCACGGCCGATCAGTTCGTGCACCTCGCCACGACCCCGTACGGTCACGGCGACGCCGTGCGCACCGCCTACGCGCGCGCCGGAGACATCGCCGCGATCCTGCCGATGCACCCGCGCGAGCTCGAGGCCGACCTCGACGAGCCGCCGGACTGGTATCAGCGCTAGCGGCTGCGCGCACAGCCGGAAGCTGTGGATGCATGCCGCCATCTTTGGCGCATAACGTCCACAGCCTCTCGAAATGGGAGGCGGGTCACTCAGGTCGACGGTCGTCGTCGAGGCCGCGGTAACCGCGTCCGCGCCGGAAGTCATCGAAGCCTCGGTAGAGCGGGTCGTCCCCTCTCAGCTCGTGGTAGCTCTGGCCTCTGTTGGCCCTGAGCAGGGCGACCCCGATCGAACCGAAGATCAGCGCCAACAGTGGAAGCGCCACCAGCAGCGGCGCGACGCCGACTACCACAACCACGACGACGATCAGCAGCGGAATCAGCCATGGGACGAGCCCGGGCGGGACGGGCCTTGGAGCTCGCGCGGCGGAGCCTTGCTCTCCTGCGCCGGCCGCCGGCGGTTGTTCTCCTGCCGTGGCCGCCGGCGCTGTGGCCGATGCCGATGATGGCGTCGAGACCTCGGTCGAGCGACCGAACATGTCGCTTCCGCGCCGCTCTGTTCGCCAGGGTGCCATTGGCGGAGTCTACGGCGCGGGCGCCCGGCATTGAGCCAGTTCGGGAGCTGACGGCTCAGACCGCCAGCGGCCGCGCGACCTCGATCTGGTCGTGCTCGACCAGCCAGCCGACCGCCTCGCGCACCGCGGCCGCCGACTCGTAGGCGGGGACGTAGCCGAGCACGGTCCGCGCCTTCTCGATCGAGACGCAGTGGCTGCGGAACAGGTGCTCCCAGCTGGCGTCGGCATGCTCGGGCGTGGTCGTCTCGCGGAACTGCTCCCAGCTGACCGACTCGAGCACGGCCTCCCGCCCGAACCATCCGGCGGCAGCCCGCGCGAAGCCGCGCACGGTCAGCGCGTCGGGCGCCACGGCGTTGAAATCCTCGCCGGCGGCGGCATCGGGCTGGGCGATCGCAAGCTCGAACACCTGCGCCACGTCGTCGGCGTGAACGTGGTGCATCAGCTCGGTGCCGATGCCGGGGATCCGCAACGTCGCGCCGGCGGACAGCGTGCCCCAGACCGATGCGTCGAGGTTGCCGAGCGGCCCGATCGGCAGCCAGCCGGGCCCGACGATGTGGCCCGGGTGAATCGACACCGTCGCGAGACCGCCCGCGGCGGTCTCCCGCCTGAGCAGCTCGGCGATCCGGTGCTTGCCGATCCCGTACTCACCGACAGGCGGGGTACCGCCTGCGGCCTCGGTGATCGGCAACGAGGCGCTGGGGCCGTAGCGCCAGATCGAACCGCAGTGCAGCAGCGCGCCGGCCTCACCGCGAAGCCGCTCGACGAGCGCCGCCGCGGACTCGGCGGTGAAGCAGATCAGATCGACGACCGCGTCGGGACGCAGCTCCGCAACCCGCGCGGCAAACGTTCCCTGCTGGTCCTCGGCCGCACGATCGGCCGCGATCGAGCGCACGTCGCGCCACTCGTCGGCCTCGACGTACGCCGTACGGCTGCCACGGCTGATGTTCACGACCTCGTGCCCGGCGCGGACCAGCCGCGGAATCAGGAACGTGCCGATGTGGCCGCTGCCACCGATGACGACGACGCGCATCGTTGCAACGAGCGGGGCTAGAACGGCGGGCGCAGGGGCGGCGGATACTCCTGCTGGTCGTCGCGACCGCCACCGGGACGGACGACCTCGAGCTCACGGGCCTCTTCCGCGACGGCGTCGACGACCTCTTCCTCGGCCTCTTCCTCTTCCCTGTTGTGGTCGCCGTCGCAGAGCACGCGGAACGCGCCGGTGACACCCCCGTCAGCCTGCAGGATGATGCCGGGGAGGATCTGCTCACCCTCTTCGAGACCGAGGCGCTCGATGTCGAAGTGGGACATGCCGATGCCCCAGCTGTGGTGGCCAGGGTTCTCGCGATCGTGGGCTGCCACACCTTGGGCGAGCCGCTCGAGCAGGTACGCGATCTTGCTGGGTCCAGCTTCGGCCATCTCTCCGGCTAAGCCTACCCCACCGCGGCCGGATTCCCGGCGGGCCGTCACCCACGCAAGCGATCGTTCAAGCCGGAGGCCCGGTCGATTCGAGCGCGGACCCGGGTCGAGCGCTCAGACCCGGCGCCACATGATCGAGCGGTCGCGCCCCTCGCGCTTGGCCCGGTACAACGACTCGTCGGCGTGCTCGTAGAGCTCGGCGGCGTCGGACAGGTCGCCACGCAGCGCGACGCCGATCGAGGTCGTGAGCTGGCCGATCCCCTCGTACGGCTGATCGCCGATCGCGTGGCGCGCCCGCTCGACGGCCGCCCAGGCGCCGTGCGAGTGGACCTCGGGCAAAATCCAGGCGAACTCCTCACCGCCGACCCGCGCCAGCAGATCGCCGCGGCGCAGCACCCGCTGCAGGCGCTTTGCCGTGTCGCTCAGCGCGCGGTCACCGGCCGGGTGCCCGAACTGATCGTTGACCTCCTTGAAGCGATCGAGGTCGAGGATCGCGACCGCCAGCGAGCGGCCGTGACGGATCGCATCGGCCATCTCCTGATCGAGGCGCTCGTCGAACAGCCGGCGGTTGGCCAACCCGGTCAGCGGATCGTGGGTCGCCAACCGCTCGAGCTCGATCTCGTAGTCGCGGCGCTTGGAGACATCGCGGATCGTGCTGACCCAGCCGAGGATCTCGCCGCCGTCGTCGCACGCCGGCGAGACCACCACCTCACCCATGAAGCGGCTGCCGTCCTTGCGCATCAGTGGCAGCTCGACCGGATCACTGAAGCCCGCGGTGAGCGCCTCGGCGGTCATCCGCTGTGCGATCGCGTAGCTGATCTCCTCACCCTCGGGTGGAGTGAACGGCCACGGCATCTCCAGATTGATCAGCTCGTCACGCTCGAAGCCGAGGATCCGGCAGAGCGTCTCGTTGATCTCGACGATCCGGCGGTCACGACTGACGAGATAGCCGACCCCGATCGCCGCCAGGATCGGCCGCGAATGATCGCCCGCGTTCCACCCATTTGCGGCGTCACTTTCGGCTGACATCCGAATTTCATAGCGCCAGGATGCGGTAACCGCAAGTGCCACTCACGCAAGTGGTTACGCTCTGAGTGGTGATTATCGAACGTTCAATGAGCAGTGAATGGCTGTCCAACACCTACCTGGTGGCGGACGAGCAGGCGTCGGTGGCCGTGCTGATCGACGCCGGCGGGCCGGTCGAGCCGCTGCTCGCGCTGATCGACGAGCGCGGCTACCGGCTCTCCCAGATCCTGCTTACACACCATCACCACGACCACGTGGCCGAGCTCGAAGCGGTGATGCGCCGCCATCCCGACGCCGGGGTGCTGATCCATCCGCTCGAGCGCGAGCTCGTGCCGGCGGCCGGCGGTGACCTCAATCCGGGCGAGACGCTCAGCGTTGGTGACATCGAGATCGAGCTGCTGCACACGCCCGGACACACGCTCGGGATGGTCTCGCTGCTGATCAACGGCAGCGATCTGTTCACCGGAGACACGCTCTTCAAGGGCTCGGTCGGCGGCGTACGCGCGCCCGGACACACGACTTACGCCGACCTCAAATCCTCGATCATGGACACGCTGCTGACGCTGCCCGAGCAGACGCGCATCCATCCCGGCCACACCGATGCGACGACCGTCGGTGACGAGCTCGAGAGCAACCGCTTCGTGCGGATCTGGCGCGGGCTCGACCCGGAGGGAGCCCGTCCGTGCACGGCGCTCGGCGAGCCCGCGACATTGGTCCTGCTCGGCGACGACTACGACGGCGGGCACAAGGCCTGGGTGCGTTGGCCCGACGGGAGCGACGACATCGTTCCCGGCTCGCGCGTCGAGCTCGACGCCACCTAGCGCTGCCGGCCGGTAGGGGCGCGATGGCGGACAACAGCAAGATCCCCAAGTCGAGGGTCCGCCGCACGGCAAAGATCGGCGGCCTTGCCGCCGGCCAGGCGATCCGCCAGGCGGGCACCGTCGCCACCAACGTCGTGCGCACCAAGGAGGGTCGCGACGCGGCGCTCGAGCGCCGCAACCTCGAGGCGGCGGAGCAGATCGTGACCGCCCTGGGAACGATGAAGGGCGCCGCGATGAAGGTCGGGCAGGTGCTCTCGTTCCTGGATACGGGGCTGATCCCGCCCGAGCACCGCGATGAGTTCCAGCGCAAGCTGGCACGGCTGCGCGACTCGGCGCCGACCGTGACCTTCAAGGAGATGCGCAAGGTGATCGAGCAGGAGCTCGACGAGCCGCTGAAGGCCACGTTCGACGAGTTCAACGACGAGCCGATCGCGGCGGCGTCGATCGGGCAGGTCTACCGCGCGCGGCTGCACGACGGTCGCGACGTCGCCGTCAAGGTTCAGTACCCGGGAGTCGCCGCAGCGGTCCGCGCCGATCTCCAGAACCTCGGGATGATCCTGCGGATCGCGCGGCGGATCGCCCCCGGCCTCGACCCCAAGACGGTCGGTGAGGAGATCCGTCACCGCATCGAGGAGGAGCTCGACTACGAGCTCGAGGCACAGAACCAGCGGACGCTGGCACGGCTCTACCGCGACCATCCGTTCATCGTCGTGCCCGACGTCGTCACCTCGGTCTCGCGCGAGCGCGTGCTCGTCACCGAGTTCGTCGAGGGCATCGGCTTTGAGGAGATCAAGGGCTACTCGCAGGAACAGCGTGACCGCGTCGGCGAGATCCTGTTCCGCTTCTACTTCGGCTGCATGTACCGCCACCACCAGTTCTCCGGTGACCCGCATCCGGGTAACTCGATGCTGCTGCCGGACGGGCGCCTGGCGTTCTTCGACTTCGGGCTGTTCAAGCGCATGCCGGCCGGCGCCGTCGAGCTCGAGATCGAGATCGCCCGCGCGACGATCGAGGGCGACAAGGACAAGATCATGCGCCTCGGCACCGAGATCGGCTTCTTCCCCGACCCCGAGAAGTTCGACCCCGACCGCGTGCTCGAGCACTTCCGCGCCGCCACCGCCTGGTACACGGTCGACCAGGCGATCGAGATCACGCCCGAGTACGCCACCCAGGTTCTGATCGACATGAGCGACCCGCGCTCGGAGTACTTCGGGCAGCTGCGTCACGAGTCGGCACCGCCCGACCACATCTTCGGGCGTCGCATGGAGGTGCTGACATTGGCGGTGATCTCGCAGCTGCGTTCACGCGGGAACTTCCACCGGATCGCGCGCGAGTGGTACTACGGTGACCCGCCGTCGACCGAGCTCGGTGAGCAGGAGGCGGCGTATTACGCCGGTCACAGCAGCCGCGCCTGAGCGCCGGCCGAGCTGCGGCGGCTAACCGAGCGTCAGCGCGAGCGCAGTGCCCGGGTCCATCAGCGTGTAGAGGCTGCCCATCGCGGCCTCGCTGACGTGCGCGCTGGTGGCCAGCTGGTCGACCAGCGATGCGGCCGAGGCGAGGTTCGGCGGGATCCCGGCCTCGAACTGCGCGACGTTGGTGACCGACGCGCCGGTGATCTCGACCAGCGCCGCGGCGGCCTCTTCGGCTGACGCGGTGTAGGGGGTGATCCCGCGCTGATCCGCGCCGGCGCCGATCGCGAGCACCCCCGGGGCGCTGACCGAAAGCTGATTTGAGAGGTCAAATGACGACATTCCACCCAAAAGCGTGAGCCCCCGCCCGCAAAACTGGCAAATCGCCTAAACGAATGTCCGATCCCGCCCAAACGTCCTCCCGGCGGTGCCCGGGGGCGACGACGCGGCTCAGACGCGCTGAATCTGCAACAGGCTGGTGGTGCCCGGGCGCCCGCTCGGCAGGCCCGCGGTGATCGCCACGCGCTGACCGGGCTTGACCCAGCCGAGCTCGACCACGCGCCGCGCGGCGTCGGCGATCAGCGCCTCGGTGACCTCGTGGCGGCGGATCGATGCGGCGCGCACGCCCCAGATCAGGCCGCAGCGTCGCACGGTCTCGCGTCCCGGTGAGAGCGCGTAGATCGGCACATTGGGGCGGTGCGAGGCGACCAGCCGCGCCGAGCGCCCGGAGAGCGTCGGGGTGATGATCGCGGCCAGGTGCAGTTCGCGCGCGGCGGCGCAGGCGCTGTAGGCGACGGTGTAGGCCGGGTCGCGCGAGTCGCGGCGCACGCGCTCCTCGTTCCAGACGCGATAGGGCAGCGCGGCCTCGGTGTTCTCGGCGATCGCCGCCATCATCGCGATCGTCTCGACCGGGTACTGGCCGACCGCGGTCTCCTGCGACAGCATCACCGCGTCGGTGCCGTCGAAGATCGCGTTGGAGACGTCGGTTGCCTCGGCCCGCGTGGGGCGCGGCGATGAGACCATCGAGTCGAGCATCTGCGTGGCGGTGATCGACGGTCGCGCGAGCTGGCCGGCGAGCTTGAGCAGCTTCTTCTGCGCCAGCGGCACCTCCTCGATCGGCAGCTCGATGCCGAGGTCGCCACGCGCGACCATGACGCAGTCAGCCGCGCGAATGATGTCCTCGGCCGCCTCCATCGCCTGCGGCTTCTCGATCTTGGCGATCAGCGGCTGGCGCGTGTGGCGGCGCACGCTGGTGATGTCCTCGGCGGAGCGCACGAACGACAGCGCGACGAGATCGACGCCGAGCTCCTCACCGAAGTGCAGCATCTCGAGATCCTCGGCGGGCACGGCCTCGAGGCCGCGCGTCGAGCCGGGGCTGTTCAGGCCCTGGCGCGAGGCGACGGCGCCACCAACCTCGACGACCGTCTCGACCTCACCGTCGCCCGCGCGCACCGCACCGACGCGCAGGCGGATCTTGCCGTCGGCGAGGTAGATCACGTCGCCCGGGTCGACCGCATCGGCGAGCCCCGGCCAGCTGACCGATAGCCGCGTCTCATTGCCGACCGCCGTCGAACCGCACATCAGCACCAGCGTCTCGCCCGGCTTGAGGTCCGCAAGCTCGTTCTCGATCGCACCGACGCGCAGCTTCGGGCCAGGCAGATCCTGAAGGATCGCGACCTGGCGACCGGCGGCGTTGGCGGCCGCGCGCACGCGCTCGGCGTTCTCGGCGTGCAGCTCGAGGTTGCCGTGCGAGAAGTTCAGGCGGGCAACGTCAAGGCCGGCCTCGACCATCCGCTTGAGCACCTCGGGCTCACGCGAGGCGGGCCCGATGGTGGCGACGATCTTGGTGCGACGCATCTATTTACCTCGCTCCGGAGTTTTGATCGCCAACACACAAAACACCCTACTGAAAAGTCGGCCGTCAGCACTCAGCCAAGCTGCCGACCGAGGGTCGCTAGCCCACGAACTTCCCGTCCTCGATCAGCGTCTCGCCATCGATGCTGACGCGCCCGCCCTTGCGCAGATCGCAGATCAGGTCCCAGTGCACGGCCGATTCATTGGTGCCGCCGGTCTCGGGGTACGAGCGCCCGAGCGCGAGATGCACGGTGCCCGCCATCTTCTCGTCGAGCAGCGTCGAGCCGGTCGCACGATCGATCCCGACGTTGGTGCCGATCCCGAGCTCGCCGAGGAAGCGCGCGCCCGCGTCGGTGGCGAGCGCCCCCTGCAGGTGCTGGTCGCCGACGTGCGCGTGCGCCGCGACGACCTCGCCGTCCTTGAACGTCAGGTCGACACCGACGACATCGACCCCGCGCGCGCTGGAGGGCACGTCGAAGTGGATCCTGCCGTTGGCCGAATGCTCGTGCGGCCCGGTGAAGACCTCACCGCTCGGCATGTTGCGGCGGCCGTCCGAGTTGACCCAGGTGCGGCCCGCGACGTTCAGTCGCAGATCGGTGCCGGCCGTCTCGATGTGCACCTCGCGCGCGGGCGTCAGCCGCTCGATCATCCGCGCCTGCTGCGCGCGCAACCGCGACCACGCCGCGACCGGGTCGGGCTGGTCGAGGAACAGAGCCCGCTCGACGAAGGCGGCGTATTGCTCAAACGGCATCCCCGCCTGCCGCGCCAGCGCCGGCGTCGGCCAGACCGTCAGCGCCCAGCGCTGGCGTGCCTGGGCCTCGCGCACCGGCAGCCTGGCGCGTGCCCTGCGCGCGACCAGCGCGGGATCGATGTCGGCCAGCGGGTTGGTGCTGGCCGGCGCCATGATCCGCACCGAGGCATCCGCGCCCTCTGCCTCCGCGAGCTCGAGTGGCGCTACATGGTCAAGGTGCTGATCGCGCGCGTGCCGGAAGAAGTCGGCCTCGAGCCCACCCGGCTCGAGCCGCAGCAGCGGAAAGCCGCCACGTTCGAGCACCGCCCGGTGCAGCGCGACCGCGGCCTCCTCGGCGAGCGTCGTGGTCGAGATCAGGATCTGCTGGGCGGGCTGCACATCGATGCACCACTCGGCGATCAGTACGGCAAATGCATCCGGGTCGATCACGGCGCCTCCACGTCGGGAAAGTTCTCGGCAACGTGTGCGCGCAGGCTGTCACGCACGAATCGCCGCTCGGCGTCGGTCGCCATCCGGTAGCGGCCGAGCAGCTCCTTCTGCCTGTCGCTGCGCACTCCGGCGATCGTCCAGGCGACCGCGAGCCGCTCGAACAGCAGCTCGGTCGCCCGCTGCCAGGCATCGTCGCGGTCGAGCCCGCCGGCGAACGTCGCCGCGTACTCCGCGCGCGCCTTGAGCGACAGCGAGCCGCGCAGCTCGAGCTCGCCCGCCTCCGGATCGCTGTAGACGGCGGTGGGCGCGGTCATTTCGCTGGTTGGGTGGGTGGGACCCAATCCCCCAGCATCACTGGAGCGTTTCCTCGCCCGCTTGCCCATCGCGCAGCTGAGACTAGACCGCCGCCGACGCCGCGCGCTGCAGCTGCAGTTCGACGTCATCCCCGGACACCGGTTTGGCGTGACCGGCCCAGACGACGCGCGGGCCGATCGCCGCGAGCGTGCGGATCGCCTCGCGCGCCTGATTGGTGTCGAGGTTGAAGGCGGGATGCGGGACATGCGCCGCATTGCCGATTCCGGTCTCGGGATTGAGCGTGTAGAGCAGATCGGAGACCAGCGCGACACCGTCCTCATCGCGGTAGAGGCAGATCAGCCCCGGCGCGTGACCGGGCAGATGCAGCACGCGGAAACCGGCGACCTCGTCACCGTTCTCGAGCGTGCCCGCGACCGTCAGCGCGCCACCGTCCCAGGAGCCATGCAGCCGCGGGTAGATCGGGCGCGCCCAGGAGCTCAGCAGGCTGTAGTTCCAGTAGTCGCGGAACGGTGATGGCGATTCGGCGGCCGAGCGCTCGAGCGGGTGGCAGTAGACGGGGGCGTCGAGGCCCGCGGCTCCGCCGCGGTGGTCGCAGTCGGCGTGGCCGAGCACGATCCGGCGGATGCCGCCGAAGCGCACCGCCGCCGCGCGGATCGCGGCACTCATCTGCCGCGGGCCTGTGTCGTAGACGGTGACGCCGCCCTCGTCCTCGATCAGATAGGCGTTCATGTGCCGCCCGGGCCCGCCACCGCGCAGCAGCCAGACGCCGGCCGCGATGGCCTCAGGCTCGGCGCCGTAGATCGCCCGCTGAGCGAACGTGCGGGCGTTGGCAAGGGCCGTGAGCCGGCCCTCGGCCTTCGACCCCGCGGGCGGCAGGAAGCCAAGCTGGCGTGCGACCTCGCTGCCGTCGACGTAGGCCGTGTTGGACACGATCTGGTCCTCGACGACCTCGAGCACGTCGCAGCCCTCGATCGTGATCGGCCGACCGTTGGGCGCGAAGCCCTGGAAGCGCCCGGGGCCGCTGAACGTCGCGGTCGCACGCCAGCGCACCGAGCAGCGCAGACGCTGCGTCGTCGTGTCGATGACCTCGAAGCTGAAGTCCGGGAACGCCGCGAACAGCCCGGCGAAGTATTCGCGGACGCCGTCGGGCGCGATCAGCTCGGCCTGGCCGCTCAGCCGCTCGAGCCCGCCGGGCTTCCAGCAAGCGACGGCAGCATCGACATCGCGCTGCGACAGCGCGTCGAAGTAACGCTTGGCGATAACCGAGCTCGAGGCCATCGTGAGCGCGCAGTCTATGTGGTCGGCGACTCAGGTGAGCAAGCTGACGGTCAGCTCGCTGAGGCCGACGCTCGATTGCAGCCACTGGCCCGCGAGCTCCGCGGCGCGCTGCTCGTATCCGCGGCCGCGCAGCTGCGGCGCGACCCACACGCGCACGTTCGCACTGCCGCGCGCCCAGTCGATTCCAGCGACGTCAACACGACCGCGGCAGTCGTTGCCGCCGGGCTCGACGATCGCCAGCCTGACCCCGTCGCCGGCCAGGCGCCGGGCGGGCTCGTCGTCGACCTCGCTGCCCAGCTGCGCGCCGGTCGGCGGTCGTGAGAGACCCAGCCGGCGGTGCAGATCGGGATCGTCCTGGTGGGCGATCAGCACCTCGGGAATGTCCCACTCCGCGATCGGGCGCAGCTCGACGAGCGCGTCGGCGATGCGGTCCGGTGGCTCGGGGATCGAGGGCATGTCGCGACTGGACCGTACCCTTTCCGGTCGTGTCCCCGCCGACCGATCAGGCACCGCTGCTCTCATACGGTGTGCGCCGCTCCAACCGCGCGCGGCGCGTGCGCGTCACCGTCGACCGCGCGGGCACCGTCGAGGTCGTGCTGCCGCAGCGGATGCCGTTGCGGGCCGCCGAGGACGCGGTGCGCGAGCTGCGGCCCTGGATCGACCGCCGGCTCGCCGAAGTCGGCCGCCAGCGGGCGGCCGTACTCGCACGGGGCGACACGCTCCCGTACCTGGGTCAGACGCTCAACGTGCGCGCCGAGCCGGGACGCGCGCGCGTCACCCGTCGCGGTGACACGCTGCTGATTCCCGCCGGCCCGCAGGCGCCCGCGGCGATCGAGCGCTGGTACCGGCGCATGGCACGCGACGAGTTCGGTGCACGGCTTGACCGTGCGTGCGCGATCGGCGGCTTCAGCTACACGCGGCTGACGATCCGGGACCAACGCACGCGTTGGGGTAGCTGCTCCCGTGGTGGCGCGATGAGTTTCAACTGGCGGCTGTTGCTGGCGCCCGAGGCGGTGCTCGACTACGTCGTCTGGCACGAGGTCTGCCACCTCGAGTTCATGGACCATTCGCCGCGCTTCTGGGGTCTGGTCGCGCGCTACTGCCCCGATCATCGCAAGCACGCCGCCTGGCTGCGGCGCAACGCCGGCACGCTGGTGCTGTGAGCGGCGCCGCCGAGCAGATCCTGGCGGCGATCGAGCGCTGGCGGGTGGAGGAGGGCCGGCCGCTGGTCGTGGCGATCGACGGGCACGGAGCCGCCGGCAAGACCACGATCGCCGACGAGGTCGCGTTCGAGCTCGAGGCGATGGTGCTGCACACCGACGACTATTTCCATGCCGAGGAGGACAACGGCGATCCGCGGCCGATGGCCCAGTACTACGCCTGGCAGGCGCTGCGCGACAACGCACTGCAGCCCGCGATCCTGCGGCTGCGCCGGGAACCGACAACCTGGACCGGCGCGCTGGTGATCCTGGTCGAGGGTGTCTCCGCGGCGGCGCCCGCGCTCGCCGACCTGGTCGACCGCACGGTGTTCGTGCAGACGCCCGAGCCGCTGCGGATCGAGCGCCTGCACGGCCGCATCAGTGACGAGGAGTGGGATGAGGAGTGGCTCTACGCCGAGCGCCTGTACTTCGCCAGCCGCCCGCCGGATTCGTTTGACCTGGTCGTCGCGGGCGCCACCTGAAGTCACGCCCACGGCGTAGACTTCTCGTTCACAAACGCGGGAGCCCGATGGAGGTCAGACCTCTGGGCTGAGAGGGCGCTGGACGGCGCCGACCGTAGAACCTGATCCGGGTCATGCCGGCGGAGGGAGTGAGCAGTGATTCGCAATTGGCGGGTTGTATCGGCGGCAATGGCCGCCGCGTTGGTGCTTGCCGCGTGTGGCGGCTCGGGCAGTGGCGCCGGGACCGGCGCCGGATCGGGTGCGGGCACCGGCACCGCTGTCGGGCACGTGATCGCGACCACCGACACGCCCGTGCAGGGCGGTACCGCGTACTGGGCCGAGCAACCGCTCTCGCCACCCAACTACATCTTTCCGCTGATCTCGGGCGCCTACTACTCGAATGAGAACGTCTACGACTTCCAGACGCTGATGTACCGGCCGCTGTACTGGTACGGAGACCGCGGGACGCCCGCAGTCGACTACGCGCTGTCGCTCGGCGACCCGCCCGTGTACAGCGATCGCGACCGCGTCGTGACGATCACGCTCAAGCACGCAAAGTGGTCCGACGGCGAGCCGGTGAGCGCCCGTGACGTGATCTTCTGGATCAACCTGCTCAAGGCCAACAAGGCCGAGTGGGCGTCGTACGTGCCGGGCGGGTTCCCGGACAACGTCATCTCGTGGACCGCGGTCGGGGCGCGGACCGTGCGCCTGCGGCTCAACCGCTCCTACAACCCGATCTGGTTCACCGACAACGAGCTCTCGCAGATCACACCGCTGCCGATGGCGTGGGACTCGGTCTGCGCTCCAGGCGATCTATGCATCGAGATGCCCGCCGCGCCGGACACCAAGCCCGCCTGGGCACGCAAGATCTACGCGTTCCTCAACCAGCAGGCCAAGAAGCTCTCGAGCTACGCCTCGAGCCCGATCTGGTCGATCGTCGACGGGCCCTGGAAGCTGCAGTCGCTGACCAGCTCCGGGCAGGCCGCGTTCGTGCCAAACGGCCGCTACGACGGTCCCGACAAACCGAAGCTGGCGAAGTTCGTCGAGCTGCCGTTCACGAGCGAGACCGCGGAGTTCTCGGTGCTGCGCGCGGGCACAGCGAAGGGTGACGGCGGCGGCTCCTCGCCACAGATCTCGGCCGGCTACGTGCCCGACACGGACGTCCCACAAGCGCCCGCGCTCAGGAGCCAGGGATACAGGCTGAGCGCCTTCTACCCGTACGGTTTCGACTACTTCGAGCCGAACTTCAACAACCCGACCGTCGGCCCGATCCTGCGCCAGCTGTACTTCCGCCAGGCGTTCCAGCACCTCGTCGACCAGACCGGCTGGATCCACGCCTACTACGAGGGCCTCGGCGCGCCGACCTACAGCCCGGTGCCGGCGCAGCCCGCGAATCCCTACGCCGACGTGAAGGCGCACACGAATCCCTATCCGTTCAGCGTCACCGCCGCCAAGCGGCTCCTCGAGGCACACGGCTGGAAGGTCGCGCCGAACGCGACGACCAGCTGCGTCCGCGCGGGCAGTGGCACCGGCGACTGCGGGGCCGGCATCGCGGCGGGCCAGCGGCTGCGCTTCACGCTGATGTACCCGAGCGCGATGTCGTCGACCGATGGCGCGATGGTCGACCTGCAGTCGGTCGCGCGCCAGGTCGGCATCACGATCACGCTCAAGCAGGTCACCACCGCGACGATCGACGCTGAGATCGAGCCGTGCAAGCCGCATACCGCGGCCTGCGCCTGGCAGCTCGGGCAGTACGGCGCCGCCTGGGTGTTCGCGCCCGACCACTATCCCACCGGCGAGGAGATCTTCCAGAGCGGGGCGCTCGGCAACGTCGGCAGCTACTCGGATCGTGCGATCGACCGTCTGATCAAGGCCACGACCACCAGCCCGGCGGGCGGGGCGCAGCGAGCGCTCGACGCCTACGCCGACGCCGTGCGCACGCAGCTGCCCGACTTCTGGCAGCCGTCGCCGGGAACGCTCGAGACGTTCCAGTCGAACCTCGCGGGCGCGACCGCCAACGCCTACGGCTACCTCAGTCCCGAGGAGTGGTACTTCACCCGGTGAGCGGCCCCATCCTCAGGCGCTGCGGCCAGGCGTTGGCCGTGCTGCTTGGGGTGACGCTTGCGGTCTTCGTACTCGAGCGCCTGACCCCCGGCAGCCTCGCGCACGCGATCCTCGGGCCGCGTGCAACTCCGCATGCGGTGGCTGCCTTCAATGCCGCGAACGGGCTCAACCATCCGCTTCCGGTTCAGTACCTCGACTTCATCTGGCGGCTGCTGCACGGAAACCTCGGCTACTCCTACAAGCTCAACCGCAGCGTCGGCTCGCTCGTCGCCCATGAGCTGCCCAACGACCTGATCCTGGTCGGGCTGGGGTTCGTGTGCGCGCTCGCGATCGCGCTACCGCTGGGCGTCGCGCAGGCCGTGCGCCGCAACCGCCCGCTCGATCACATCGGCAGCGGCATCGCGCTCGGGCTCTACTCGATGCCCTCCTACTGGCTGGCGCTGCTGCTGATCGCCGGGCTGAGCATCGGCACGCATCTGCTGCCGCCCGAGGCCGGGCAGTCGGGCATGACCGCGGGAATTCTCGCCGACCCGCGTGGCCTCGTTCTGCCGGTTCTGACGTTGACGCTCGTCAACGTCGCCTGGTTCAGCCGTTACATGCGCTCGGCGGCGATCGACACGCTCGCGCAGGACTACGTGCGGCTGGCGCGCGCCAAGGGCCTGCCCGAGCGGCTCGTGCTGACCCGTCACGTGCTGCGCAACTCGCTGCTGACGATCGTGACGCTGCTCGGTATGGCGGTGCCGATGCTGTTGACCGCCGGGCTCGTCGTCGAGTACGTCTTCAACGTCCCCGGCGTCGGGCTCAGTTACTACGTGGCCGCATCCAACGCCGACTACCCCGTCGAGCTCGGCGTGACCGTGATCGTCGGCGCGGCAACCGTTATCGGCAGCCTGCTTGCCGACCTCTGCTACGTGGCGCTCGATCCGCGTGTGCGCGCGGGGCAGCGATGAGCTTTGCGTTCACCCGTGATTTCGCCCGCCACCGGCTCGGGCTGATCGGACTGGCGCTGATCGTCGCGCTGCTGGCATTCTGCTTCCTCGGCCCGCTGATCGATCCGACCGATCAGATCCACGCGAACATCGACCTGACCAGCGTCGGGCCGAGCGCCGGGCATCCGCTCGGCACCGACGCCAACGGCTACGACGTGCTCGGGCGGCTGATGGTCGGCGGCCGTGCATCGCTCGAGATCGGCTTCGCCGTCGCCGCGCTGGCGACGACGTTCGGCGCCCTGTGGGGAGCGATCGCGGGCTTCAGCGGCGGTGCCCTCGACGCGCTGATGATGCGTATCGTCGACGCGCTGCTGGCGCTGCCGGCGGTGTTCGTGCTGATCTATCTGGCGACGATCACGGAGCCCACGCTGCCACTGTTGATCGGCGTGATCGCGCTGCTCTCGTGGCTCGGCCCCGCGCGACTGATCCGCAGCGAGACGCTGTCATTGCGGACCCGCGAGTTCATCGCGGCGACGCGCGCGATGGGCGCCGGACACAGCCGCACGATCGTCCGCCACGTGCTGCCGAACACCGCCGGGACGCTGGTCGTCAACGCCACCTTTCAGGTCGCCGACGCGATCATCCTGCTGGCGACGCTCAGCTTCCTCGGCTTTGGCCTGCCACCCCCGGCCGCGACTTGGGGCGGGATGCTCTACCAGGGAATCTCGTACCTGCTCGACGGCTACTGGTGGGAGGTCTATCCCGCAGGCCTGATGATCATGCTGACGGTGATCGCGTTCAACCTAGTCGGCGACGCGCTGCGCGAGACCATCGACACACGCCTCGCGCAGCGTTGAAGCTCCGGCTCAGGGGATCGGGTAGGCCGATATCGGCACCACGTAATCGCTCGCGAGCTTGTCGTGCCAGCACTGCCGCTCCGTGTCCCAGAGCATCCAGAGGTACCCGAGCAGGATCACGATCGCCGAGAGGATCCGGCCGATGTAGCGCACGAACGCGCGTCCGTAGCCGATCGGGTGACCCGTGTCGGTGTCAATCACGCGAATCTTCATCATCTGCTTGCCCAGCGTCTGCCCACGCGGACCACCCTCGAGTACCACGTAGTAGCTGATCGCGATCACGATCCCGATCACGCTACCGGCGGTCTTGAATGCGGCCCGCAGGATCACGTCGACCAGCCCGAGAATGATTCCGTCGGTCAGAGCAGCGCCGAACCGGAGCCAAAATCCCGCACGAGGTCCGGTGCCCCGCCCGCTGTAGCCCTGACTCTGTGGTTGCCCGAAGGACATATGCGCTGCTCCCTTTCGCTGATTTGGCTAGGCCCCCGGCCGCCGCAACATATCCACCGCGTCGGCGGCCTGCTGACGACGCGACTTGGCCGCGACCAGCGTCTCCAGGAATCGTTCGCCCGAACCGCCCTGTGGCGCACCCGCGACCTTGGCCGCGAGACCCTCGGCCAATCGCCGGGCGAGCTCACTGCGAGCGCTCTGGGTGAGTGAGTCACGGCGCGCGAGAAACTGGCGCACGGCGGCGATGTCGGCGTCGGTCACCGCGCTCACGTCCCAGCTCTCCCACGATGCCAGCAGCGGAGCGGACGGCGCCTGCGTGCCGGCGTCCGCTGCGAGCGGCTCCTCACGCACCACCAGCGTCCCGCCGGCGAGGTCGCCGGGGCGCTGGTTGCGCCGCGTCGCGATGATCCCGATCACCGTCGGGAGGTACAGCAGCGTCGGGCCATCGATCAGGCGCATGAAGTTGCGGATCGCCGAGGCCTGCAAATCGACCGCGCTGCCGCCGTCACGCACGACACGCAGGTGCGTCAGACGCTTTCCGGGCGTACGGCCGCGGGCCAGCACCTCAAACGCGATCGGGTAGATCAGCAGCAGCAGGAACGCGCCGATCACGGCCGCGAGCTCGTCGAGACGCCCGCCGCCGGAGACGACACCGGTGAGGACCAGCAGGATCACGACCAGCACCACCTGGATAATCAGGTCCGTAAGGCCTGAGATGAAGCGCGAACCGAGCCCGGCCAGCTGGACCTCGAGTTCGAGCCCCTCGGGCGTGGCGATCGTTACTCGGTCTTCGAGCTCCATGCGATGAACCTAAGCGATTTCGTGACAACGCGCAGCGCTGCCTGGGACGATTTCCAGGGTGATCTGCACCGCGCCGGCGGACGGCCCGAGCGGCTCGGAACCGACGGTGCGCTCGAGTTCGGTCGCCGCTATCGCGCGATCACCGCGGACCTTGCCTATGCGCGACGGCGGTTCCGGGGGGATCCGGTCGTGGCACGGCTCGAGCGGCTGGTGAGCGACGGCGCGCAGTCGATGTACGGTCGCCGCGAGCGCAGCGGTTCCCCGCTGCGGTTCATGACCACCGGTTACTGGCGCCTGATCGCGGAGCGACCGGGGCCGCTGGCCGCGGCCGGCTTCACGACCATCGCGGCGGTGGTGCTCGCCGCGCTCTGGGGGTTGCACGATCCGGCCGCGGCGCTGGGGCTGGTCCCGTCGCAGTTCCAGACTGCGGCCCATGTCCACCTGCACAAGCTGCCGGGCGGCGCCACGACGCTCGCCGCCAGCGCGGGCTCGATCTTCATCAACAACATCCAGGTGTCGTTCTTGGTGTTCGCCGGCGGACTGCTGCTCGGGATCGGGTCGCTCGCGGTGCTCGCCTACAACGGGCTGATGGTCGGTGCGCTGGCCGGGATCACCCTGCAGGCAGGTAACTTCGGCATCTTCCTGCGCTACGTGCTGCCACACGGCATCCTCGAGCTGTCGTGCTTCACAGTCGCGGCGGCCGCCGGGATCAGGCTCGGCTGGGCGCTGATCGATCCGGGCTGGCTCAGCCGTGGCGAGTCGCTGAGACGCCAGGCGCGGCCCGCGGTGGCGATGATCATCGGCACCGCGCCGTGCCTCGTGACCGCCGGGCTGACCGAGGGGTTCGTAACCCCACACGCGTTGCCGCTGCCGGCCGCGCTGGCCGTCGGGCTGGCGCTCGGTGGCGCGTACTGGGGGCTCGTACTGCTGCGTGGTTTCAAAGCCGCGCACGCAGCTTCGCCGACAGGTACGCGTCGAGGCAGCGTTCCGCCAGCCGTTGCGGCTGCGCCTCGAGCACCTGCGCTCCCTGGCGCTTGAGCGCAAGCGCGGCCTGCCGGCGGCTGGCGAGCATGTCAAGCGCGGCCAGCGCCGCGGCGGGGCGCTCAGCGGTCGCCGCAAGTGCGGCCAGCGACGGATCCGCGGCGGTCACGACACAGGTGGCGTGACGGTGTGCGAGCACCGACACACCGGCCACGAGTGACCGCGCGGCCGCATCGTCGAGCAGATCCGTGAACACGAACACCAGCGCGCGGTGGGAACGCGACACACGCACGAAGGCACTCTCGAAGTCAGAGTCGACCGGCCGTGGGTGCAGGTCGAAGATCGCTTCCATCGCGGCCGTCCCCCCACGATGACGGGGCGCGAGCACGCGGCGAACGGCGTCGTCGAAGATGATCACGCCGAAGCGATCGCCGAACTCATCGGCTGCCAACGCGAGCGCCGTGACCGAGTCGAGCGCGATGTCGAGCAGCGTCCGTTCGCCCAGCGGTGCGGCCATCAGACGGCCGCAATCGATCACACAGATCAGCTCGCGATCCTGCTCGATGCGGTACTGGTTGCTCATCGGGCGGCCGAGACGCGCACTTGCACGCGCGTTGAGCTGGCGGATGTCATCGGTGGTCGTGTAGTCGCGAACGGACTCGAAGGCCGTGCCCAGACCCAGCGGTCCGAGCGCGCGCCCGCTCGCCAGACCGGCGCGGGTACGCCGCAGCCGCAGCATCAGCCGGCGCGCGCCGGCGACATCGGTGACGACCCGCACCTCGACGTCGGGGCCCGAGCGATGGTGCACGCGCGCCAGGCCGAGCGGGCCGAGACTGGCGCTGGCGACGCCCGGTAGCAGGTGGCGCCCGCGGCGCATCCCGACAAGTGAGGCGTCGAGCGAGCCCCGGCCCTGCCCCTGATCGACGCGCAGAAACGGGCCGGGAGGCTGGCGCAGGTGCACGCAGTGGCCGTCCGCGGCGGCACGCACGGCCAGCGGCGTGGGCGCACCGCGGGAGATCGTCAACGGCAGACTGCGATCGAGTTCGGGCGCGTGCCGCACCGACCAGCCGTCCGCCGCGATCGCCGCGGCGAGCACGAGCGCGAGCGCGACCGACAGCCCTGGCGGCAGCACGAGTGCGGCCAGACCGATCACGGCGAGGGCGACCGCTGCGCGCGGGGTTGGAGTCACCGCGGTACCGCGACCTCGCCGACCGCGATCCGGATCGCGTCGCGCGCCGTGAAACGCTCGAGTTCGGCATCGGGCGTCAGCACGAGCCGGTGGCCGAGCACCGCCGGGGCCGCGTCGGCGACGTCGTCAGGGGTGACGAACGCGCGGCCGGCGACCGCGGCCACGGCCTGGGCCGCGACGAGCAGATGCGTGGCGGCGCGTGGCGACGCGCCGAGAACCACGCCGGGCAATTCGCGTGTGTGCCGGATCAGGTCGATCACGTAGGTGGCCACGCTCGGCTCGACGGCAACGGCGTTGAGTGCACGCCTTGCCTGCGCGAGATCCTCCGCCGATGCGACCTGCGGCACGGCGTCCAGTCCGACCGGACTGA
This sequence comes from Solirubrobacteraceae bacterium, assembly GCA_036269095.1. Lineage (GTDB taxonomy): Bacteria > Actinomycetota > Thermoleophilia > Solirubrobacterales > Solirubrobacteraceae > Palsa-465. The sequence continues at coordinate 23,956 of DATASU010000218.1, forward strand.
CGCCGTCGCGCGGCAACGCGAGCATCGCGCGCTCATCCTCCGCCGTCGGGTAGCCGACGTCGAGTTGCATCAGGAAGCGATCGAGCTGCGCCTCCGGCAGTGCGTACGTGCCCTCGTACTCGATCGGATTCTGGGTTGCGATCACGAAGAACGGTGACGGCAGCAAGCGCGCCTCGCCGTCGACCGTGACCTGCTGCTCCTGCATCGCCTCGAGCAACGCGGCCTGAGTCTTCGGTGGGGTGCGATTGATCTCGTCGGCGAGCAGGATGTTGGTGAAGACCGGTCCGGGCCGGAACACCAGCTCGTCGCCGCGCAGGATCATCGTGCCGGTCAGATCCGAGGGCAGCATGTCGGGCGTGAACTGGGCGCGCGCGAAGTCGAGCCCGAGCGTCCGCGCAAACGCGCGCGCAAGCAGCGTCTTGGCGACCCCGGGCGGCCCCTGCAGCAACACGTGTCCACCGCACGCGGCCGCGCAGACCAGGCGCTCGATGATCTCGTCCTGGCCGACCACGACCTGCGCCACCGCACTCCGGACGGCATTCACAAGCTGCTTCATCCCACCTCCAGGTTCATGGTTGCTCTCACAGGCTTCCGCGGAAGCGCGACTCGACCGACGCAGCCTGCTCGACGCGCCGGACGAGTTCGTCACGGCCTGTTGTCCGCACGAGCGACTCCGCCATCGCATCGACATAGGCCGTGCGTGGCGACGCCGGGGCCGGCGCGACCGGATCGCTGCCGCCGAGCCGCAGCGCACGCGACAGCGAGAACGCGGCCAGCGCCAGCGCCAGCAGCGCAAACGCGAACCACCACCGCTCCGGCAGCGCCCCGAGCCCGGTCGCCGATCCGTACCCATGGATCAGCTCGTCGAAGTAGACCGGCCGGCTCGGCGGTCCGGCAACCGCGAGCGCGCGGAACGCGTTGGCACCGCGCGCGAGCCGATCGTTCTCGAGGAAGGTCGGGTCGGGCAGCGCGATCACGCGGCCGCGGACATCCGCTCCGCCGGTTCCCGAACCACCACCGCCGAGCGGTCCGTTGACTACCAGCCAGCCGCCGCGCTGAACGAAGTCTGTGATTGCCCGGGCGTCGGGCATGCTGAGCGCCCGCCCGCCAAGCGCGATCAGCGTGCCGTCTGCCGGCAGCCTGACCGCTGCGAGTGGTCGCTGGATCTGCCGTACGACGTGGCCGTCGCGTTCGAGCAGCTCGGCCCAGGCCGCGAGTCCGGGGGCGGTCGTGGCGTATGAGGAGAGCGCGGGGCCTGAGGGCGCGGGCGCAACCGCCGCGAGGATCACCCCGACGAGCGCGAATGCAAGCACGACCGCCAGACCCAGTGCGGTCCAGCCGACGGCCGGAGACATGCGTCCGATCCGGCCCGTCACCGCTTCACCGTCTCGTCCAGCAGCTCTGGCCATTCTCTGCGTTGCTGCTCGGCGTCGGCCGCGGTGGCGCTGCCGCCGCCGTAGACGAGCTCGTCGAAGCGCGCGGCCAGTGAGTCGAAACGCCGCGAGTGCAGCAGCCGGCCGAGCATGTGGTTGGGCACGGTCTCGGTGGATCCAAGCTCGAGCCGCTCACCGAGACGCAGGATGCCGGCGCGGAAGCGCAGCCGCACGGCGTCGTCCCAGCGCTGCGCACGCTCGGCCGCGGCCGCCTCGCGTTCGAGCTCCGCGGGCGTCTGGCGGTGGTCGATCCCCAGCTCCTGGAACGCCTGACCGAGCTGGTAGCGCGCTCGGCGTGCGAACAGGAGCGACACGCCGAGCAGCAACAACAGAGCCCCCACGGCCCACAGTCCGGCAACGCCGCCGGGCACGATCCTGCCGAGGCGTGCGATCAGCTGGCCGATCGCGTTGAACGGATCGACGACCGCGTTGCCGACCCATGTGACGACGCCATGCAGCGGGTCGGGTACCGACGACGGATGGAAGCGCCCCTCGGCGACGATTGCCGCCGCAGCCCGGCGCGCGGCCGCCGGCGAGCCCAGCGCCATCAGCCCGTGGGTCGCCAGTCCGGCGGCGGCGGCCAGTAGGGCGGGCCGCCCGGCCGGCCGACATCCTCGGGTCCGACGGGACCGCGGAAGCCCTGATCGAGACCCCGCGGCAGGCCGGAGGCATCCAACCCGAGCTGATCGGCGAGCAGCTCGAGGTCATAACCCTCCTTGCGGATCCGCAGGTCGTAGTAGAGCACCGTCACGACGGCCGCCGCGAAGGGCTGCACGAGCACCCCCGAGACGATCGCCGAGAGCACCGAGATCGTCGCCGACAGGAGCACCGAGGGGTTGCTGCTCGACAGCGCGATTGCCGCCAACGCCGCGCCGATCAGGCTGCCGATGATCGCGACCATCAGGTAGGAGACGACCAGCACCCCGGCGGCGGGCCACCAGCGGCCCTTGACGAGCTGGTAGGAGCGGGACAGCGACCGGAACGGACCGGTCCTTTCGATCACGAGCGCCGGCACTCTCACCGACCACATCCCGTACAGCCAGATGCCGGTGACGATCAGGGCGACGAAGCCGAGCAGCTGTCCGATGATGTAGACGACCTCGAGCGCGAGCAGCGGCAGCAGCCTGCGCAGACCGAAGCGCAGCGACCCGCCTGTGGTCGGCTGCTGCCCGAGATATGCGTCGCTCAGCGCCTTGACGCACGCGGCGAGCACAAATGCTCCGCCGATCCAGGTCGTCAGCTCGATGATCAGGGTCGCGCCCAGCCGCGCGTGCGCCTCCGCCGGCGTGATCGTCTTGCCGATGCTCGCGAATCCCGTACCGATGTCGTTGCCGTCGCTGTAGACCGACAGCAGCACCAGCCCTCCGAGCAGCTGGATCGGCACCACGATCATGGCCGCCGAACTCATCAGCACGCGCGCGTTGCCGAGGTAGAGCTTGATCGCGGCGTCGAGAATCTCGCCCACACGGCGTGGGCGCAGTGCCAGGGGCGCCATCGTGGGCGCAGAATAAGGCATGGCTCGGCGTGGAGCCGACACGACCCGAGCCCGCGGCCCAGCGCTACTCGGTTGTGTCGATCAGGCGCTGGCGCAGGCGAATCAGCAGCGCCCGCAGCCGCTCGGCGTCCTCGGGTCCGAGCAACCCCTGCAGCGTCGAGTCGATCTCCTGCTCGCACGCGGCACCGTCGACCAGCGCCGCCTCCCCGGCCTTGGTCACATACAGGCCGACGCCCCGACCGCCGCCGACCCGGCGCTCGATGTAGCCGAGGCGCTCGAGCCGGTTGGTCACCTGACTGACCGACTGCTGCGTCTTGAACGCCTGGCGCGCCAATCCGGAAGCCGTGATCCCGGGGAAGGCGGCGATCCGCTCGAGTGCACCCATCGCGGGGAAGCTGAGCTGGATGTTCGCGAGCAGTGGCTCGCCCATCAGGTTCGCGCGACTGGATGTCTCCCACAGCAGATGCCCGATGCGCTGGTCGCCTGGAAGATTGGAGTCGTCAGGCGATGGGGATTCCTTCGGTTGGGCGCTCACGCACGTCAGCGTATCCGCGTCCGCAGCGGGAAGCGATCACAGGGCCTTGTAATAACAAGCCCTTGTGGTTAGACTCACTGCCATGAACGAAGATAAGAACGAACTCCATAAGAACTGGACCCTGTTCGCGGCCTGCCTCGGCACCTTCATGCTGCTGATCGACGTGACGATCGTGGTCGTCGCGCTGCCGAGCATCCGCGAGTCGCTGCATACGAGCTTCTCGGACGTCCAGTGGACGATCGACGCGTACTCGCTGAGCCTCGCCTCGCTGCTGCTCGCGCTCGGCTCACTCGGCGACATCATCGGCCGCCGCCGCGTGTTCGCCGGCGGCCTCGCGATCTTCACGCTCGGCTCGCTGCTCTGCGGCGTGTCGCAGTCGGGCGTGATGCTGGTCGTCTGCCGCGCCTTCCAGGGCATCGGCGGCGCGACGATCCTGCCGAGCGCGCTCGCGCTGCTCGCACAGACCTTCCACGGTAAGGAGCGCGGCTTCGCGTTCGGCGTGTGGGGCGCTATCGCCGGAGCCGCCAGCGGCATCGGCCCGCTGCTCGGCGGCCTGCTGACGAGCGAGCTGAGCTGGCGCTGGATCTTCTACGTCAACCTGCCGATCGGCGCGCTCGCGATCCTGATCACACTCACGCGTGTGCGGGAGTTCCGGCCACAGCATGCCCGGCGCATCGACTATCCGGGCGTGGCCGTCTTCACCGCCGGCCTGTTCGCGCTCGTCTACGGCCTGATCGAGTCGAGCCGCGATGGCTGGGGCAGCGCCCACGTGGTCATCGCGCTGATCGCCGCCGGGGTGCTGCTGACCGCCTTCCCGCTGCTCGAGCGCACACGGCGCGAGCCGATGTTCGACCTCAAGCTGTTCCGCAAGCCGACGTTCGTGGGTGGCTCGATCGCCGCCTTCGGGATGAACGGCTCGCTGTTCGCGATCCTGCTCTACATCACGCTGTACCTGCAGAACGCCCACGGCTACTCGCCGCTCGGGGCCGGCCTGCGGCAGTCGATCATCACCTTCGCGATGATGCTGACCGCGATCCCGGCGGGCCGCTTCTCGCAGCGCATCCCGACCCGGCTGCCGATCGGCATCGGCCTGATCATCGTCGGCATCGGACTGCTGCTGATGCGCGGGCTGACGGCGGGCTCCGACTGGACGCACCTGCTGCTCGGCTTCATCGTCGCGGGGGTCGGTGCCGGGTTCGTCAATCCGCCGCTGGCGTCGACCGCGATCGGCGTCGTCGCGCCGCAGGACGCCGGGATGGCATCGGGGATCAACAACACGTTCCGCCAGGTGGCGATCGCCACCGCGGTCGCGACGCTGGGAACGATCTTCGCGTCGGGCCTGGCGCATGCGACGCGTGTGACGCTGCGCGCCGACTATGCCTCGACGCTCAACGAACTGCTGCTGATCGCGGCACTGCTGGCGTTCGTGAGCGGGGCCCTGTCACTGGTGCTGATCCGCCAGCGTGACTTCGTCACGCACGGCGCCCCGCCCAGCGGCAAGCCACAGACGTCGGCGCAGCCGCAGCCGGTCGGCAGCTGAGCGCGAACTTTCGACGTACGTGCCCCGTATTGCGTGCTGTACGTCGAAAGTTCAGACAGGCGCAGAGCCAAGGCGCGGTGGCTGGAGCAGGCGCCGCCCGGCCGGCCACCCCAACGACCGAACTCAGGCCAGTTCGGAGGCCGGCAGGTTCTCCGGCACCGGCACGGTCTGCGGCGTGCCCGGCTCGGTCTCGTCCCAGGCGCCGAACGCCTCGGCGTCACGCGGCTCGTGCTCGTGGCCGATAGTGCCGCCGAGCGCGAGCAGCCGCAGCGCTCCGGGGCCGCGGTTGACGAGCTGCCTGCGCACCTCGGGGGCGACACGCACGACGTCACCGACGACGTACTCGATCGGCTCGCCCTCGACCAGCAGCGTGAGCGTCCCTTCGAGTACGACGTAGACCTCCTCCTGAAGCCTGTGGCGGTGGATTCGGTTGCGCTCGCCGGGCGCGAACGTCAGCACGTTGATGCCGAACGAGCCCACGCCCAGCGGCGCGCGCAGCCGCGCGAAGCGCTGCTCCGGCGGCTGGTCGATGCGGGCGGAGGTGATCCCGTCGGGCATGCGCGCTAGCGCTGACCGATCGGCACGTAGTCGATCCCGCGGCCGCCGGTGTAGATCTGGCGGGGACGCGCGATCTTCTGCTCCTCGTCGTCGATCATCTCGAGCCACTGTGCGATCCAACCGCTCGTGCGGCCGATCGCGAACAGCACCGGGAACATCTCGACGGGCATGCCGAGCGCCTCGTAGATCAGGCCCGAGTAGAAGTCGACGTTCGGGTAGAGCTTGCGCGAGATGAAGTAATCGTCCTCGAGCGCGATCTTCTCGAGCTCGGTGGCGATGTTCAGCAGCGGGCTCTTGCCTGTCACCTCGAACACGTCGTCAACGGCCTTCTTGATGATCTTGGCGCGCGGATCGAAGTTCTTGTAGACGCGGTGACCGAAGCCCATCAGCTTCTCGTTTCCGGCCTTCACGCCCTCGATGAAGTCGGGGATCTTGTCCTGTGACCCGATGCGGCGAAGCATCCGCAGCACGGCCTCGTTGGCGCCGCCGTGCAGCGGTCCGTAGAGCGCACCGATGCCGGCCGCCGTCGCCGAGTAGGGGTCGACCTGCGATGAGCCGACGCTGCGCACGGCGCTCGTCGAGCAGTTCTGCTCATGGTCGGCGTGGAGGATGAACAGCACGTCGAGTGCGTGCTCGAGGCGCGGGTCGGGCTGATACTTGAGCTCCGCGATCTTGTAGAGCATCGACAGGAAGTTGCCGGCGTAGCTCAGATCGTTGTCCGGATAGACGTACGGCATGCCGCGGTTGTGGCGGTAGGCGAACGCGCTGAGCGTCGGCATCTTCGCGACCAGGCGCACGACCTGCATCATCCGCAGCTCCTGGTCCTTGATCTGATTGGCCTCCGGGTAGAAGGTCGAGAGCGCACCGACCGCGGCCAGCAGCATCCCCATCGGATGCGCGTCGTAGCGGAAGCCCTGCATGAAGTCCTTGATGTTCTCGTGGACGAAGGTGTGCGTCGTGATCAGATGCGTCCAGTCGTCGAGCTCCTTCTGGCTCGGGAGGTTCCCGTGAATCAGCAGGTAGGAGACCTCCAGATAGGACGACTTCTCAGCCAGCTGCTCGATCGGATAGCCGCGGTACTCGAGGATGCCCTTGTCACCGTCGATGTAGGTGATCGACGATCGACACGACGCCGTGTTCATGAACGCGGGGTCGTAGGTCATCAGACCGAAGTCGTCGTCGTTGACCTTGATCTTGCGCAGCTCGGTGGCGCGGATCGTCTCGTCCTGGATCGGAACCTCGTACGTCTTGCCGGTGCGGTTATCGACGATCGTCAGCGTGTCCGCAACGGATACGCCCGCACCGCCGTTGTTCTGCGCGGTCTCAGTGGTCATGGTCTTCCTCTCAAGCTCAAGCTCATGTGGTCGCTGGTGGCCAGCACACCCCTCATCTGAGAATCGGCCCCGCGTGGGCGCGTCCTGCAGTGCAATGTAGTACTCATGCGTCCGCGCGCTCCCCGCTGTCCTCGCTGTCATTCCCGGCGGGCCCGCCCTCGTAACGGCTCTCGGTCGCGGCGCGTTGCCCCTGATAGTGGCTGCCGAGTCCAGGACTTCCGTAAGGCCTGGCCGCCGGGCGGTCGAGCGTCATGAACGAGAGTTGCGCGATCGGCAGCCCTGGATAGAGCCTGATCGGCACCCGCGTGAGGTTGTTGAGCTCGAGCGTCAGGGTTCCCTCAAACCCCGGATCGCAGAAGCCGGCGGTCGCGTGCACGATCAGACCGAGCCGTCCGAGGCTCGATTTGCCCTCGATCCGCGCGACGATGTCATTCGGGATCCGCACCCACTCGAGCGTGCGCCCGAGGCAGAACTCGCCCGGATGGATGACAAACGCATCGCCGTCGGGGATGACCACTTCCTCGGTCAGGTTCGACGGCGGATCGCGCAGATCGATCGCGGTCGCGCGGTGATTGTGGAACACACGGAACGAATCTCCCAGCCGCAGGTCGATGCTTGCCGGCTGCACCATCTTCGGATCCCACGGATCGACCTTGATCCGTCCCTCCTGCACGTACTGGAGGATCGTCCCATCGGAGAGCACGGAAGCGGGCGCGTTGGTCATCGGCGCCGCAGTTTGTCAGCCGGCGGGCGGTTGCGCCTCCGCGACGCCCGCAGGTATTACGGAACTATTCACCGGCTCGCCCGGCGCGAGCCGCTCGAGCAGCGACTCAAAGGCCATCCGCCGCGCCAGGTGGCAGCCCTGGACGAGGTCGCAGTCGAGCTCGCGCAGCGCCGTGACGCCGCCCTCATCCTCGACGCCCTCGGCGACGACGCGCATCGCGAGGTTGTGGCCGAGCTCGATCACCGAGCGCACGATCGCGGCGTGCGGCTCGCTGCGATTCATGTCGGTGACGAAGCTGCGTGCGGAGACGTTGACGGCGACCGCGATCCGCGTCCCGCGACTCCGGCGCTGTGGTCAATGCCGAGTCATGCGCGCTGATCCGCACCGGATGTTCAGAGACCCGCCCGGCCGCTGCTCGAGCGCAGCGACACGGACGGGTCTCCTCACACGCCCCCGGTCCGCGGTGGGCGATCTTGGTTGACCACGGCCCGGACGATCGGAAACGCCGGAGAGGGAGGCGGTTCCGGACTTCCTCCGCGCCGCAGCCACTCGGCTGCGAGAGCGACGGCGGGCACCGCCCCGCCGAGCGCCATCAGCCAGAAGACGATGCCGGTGACGATCCAGCCACCGGAGCCGCTGGAGCCATGCAGGGGATTGGTGCCGAGGCTGATGAAGTTGTAGCCAAGCGCGCCGAACACGACGACCCAGGCCGCCAACCCGAACCCCAGCGGTGACCAACCCGCGGCTGAGGTGGCGGCGAGCGCGATCCCGCCGATCAGGAACACGCCGAGCATCCCGTACAGGACAAGTTCGGTGTCAGAGCCCGAGCAGTGGTGACCTGGGGCGAGCGTGTTGGGGCCGCTGCTTGCGCAGAAGCCCCCGTTTTGGACGATCACGTCGCGCATGCCCCTGTAGAGAGCCACGACCGCCGCGATGAAGCCGATGTCGCCGACCACAGCCAGCAGCCGCGCCCAGATCCGCATCACTGGATGCTGGTCGGATCGATCCAGATCTTCCGACGGTCGTCCGGCGCCGCCTTGCCGGCGAAGGTCTTACCTGGCTGCACGAACGGCGCCTGCATCTGGCTGACTGTCAGCGGGATCTGCGCCGGGTACGGCGGCTGCCCGTCCGGATAGACCATCGCCTCGACCTGCAGCATCACGCCTGAGTTGATCTGCGCGGTCGGCGTCGCCGAGACGATCGTGACGCTCACAGGAGTTCCGTTCTGGCCGAGCGTGACCGCCATGTTGGCCGCCTCGGTCTGCGCGGCCATCGCCTGCATCGTCTGATTCATCCGGTCCTGCGCGGCGGCCATCCGGTCCTTCACAGGGCCGGCCTGCTGCTGGATGTCCTTGGCCTGCTTGTAGAGCTCGCGCTCTGCCTTGAAGAAGCCCATGCTCAGTGTCCCGTGTAGAGCTGGTTGAAGCGCTGGCCGACGGTCGGGTTGCTGCGGATCCGCTTGTTCCAGCCGTCCACCGCCTGCTCCCAGTTGCTGGCCGAGATGCCCCTGCCGGCGGCGATCGTGACCGCCTGGGACTGGTCGTAGTTGTAGTTCGCGAGCTCCTTGGAGATCGCGGCATAGTCCTCAATCGAGACCCCGGCGATCGGCTCGTAGTCGGCCCCGCCGGCCGCGGCGACGGCCTGCTGTTGCATGGCGAACTGCTGCATCTGCTGCTGCTGTGCGGCCTGCTGAGCCGCGGCCAGCTCCTGTGCCTGCGCCGCCATCTGCTGCGCGCCCGCGATCATTCCCGGCGCTGCCGCCGTCATGTCCTTCATGTCCTTCATCTGCCGCAAAAGTCCCAACGTCTGCCCCCTTCAGTTGGTTGGAGTGCCGCTCGATGCGCAGCAGATTCGCGCAATCTCCGGTTCATGTCAGTGTCACTTCGGTATCGACTTGGTGTCGGTGGTAAAACGTGCGGGCAGATAACCGAACTGACGCATTGGGGCTGCGCAGATGGGTGAGCTCGAGATCGAAGACGGCGCGCGGACGCTTTCCGCGCGACTGTCCGAATTGGATAGCCGGCGGTTCGTGGGCCGCGTGGCAGAGCTCGCGACGCTCGAACGTTGCCTCGAGCCCGACCCGCCGTTTCAGGTCGTGCTCGTGCACGGGCCCGGCGGGATCGGCAAGAGCACGCTGCTGCGCGAGTTCGGCCGCCGTGCGCGGGGCCGTGGCTTTGAGCTGTTCGCGCTCGAGGGCCGCGACATCACGCCGACACCCGACGGGATCGAGTCGCTGCTGGCGCCGGCGCGGGACAGCGCCCGGCCGCTGATCACGATCGACACCTTCGAGAAGGTCGCGGGCCTGGCCGGCTACCTGCGCCGCGGCCTGCTGCCGAGCCTGCCTGAATCGGCGGTGGTGGTGATCGCGGGGCGCGGCGACCCCGATGCACGCTGGTTCGAGGGCAGCTGGGAGGGTCTCGTCGTCGAGTTCGAGCTGACCACGATGGCCCCCGGCGAGGCGGCCGAACTGCTCGCGGCCCAGGGCGTCGATGACGACCGCACCGAGGCGATCGTCGCCTGGGCCGAGGGCTCGCCGCTGGCGCTGGCGCTCGCCGCCGACGCCGCCGGGCGCGACTCCGGCTGGCTGCCGCAGCCGGTGGCTCAGACGCCGGAGCTGCTGCGCCCGATGATCCGGCGCCTGATCGAGGACGAGCGTGGAGCGGTGCGCTGGTCGGCGCTGGCGGTGGCCGCGACCGCGCGTGTGACCACGCGCGAGCTGCTCCAGGATGTCCTGCCCGACGGCGGCAGCGACGAGGGTTTTGCCCAGCTTCAGCGGCTGAGCTTCACCGAGCCGCTGGCCGACGGGCTGACGCTTCACGAGCTGGTCCGGCGCGCGCTGCGCGCGGACCTCAAGCTGCACGAGCCCGATCGTGAACGCGACCTGCGGCGGCGGATCGTCGACCACCTCTACCGTCGCGCGAGCGACGGTGAGCCGTTGCTCGTGATCGACATGGCGGACCTGATCGAGGACGCGGTCATCCGCCGCGGGTTCGGCTGGAGAGCGGCACGCACGCACCGGCTCGATGACGTGTGGTCATCGGACATCCCGGAGATCGCCGCGCAGATGCAGGAGCGCGGGCTCGGCGACCTCTGGCCGCTTGCCGAGCGCTTCTTCCTCGAATCACCGGAGCACGTCGCCGTGGTCCGCGACAGCGAACACCGGCCGCAGGCCTACCTGGTCTGCGTGAGTCAGCGCCACGCCCCGGCATGGGTCGAGCAGGATCCGATCCTCGGCCCCTGGCTCGAGCTCGCCCAGCGCGAGAGCGCCGGCGGCGACTCGGTTCTGTGGCACAGCTCGGTCGACCTCAGCGACGATCCTCGCGCCGGTGTCAAATCGATGCTCGGCATGGGCGGTGTGCTGCGCTGCGGCGTCGCCAATCCGCGCTACGCCTATCTGCCGACGAACCCGGCGATGCCCAACGAGGTCGAGTTCGCACGCGTGCTCGGCGCCGAGCACCTGGCCTGGCTCGACTTCGCGAGCGAGCACAACACGATCCAGTGCCATCGGCTCGACTACGGTCCCGGCGGGCTGCTCGCCGCGATCCGCCGCCAGGTCTACGCGGAGACCGGGCTCGCGCCGGACGGCGTGGTGCTCGGCGGGATCGACGGCGAGGTCGTGCGCGATGCGCTGCGCAACTTCAGGCTCCCGCACGAGCTCGCCCGCAGCCCGCTCGCGACCGGCACCTCGCCGGAGGAGCGCGCCGAGTCGGTACGTGAGCTGCTGCGCCGCGCGGCCGAGCGCGGCTTCGGCGACACCGACAACGAACGTCTGCTCCAGCGCGTCCTGATCCACGGCTACTTCGATTCCGTGCCCAGCCACGAGCAGGCCGCGCTCGACCTCTCACTGTCGCGCGCGGCCTACTTCCGCAGGCTGCGGGTCGCGGTCGAGCGGGTCGCGGCCACCGTCGCCAGCGACGGCGTGATCAGCCCCTGAGACGGGCGCCCTGCGGGTCGTACAACGGCTCGGGCGCGACCTCGCCGGCGATCCACTCGCCGAAGATGTCGATCTCGACAGCCGCCCCGACCTGGACCTCCGGCGGCAGGTAGGCGTAGGCGATCGAGCGCTGCACGACGTAGCCGTAGCCGCCGCTGGTGACGCGCCCGACGACGGTGCCATCGACCCGCACCGGCTCGTTGCCAAGCGCGACCGCCCGCGGCTGATCGAGCGTGATGCAGCGCAACCGCCGCGTGACCGGCCGCTCCTCGAGCGCCTCGGACCCGTTGAACCGCTTGTCGGCCGCGACACAGAAATCGAGCCCCGCCTCAAACGGACTGTCGTCGGGGGTGATGTCCGCGGCCCATGCGCGGTAGCCCTTCTCCAGCCGCAACGAGTCGATCGCGCGGTAGCCCCCGGCCACCAGCCCGACGGGCTCGCCCGACGCCCACAGCGTCTTCCAGAGGCCGAGCCCGTACTCGCTCGGGCAGTAGAGCTCCCAGCCGAACTCGCCGACGTAGGTCACGCGCAGCGCGCGGACGGGAACATCGCCGACCGTGAGCTCGCGCATGCGCATGTAGCCGAAGTCCAGCGGATCGGGTGTCAACGGCGCGAGCACGTCGCGGGCGCGCGGACCCCACAGCCCGAAACAGGCCCAGCGTGAGGTCACGTCGCTGAGCGTGACCGAACCGTCGTCGGGCAGCTGGCGCCGGATCCAGCCGGCGTCGTGTTGACCGAAGGCCGTCCCGGTGACGATCTGGAACAGCTCCTCCGCCACCCGCGTCACGGTGAAGTCGCACTCGATCCCGCCATGACGGTTGAGCATCTGGGTGTAGGTGATCTGACCGACCTCGCGCGCGACCCGGTTGTCGCAGAGTCGCTCGAGCAGCTCGGCGGCCCCCGGGCCCGCGAGCTCGAGCTTGCTGAACGACGACTCGTCGAACAGCCCGGCGCGCTCACGCGTGCCGAGCGCCTCGGCGCCGACGGCCGGCGACCAGTGCATCCCGGCCCAGCCGCGCGGACGCAGGCTCTCATCGCCCGCGGCGTCATTCGGCTCGTACCAGTTGACCCGCTCCCAGCCCGACTTCTCGCCGAACGAGGCACCGTGCTCGGCGTGCCACTGGTAGGCCGGCGGCAGCCGCAGCGGCCGTCCGGCCAGGCGCTCGTGCCCCGGATAGCGGATGTCGTAGTAGGTCTCGTAGACCTCCTTGGTGCGCTTCAGCGTGTAGTGCAGGGAGCGGTACTGCGGGCCGAAGCGACGGATGTCCATCTCCCAGACATCGAGCCCGGGCTCGCCGGAGACGATCCACTCCGCCATCAGCTTGCCCATCCCGCCGGCGCCGGCGATGCCGTGCGCACAGAAACCGGCGGCGACGAAGAAGCCGCGAACGTCCGACTCGCCGAGACAGAACTCGTTGTCGGGCGTGAACGCCTCGGGGCCGTTGATCAGTCGCGTGACCTTGACGTCCTCCATCAGCGGCACGCGAGCCGCTGAGTTCTCGGCGATCTCTTTGAACCGGTCCCAGTCCTCCTCGAGCAACCGCCCGTTGAAGTCGGCGGGGATCCGGTCAAGCTGCTGGGCGTCGAGCGCCCATGGCGCGCTGTGGCGCTCATAGCCACCCATCACCAGACCCGCGCCCTCCTCGCGGAAGTAGATCAGCAGGTCGGGATCGCGCATCGTCGGCAGGTGCACGATCTCCCCCTGCACGTCGCGCTCGCGCTCGCGGAACGGCTGCGTGACCAGATACTCGTGCGCGAACGGGACGATCGGAACCCGCACCCCGGCCAGGCGCCCGACCTCGGCCGCGTACATACCACCGGCGTTGACGACGATCTCGGCCTCGACGTCGCCCCACTCGGTCTGCACGCCGTGCACGCGGCCGCCGCTGACGTTGATCGCGGTCACGCGCGAGTGCGTGAAGATCTTGACGCCGCCCTCACGGGCGCGCTCGGCCAGCGCGTAGGTCAGCTGCGAGGGATCGAGGTAGCCGTCGGTCGGCAGATACGACGCGCAGCGCACGCCGTCGGTGACCATCAGCGGGAACAGCCGCTGCGCCTCCTCGGGGCTGATCAGCTCGAGCGGCAGCCCGAAGGTCCGCGCCCATGCGACCTGGCGGAGCACCTCCTGCTCGCGCTCGGGCGTGCACGCGAGGCGGATGCCGCCGCATTCGACCCAGTCGCAATCGAGCGTCCGGTAGAGGTCGACCGAGTCCATCATCATCCGCGTCAGCGACACGCTGCCGCGCAGCTGGCCGACGAGTCCCGCCGAGTGGAAGGTCGAGCCGCTCGTGAGCTCGTTGCGGTCGAGCAGGATCACGTCGCGCTCGCCGAGCTGCGCGAGGTGGTAGGCGATCGCGGTGCCACCGACGCCGCCGCCGATGATCACGATCCTGGCCCGGTCCGGCAGTTCACGGGGACGCGGCATCGAATAGCTCCTCCAGTTGTCGTCGGTCGGAAGCGGCTCGGTCGAGCCGCTCGAAGTGCTCGTCCGCATAGGCGGCGAAGTCGAAGTCAAGCGTTGAGATCAGGCCCTGCACGACGCCCCACGCGGCCTCGCGGGCGTCGGAGACGAGCCTGAACAGGCGTAGTGCCGAGACCCTGCCCGGCCAGGCCTGATCTCCAAAGTAAGCCTCGAGCAGATCGTGCTCGGCGGCCGCGTCGAAGTCGTTGTTGACGGCGAGGTTGCCGAGGTCGAAGTAGCGGTGGCCGAGGCCCGCGTACTCCCAGTCGACCAGCAGCAGCTGGCCGTCGGCGTCGATCAGGTTGCCCGCCAGCAGATCGTTGTGGCAGGGCACCGGCTCGGTCAGCGGCAGCACCTGGGCGATCCGGTCGACGAGCTCCTGCGCCCGCGCGTAGGCGGGCGGCAGCGTTCCAGCGCGGGCCGCGACAAGCGTCGCGTAGGTCCGCAGCAGATCGGGAACCCAGAAGCTGCTGGGCAACTGCAGACCGCTGTCATGGAAGCGGCGCAGTGCTCGCGCGAGCCCGCCAGGGTCGGCGCGCAGCCGCTCGGGCGCCACCGGCAGACCGGGGACGAACGCCGTGACCAGGCAGTCATCGTCGGCATGCAACGTGTCGGGGCCGATCCCCAGGCTCGCGGCCCGCTTGGCCGCGAGCCGTTCACCGGCGCGGTCGATCCCGAGCAACTCGGTGTCCTGGCCGGGGAGCCGCAGCACGCAGTCACGCCCGCCGAAGCAGAGCCGGTAGTTGCGGTTGGTGATGCCGCCGCTGAGTGCCACCGGCGGTCCCGCGGCCGGCCCGAGCTCGCGCTCGACGCGCGCGACCAGTTCGGTCAGCTCGGGCACGGAGCGAACTGGTGTTGGCGTAAAAGGCGCGGCTCATATACCTTCATGGCTGCGCATCACACAGGCGGGTGATGCATTCGTCAAGGGGAAGGTGGCGGCGTGGAGCTTGAGGCCCTCAGAGCAGGAGTCGATTCCGGCGAGATCGAGACGGTCGTGCTCGCGCTCACGGACATGCAGGGGCGCCTCCAGGGCAAGCGCCTGACGGCGCGCTACTTCCTCGACGAGGTGCTCGGCCACGGCGCCGAGGGTTGCAACTACCTGCTGGCCGTCGACGTCGAGATGAACACCGTCGACGGCTACGCGATGTCCTCGTGGGAGAAGGGTTACGGCGACTTCGTGATGCGCCCCGACCTCGACACGCTGCGGCCGATGCCGTGGGAGATCGGGACCGTGTTGTGCCTCGCGGACCTCGCCTGGGCGGACGGAAGTGACGTCGTGGCATCGCCGCGGCAGGTGCTGCGCGCCCAGCTGGCACGGCTGGCCGAGCGCGGCTGGACCGCCAACGCGTCGACCGAGCTCGAGTTCCTGGTGTTCCGCGACAGCTACGACGACGCCTGGCGCAAGGGTTACCGCGAGCTCGAGCCCGGCAACCTCTACAACGTCGATTACTCGCTGCTCGGGACCTCGCGCGTCGAGCCGCTGATCCGCAGGATCCGCAACTCGATGACGGCCGCGGAGCTCGAGGTCGAGAACTCGAAGGGCGAGTGCAACTACGGCCAGCACGAGATCAACTTCCGCTACTCCGACGCGCTGCGCTGCGCCGATCACCATGTGATCTACAAGAACGGGGCCAAGGAGATCGCCGCCCAGGAGGGCATGTCGATCAGCTTCATGGCGAAGTTCAACGAGCGCGAGGGCAACTCGTGCCACATCCACTTCTCGCTGGCCGACGCCGAGGGTCCGCTGTTCATGCGCGACCAGGGCATGTTCGACTCGTTCCTCGCCGGCCAGCTGGCCCACGCACGCGAGCTGGCGCTGCTGCTGGCGCCCAACATCAACTCCTACAAGCGCTTCGCCGTCGGTTCGTTCGCGCCGACGACGGTCGCCTGGGGCAATGACAACCGTACCTGCGCGTTCCGCGTCGTCGGCCACGGCCCGGCGCTGCGCTTCGAAAATCGCTCCGGAGGCGCCGACCTCAACCCGTATCTGGCATTGGCGGCGCTGATCGCCTCGGGTCTCGAGGGCGTCGAGCAGGGTCTGCGGCTCGAGCCGGCACTCGCGGGCAATGCCTATATGGCGGCCGACCGTCCGCGACTGCCCTCGACCTTGCGTGACGCGCGCGAGCTGTTCGCCACAAGCGCGACCGCGCGGGAGGCGTTCGGCGATGAGGTGGTGGCGCACTACACCAACGCCGCCGACGTCGAGCTCGCCGCGTTTGAGGCAACCGTGACCGATTGGGAACGCGTTCGGGGTTTCGAGCGTTTGTAGTTAGAGGCTGGCGATGAGTACCACGAGCGACCCACCAAGCACACTCGACGCGGCGGCATCGCTCGATTCGGTGTTCGCGCCGGTGCGCTCGCAGACGGCGTTCGAGGAGGCCGTCGATCGCATCGGCACCGCGATCCGCCTGGGCCTGCTGCCGCCGGGCACGCGGCTACCGGCTGAACGCGAGCTCTGCGCGAAGCTCGGGATCGCCCGCTCGACGCTGCGCCAGGCGCTGGTCGCGCTCGGTCAGAGCGGTCACCTGCACGCCGTACGCGGCCGCGGCGGCGGCACCTTCGTGGTTGATGACGTGCCGCCGGCGGCACCGCCGCCCTCGGAGCTGATCGACCGCTGGCACGCGACCTGGGATCACCGCGTCGCGGTCGAGGTGGGCGTATCGGTGCTGGCCTGCAGGCGCGCACGCGGAGCGGCTGTGAGCTCGCTCGGCCAGCTGCTCGCGGCGATGGAGGAGGCCACCGAGGACTTCGGCGCCTACCGGCAGCTCGATGTCCGCTTCCACATCGGACTTGCCGAGGCCACCGGCAACCCGCGGCTGGTAACGATGGCGACCGAGGTTCAGGGCGAGGCGACGCGTTTGATCGCGCTGATCGCACACCCGCCCGAGGTGCTCAACTCCTCGAACATCCAGCATCGGCGGCTGCTCGCCGCCGTCGCCAGCGGCGACGAGGGCGCCACCGCGCGCGAGATGGCCGAGCACCTGCGCGGCACCGAGCACGTGCTCGCCGGGCTGCTGCCGCGGGCCTAGCGGACGCTGCGGCGGTGCCGTGGGCCAGCGGGCCCAACGGCACCGGTGACACGAGCCGAATCGCGTTTGTCCAAATGTATGAAATTGGCCGCGCGATCTTGACTTCGCGCAGGCTGCCTATCAGGATCGCGGCCTAAGGGCCGACCGTCGAACCTTTAGACGGGTGCTTGGGGCCGGAAACGCTGACTATCGAGGGGAGTCGCATGAGTACCGGGACACTGTCCGCCGACGAGCAACGACTAGCCGAGCTGGGCTACAAGCAGGAGCTGAAGCGCGGCTGGAGCGCCTTTTCGAACTTCGCCATCTCGTTCTCGATCATCTCGGTGCTCGCTGGCTGCTTCACCAGCTATGCCCAGGCGTTCGAGAGCGGCGGTCCGATCGCGATCTCGATCGGCTGGCCGGTGATCAGCTGCCTGATTTTGTGTGTGGCGTTCTCGATGTCAGAGCTCGCGTCGGCCATGCCCACGGCGGGCGGCATCTACTACTGGGCGTCGAAGCTTGGTGGTCCTAGCTGGGGTTGGTTCACGGGCTGGTTCAACCTCGTCGGGCTGATCGCGGTGGTGGCCTCCGTCGACTATGCGGCGGCGACCTTCCTCCAGACCCTGTTGAGCCTGTTCAAGGTCGGCTTCATCGAGCACACCACAACATCGACGAGCGCTGCCGCCCTCTCGAGCGTCGCGCACTACAACGCGCACATGATCTTCTACATCTTCCTCGTGCTGCTCGTGGTTCACGGCCTGATCAACGTGTTCTCGAGTCACCTGGTGTCGATCTTCAACGGCATCTCGGTCTGGTGGCACGTGATCGGCGTCGCGGTGATCGTGGCGATCCTGGTGTTCGTGCCGAGCCACCACGCGAGCTTCGGCTACGTGTTCGGTCACCGGCAGAGCAACTGGGGCTTCGGCATTCACATGTACTGGTACTACGTGCTGCCGGTTGGCTTCCTGCTGACGATGTACACGATCACCGGCTATGACGCCTCGGCGCACGTCTCGGAGGAAACGAACGGCGCGTCCGAGGCAGCAGCCAAGGGCGTCTGGCGTTCCGTGTTCTACTCGGCGGTGATCGGCTGGATCCTGCTGCTGGCGATCACGTTCGCGGTCCAGAGCAATAAGACCATCACCGTAGACGGCGGCGGCTCGCTGGCGATCATCGAGAGCGCCCTGGGCACGACCAGCGCCAAGCTGGTGATCCTGATCTCGACCGTCGGGCAGCTGTTCTGCGGAATGGCCTGTGTGACCAGCGCATCGCGTATGACGTTCGCGTTCTCACGCGACGGTGCCGTCCCCGGCCATAGCCTCTGGCGGCGACTGGGATCGAACCGGACGCCGACCTGGGCGGTTCTGTTCGTCGGCGTGATGGCAGCGATCGTGACGGTCCCGGCGTTCTTCCCGAGCAGCTCCGGCGTTCCAGTCGCGTTCCTCGCGGTCGTGTCGATCTGCGTGATCGGGCTCTACATCGCCTACTCGATCCCGATCTTCCTGCGCTGGCGGATGCGGGACTCCTTCCAGGCCGGCCCGTGGACCCTCGGTCGTAAGTACAGGTGGCTCAACCCGATCGCCTTCACATGGGTCGGACTGTGCGTGATCATCTTCTGCCTACCGAGCAACTCGGGTGGCGTCCCGTTCAAGAAGGGCTTCAGTTGGAGCGACTTCAACTTTGCCCCACTGGTGACGATCGGCGTGATGCTGGCGGTCACCATCTGGTACTTCGGATGGGCCAAGAAGACGTTCACGGGACCGATCCGTACCGTCGACGACGACGGCGGCTTCCGTGAGCTCGATGGGCTCGATGAGATCGCTGTCGGTCCGTCGTCCCCGTGAAGTGCCGTAAGGCTTAGAGAGAGAAAGGCCATATGACAGATGTACTGACGGTGCTCGAGCCCGCCACGGAGGCGGTGCTCGAGCAGGTCCCAGCTGCCGGGGCCGAAGCGGTCGATGAGGCAGTTGCCCGCGCCAAGGCCGCACTCCCCGCGTGGCGCGGGCTGGCCCCGGGAGTGCGTGCGGCGCAGCTGCGCGCACTCGCCGACAAGATCGAGGAGAAGCTCGAGGAGCTGGCGCTGCTCGAGGCGCGCAACGCCGGCAAGCCGATCGGATCGGCGCGCGGCGAGATCGGCATGGTCGTCGACACGTTCCGCTACTACGCGGGCGCGCCCGAGCGGCTGATCGGCGACACGATCCCGGTCGCGGGCGGCCAGGCGTTCACGGTCCGCGAGCCGCTCGGCGTCGTGGGACTGATCGTGCCCTGGAACTTCCCGCTGACGATCGCCGCCTGGAAGCTCGGACCGGCGCTCGCCGCGGGCAACACCGTCGTCCTCAAGCCGGCCGAGCTGACGCCGCTGACGGCGCTGCGCTTCGAGCAGCTGGTGCTCGAGGCGGGCATCGCCCCGGGCGTCGTCAACGTCGCCGCCGGCTACGGGCCGGTGGCCGGCGCACGGCTGGTCGAGCATCCCGACGTGGCCAAGATCGCGTTCACCGGCTCGACCGCCGTCGGCCGCGCGATCGCCGCCGGCGCGGCCCAGACGATCAAGCGGGTGACGCTCGAGCTCGGCGGCAAGTCGGCGAACATCATCTTCGCCGACGCCGACCTCGAGAAGGCCGCCGCCGCGGCACCGTGGGCGGTCTTTGACAACGCCGGACAGGACTGTTGCGCGCGCTCGCGACTGCTGGTCGAGGCGTCGGTCGTAGACAAGTTCCTGGGCCTGCTGCAGCCGCACGTCGAGGGCTTCAAGGTCGGCGATCCGCTCGACCCGGACTCAATGATGGGGCCGCTGATCTCGGCCAGGCAGCGTGATCGCGTGGCCTCGCTGGTGGAGGCCGATGGCGCGTCGGTCGCGTTCCGCGGCAGCGCCCCGCAGGGTCCCGGCTTCTGGTTTCCCCCGACGGTGCTGGCGCCGGCCGACCCGCAGGCTCCCGCGGTCCGCGAGGAGATCTTCGGGCCGGTCGTCGCGGTGATCCCATTCCATGATGACGACGAGGCGGTACGCATCGCCAACGACACGATCTACGGCCTGTCTGGTTCGATCTGGACCCGCGACGGGGCGCGCGCGTTGCGCGTCGCACGCGCGGTCGAGACCGGCGTGCTGTCGATCAACTCCAACTCGTCGGTGCGTGTGAGCACACCGTTCGGGGGCTTCAAGCAGTCCGGCTACGGCCGCGAGCTGGGCCCGCACGCCACCGACGCCTACACCGAGACCAAGACCATCTATTACGCAACCACATGAGCAATCGCCTACAAGACAAAGTCGCAGTGATCACCGGGGCCGCCGGGGGGATCGGCCTCGCCACCGCCGAGCTGTTCGAGGCCGAGGGCGCACACGTCGTCGGCGTCGACCTCAAAGAGCATTCGATCGGGGAGCTTTCGCTCCAGGTCGACCTCACCGACGAGCAGGCCGTCAAGGACATGTACCAGCAGACGCGGGACAAGTTCGGTTCCGTGGACGTGCTGTTCAACAACGCCGGCATCTCCCCGACCGACGACGACTCGATCCTGGTGACCGAGTACGACGCCTGGCAGCGCGTGCAGGACGCGAACCTCAAGAGCGTCTTCTTCTGCTGCAAATACGGGATCCAGCAGCTGCTCGACACCGGCGGCGGGTCGGTGATCAACACCGCGTCGTTCGTCGCGGTGATGGGCGCCGCGACCTCACAGATCTCCTACACCGCCTCCAAGGGCGGGGTGCTGGCGATGTCACGCGAGCTCGGTGTCGAGTTCGCGCGCAGCGGCGTGCGGGTCAACGCGATCTGCCCGGGACCGGTGGCGACACCGCTGCTGATGGAGCTGTTCGCCAAGGACCCCGAGCGCGCGGCGCGGCGGCTCGTGCACGTGCCGATGGGGCGCTTCGGTGAGGCCGACGAGATCGCCAAGGCGGTGCTGTTCCTCGCCAGCGATGACTCATCGTTCATGACCGCATCCTCGCTGCTGGTCGACGGCGGCATCAACGGCGCGTACACCACGCCGCTCTGAACCAGCTCGTGACGTGTTTGGGACCGTAGGGACGGTCCCGGTCGCCGTTCAAAGACGCGTTTCGCCGCAGCCGCCCCGCGCGGTTGCGGCGGAATTGTCTAAAACTCCATAACGCATGAGTGCCGTAACCCATCCTCGGACCCGCTCGCTCGACCTCTCGCTGCTGCGGGGCGGGCGCTTCTACGTGTGGCTGACGCTGCTGTCGGTGGTGATCGCGGTGGCCTCGCTGCACTGGCCATCGACGCCGAGCTATGACCCATGGTCGTGGCTGATCTGGGGCCGCGAGATCTACAACTGGGCCACCGGCAGCGGTCTCGCGAGCAACCAGGCGCTGCACATCGCCGGTGGCTCGAGCTGGAAGCCGCTGCCCGTGATCTTCACGACGGTGTTTGCGCTGTTCGGCTCGGCACAGCCGAACCTGTGGCTGGTGGTCGCGCGCGCGGGCGCGCTGCTGACGGTGCTGGTCTCGGCCAAACTCGCGATGCGGATCACCTGGAGTCTCGTCTCGCGCGACAGCGCGGCCGAAGGCTCGTGGGCTGACCGCGCCTGGCCCGAGCGCTTGGTCGACGGCGCCCCGGTCGCCTTCGCCGGCGCCGCCACGCTGGTCTGCACGACGTTCACCTCGGGCTATCCCGGCAACATGCTCGTCGGCTACTCCGAAGGCGTGATGACCGCGGCCTTCCTGATCGCGTGTGAGCGTGCCTGGGACGGCCACCACCGCCAGGCCTTTGCCCTCGGGATCATCCCCTGCCTCGACCGTCCCGAGGTCTGGCCGGTGTGGGGCCTCTACGGCCTGTGGCTGATGTGGCGGGACGCGGGCGCGCGCAAGCTGGTAATCGGCCTGGGCGTCCTGATGCTCGTCTGCTGGGTCGTACCGCAGAAGCTCGGAGGTGGCACCGTCAAGGGCCTGGCCACGCACGCCCAGGGCAACCACTCCAAGCAGAGCTGCGTAAACGCCTCGTTCCCGTTCTCATGCGAGATCCAGTCCAAGCTGTGGCCACTCGTGCTCGAACGGCTAGAGGCCGCCTCGCTGATCCTGATCGCGATCACGGCCTACCAGCTAACACGCGCAAAGCGGCGGCTGGACAGCTGGAGTGCGGCGCTGCGCCAGCATCCCGCGGCGGTGGCCGCGAGCCTCGCCGGCCTCTTCGGCTTCATCTGGTGGCTAGGTGTCTCGGCCGAGACCCAGGCCGGCTTCGCCGGCAACCCCCGCTATGCGGTGATCGGGGTGATGCTCGTCAACATCAGCGGCACCGTCGCCTACGGATGGGCATGTACAGGCCTTGCTCGGTTTGCCCGTGGCGTCATCAGGCGTTTTTCCCAGCGCAGTCCGAGTTGGCGCGTGCGCGCCGGCGGCGCGACAGCGTTCATGGTGCTGCTGTTCATGTTCGTGCCCAACTGGTTCGCGCACCGCATGCCCAGCGTCGCCTCGATCCGCTCCTCGGTTCGCTACCAGGCGCAGTTGCGTGAGGAGATGGCCTACCTGATCGACGACTACGGCGGCGCGGCAAACGTGCGCAAGTGCGGCAGCATGATGACCAACAACCTGCAGGTGACACAGCTCGCGTGGTACCTCGACGTGCCGATCCGCTTCGTGCAGGCGCTGCCGGTCTACAAGAAGGGCCAGACCGTCAAGACCGGCGCGGGACCGAACATCGTCTTCCAGGACTCCGTCATCAGCACCAGCCATCAGGGTCCGACAGCCGCACAGATGCTGGCCTGGGAGCAGGGCTGGAAGCAGATGAACGGCTCGAGCTACAAGATCATCGTCAAGCGCCCGGTCACGCTCTACGCCGACTGCTCGGTCTACCACCTCTACAACAAGAAGCGGTAGGCGGCGCGGGCCATGTACCTGCCCAAGCACTTCCGGGCCGACGCGCGCGAGACGCGCGAGCTGCTCGACGGCATCAGCGCCGCCGACCTGATCACCCCGACCGACGCGGGCCTGTTCGCGACCTTCCTGCCGCTGATCCACGATGCCGCGGACGGCGAGCTCGGCTCGCTGCTCGGCCACGTCGCGCGCAAGAACGACCACTGGCGGCTGCGGCCGCGTGGCGGGTCGCTGGTGATCGTGCACGGCCCCGACGGCTACATCAGCCCCGGCTTCTACCAGTCGAAGCGCGAGCACGGCCGCGTGGTTCCGACCTGGAACTACCTGACCGCCCACATCCACGGCGAGTTGCTGATCCACGACGACCCGGTTTGGCTCGAGCATCTGGTGCGCCGGCTCACGACCCGTCATGAGGCGAGCCGCCCGGAACCGTGGAGCGTCGACGACGCCCCACGCGACTACACCGAGAGCCAACTGCGCGCGATCGTCGGCGTCGAGCTGCGGATAACGCGCGTCGAGGCCAAGGCCAAACTCGGTCAGAAC
Organism: Solirubrobacteraceae bacterium; assembly: GCA_036269095.1. GTDB lineage: Bacteria > Actinomycetota > Thermoleophilia > Solirubrobacterales > Solirubrobacteraceae > Palsa-465. The sequence goes on from DATASU010000218.1 coordinate 47,339, forward strand.
CGCTCGAGCGCGGACGTCGACGGCGTGATCGACGGGCTGCTCGCGGACGGCAACAAATCGCTGTCCGACGCGACCGTCAGCGGACGCCGCGACCATTTAGCCTGATCGTCTACCCTGCCAGCGATATGTCCCTCGCGAAGGTCGCGGTGGTCTGCGGGTTGATGGCGCTTCTGATCAGCGCCTGCGGTATTCAAACCAAGCCCGAGGCAGGCACCATTCATCTCAGTCACTATGCAGGTTTCCACGGCCGCGTGGACGATCCGCGGAAGCCGCAGGTCAGCTGCCTGAAGGGCGACAAGCTGCCGTTTCGCGAGTACTACGCCGACGGCATCCAGCACCTGCCCGCGATCCAGGTCGGCGCGCGCGCGGTGGGACCGACGATGATCTTCTACCCGACCGATGGCATCGCCCAGGGCCTGCAGATCATGGGCCAGGAGACCGGTGCCGAGGTGATCGGCGCGCTGCTCGTCTACCCGAACCAGGCGCGTCGCAGCGAACTGACCAAGGTCGAGGCCTGCGCGGCGATCGGCGTCAAGGGCTGAGGTTTCAGCAATATGGCCACAACAGCGAGCAACGACAAGCTCAGCATCCCCGAGGCGATCGAGTCGGCGTTCATCCCGGACGTCGATTTCCCGCTGCCCAAGCGCATCAAGGCGATGCCCGCGTGGGCCCGCGTCACGCTGATCCTCTTCATCCTGGTCGTCGCATCGCTGATCATCCGCACGCGCTCGGTCGGCCAGCAGTACTGGATGGACGAGGCGATCACCGTCGGGATCTCGTCTCACCACCTCTCGGCGATTCCGGGAATCATGCGCCAGGACGGGTCGCCGCCGCTGTTCTACCTGCTGCTGCACTTCTGGATGCTGATGGTCGGCAACGGCATGGCCGCGACGCACTGGCTGTCAGAGATCTTCGCCGTGGTCACGGTTCCGATCGGCTACTGGGGCGGTCTGAAGATCGCCGGCAAGCGCGCCGGCCTGATGACCGCGGCGCTGATGGCCTCGAGCGCGTTCCTCGACTACTACAGCCAGGAAACGCGCATGTACGCGCTGATGTCGCTGCTCGGGCTGTTCGGCACGATCGGCTTCGTCCGCGGCTTCGTGTTCCGCGAGCGGCGCTACGTGATCATGTTCTCGCTGTCCGAGGCGGCGATGCTGTACACCCACAACTGGGCGATCTTCTTCGGCGTCGGCTCGGCGCTGTCGCTGGCCGTGCTCTATCGCATCAGCGGCGATGAGATCCGCCAGAACCTGATTCGCGACGCGATCTACGCCTACGTCGGCGCCGCGATCCTGTTCGTACCGTGGCTCCCGAATTTCATCTTCCAGTCGCTGCACACGGCGGCTCCCTGGAACACGTCGCCGCGGTTCGGCGCCCCGGTTCAGATCGCCCAGAGCGTCTACGGCGGCGCGACCGTCGCCGCGATCCTGGTGATCGGCGCGGCCGTCGGCTATGCGGGCTTCTTCAGGAAGGCGGAGCGCGCCAGCGGGAAGGCCAAGATCGCCCTGGTCCTGTTCATGCTCGTGTTCTTCACGCTGCTGCTCGGCTGGATCGCGTCGCAGATCACGCCGGCCTGGAACCCGCGGTACTTCGCTCCGATCGTCCCGGCGATCATGATGTTCACCGCGATCGGGATGTCACGGGCCGGTGTCGTCGGCCCGCTCACCCTGGCCGTCGCGCTGATCTTCCTGGCGCGCCCCGACACCTACGCGCCGCAGCACAAGAGCGACATGCAGGACATCGGTGGCGAGATGGCCCCGCTGCTGCATCCGGGGGATCTCGTGATCGTCGGCCAGCCCGAACAGACGCCACTGGCCTACTACTACCTACCCGCGGGATTGCGCTTCTCCAGCACGATCGGCCCGGTCAAGGATCCCAGCTACGTGAACTGGATCAACGCCCTGTCGCGCTACCGTGCCGCGACTCCCAGCAAGGTCGTGCCGCCGATGCTGAACGAGCTGAAGAAGGGTCAGCAGGTGCTGTACATCCGGCCGCTCACCGAGGGCGTGCAGGGCTGGGACGCGCCCTGGACCTCCGAGATCCGAACCCGCTCAGCCGACTGGGGCAGGATCATCGGCGAGGACAAGCAACTCACCCAAGAGGCGACCGCACCCCACAATTACCGGGGCGCCTGCTGCGTCGCCGACTCCGCCATTCTCTACGTCAAGAAGTAGGTTTGATACGTGCCTGAAAGCTCGGTTCCAGCGGCTCCGGCCGTAGCGCCCAACCACGGCGCCGATATCACCACAGAGCGACCTGTCGTCGTGCTCGGCGGCGGTCCCGCGGGGCTGACCGCGGCCTATCAGCTTGCCAAGGCGGGCAAGCCGGTGATCGTGCTCGAGTCCACCGACATGCTCGGCGGGATCGCGCGCACCGAGGTGCGTGACGGCTACCGCTTCGATCTCGGCGGCCATCGCTTCTTCACCAAGGTCAAGGAGGTCGACGAGCTCTGGCACGAGATCATGCAGGAAGAGTTTTTGAAGCGCCCGCGCCAGTCTCGGATCTACTGGAACGACAAGTTCCTCGAGTACCCGCTGCAGGGCGTCGACGTGATCAAGAAGCTCGGCCCGCTGGAGCTGACGCGCTGTGGACTGTCCTACCTGTGGGCGGCGGTCAAGCCCAAGGGGCGTGAGGACACGTTTGAGGAGTGGGTCTCGAACCGCTTCGGCAAGCGCCTCTACGGCCACTTCTTCAAGACCTACACCGAGAAGCTCTGGGGCGTGCCGGCCGATGAGATTCGCGCCGAGTGGGCCGCGCAGCGGATCAAGGGCCTGTCGTTCTTCAGCGCCGCCAAGGCCGCGTTCTTCGGCAACACCGGCAACATCAAATCGCTGATCTCGGAGTTCAACTACCCGCGCTTCGGCCCCGGCCAGATGTGGGAGCAGATGGCCAAGGACATCCAGGAGCGCGGCGGCGAGATCCGCATGAACGCGCCGGTGACCAAGCTCGTGACCGATGGCGACGGCCGCGTGACCGAGGTCCACGCCGGCGACCAGGTGCTGACGCCATCACACGTCGTCTCGTCGCTGCCGCTGCGCACGACCGTCGGCATCGCCGAGCCCGAGGCCCCGGCCGAGGTGCGTGACGCCGCCCGCGGCCTGCGCTACCGCGAGTTCCTGACCGTGCTGCTCGTGATCGAGGGCCAGGACCTGTTCCCCGACAACTGGATCTACATCCACCAGCCCGGCGTGCGCGTGCTGCGCATCCAGAACTTCAAGTCCTGGAGCCCGTGGATGGTTCCCAACGAGAACGACGCCTCGATCGGCATGGAGTACTTCTGCTTCGAGGGCGACGAGCTCTGGAACATGGACGACGAGAAGCTCGTCAAGATGGCCGGCCAGGAGATCGAGAAGCTCAACCTCGCGAAGGCCGCGAACGTCAAGTTCGGGTTCGTCGCACGCGTGCACAAGGCCTACCCGATCTACGACGAGAAGTACGCCGAGCGCGTCGCGACGATCCGTCGCTGGCTCGATTCCGACATGACCAACCTCGCCCAGGTCGGGCGCAACGGCCTGCACCGCTACAACAACTCCGATCACTCGATGCTGACGGCGATGCGCGCCGTCGACAACATCCTGCTCGGCACCGACCACGACATCTGGTCGGTCAACGTCGAGAGCGTGTACCACGAGGAGATCCACGACAACGAGAACCCGTACGCGAACGATCCCGAGCCGCCGGCGATGAACAACCCGCTCGACTCCTGACGCGTACTGTCTGAGCCTCCCATGCGTCGCCTGCTCGCGCTCTCGCTCCTGATCACGTCGCTGGCCTGCGGTTGCGCCGCCGGGCTTGCTGCTCCGGCGGCGTTAGCGGCCGGTTCCTCCGCGACGGCCACGACTCCGGCGACCGACCAGAACTTCGGCCTCGCGAGTGGTGGTGTGGCGACGACGCCACAGGTGACCACGACCCCGGCAGCGGCCACCTCCACCACCTCGACGAGCGGCGGGCTCTCATCGCTCGACGGCATCGTCATCGGCGCCGTCGTGCTGCTGCTGCTGGGCGGTGTCGCCTCCTGGATCTGGTACGACTCCCGCGGCCACGCCGCCCGCGTCGGGCACGGCAGGGACGACGCGATGTTCGGCCAGCGTGCCCACGCCGGCTCGAAGACGCCGCACAAGCCGCGCAAGCTCACGCCGGCCGAGCGCAAGCGCCGCAAGCGCGGCCGCGCCCGCTGAGCCGAGCGGCGTCCGCTGCGGCGGACGCGTCTGTTCGGCTGCGGATGTGAGTCCCTTCTCAGCGTTCCCTTAGCTGCCCTTGATCGAGCGCGGCATACACTGCCGCGCGCTATGAGCACGCCATCCTCCAGTTCCCAGTCCGGTCGCGTCGACTGGCGCCGGGCCGAGTTCATCCTCACGGGACTCGCGTTCCTCGGCTTCATCACGATCGGCATCCGCATGCGCACGATCTACGGCGGGCTGCCGGCCCACCCGCTGTTCATCCACGTGCCCGTCGTGCTGATCCCGTTGAGCGTGCTCGGCGCGCTCGCCTGCATCGCCCGGCCGCACTGGTTCGACCGCTACGGCGTGCTGCTGTGCCTCTGCTCGATCGTCGCGATGTCCTCGATCTTCCTGGCGATGGAGGCCGGTGCCGCGCTTGAGAGCGCGCTCGCGCTGACCCCGGCACAGTCACACCTGATCAGCGAGCACTCACACGCCGCCCACATCCTCGCGATCGCGTTCGTGCTGTTCACCGCCTGCCTGATCCTGACCTTCTCGGCCCACCGGATCTCCGGTGGGAGGCCGACCGGCCTCGGGATCGCCGACGCGATCCTCGGCGAGCGCGCGACCTACCTGGCGCTGCGCGTCGGCCTGGTCGTGCTGGCGCTGTTCTGCGCGTTCTTCGTCTACCGCGTCGGCGACCTCGGCGCCAAGGCGGTCTGGCTCGGGCGCCTGCACGCGGGCTGAGCTCGGGTCCTATCCGCGGGCTACGCGAGCGTCAGCTCGGAGCGGATCACCATCTCCGCGGCTTCGGCATCGCCGCCGCTGTGGAGCGGCGAGAGCTGGACCGGCCGCTGCTCGGGGTCGGCGCCCCTGATCACGAGTGACAGCCCCTCTTCGAGGCTCGCGCGCAGCTCCTCGATCGAGTCACCGGTGGCGAACACCCCCGGGTACTCCTCGACGGTGGCCCAGTAGCTGCGTTGCTCGAAGCGGACGCGGATGTGGACGTTCTGGGTCATGACTGTTCAGCCATCCTAGGTAGCGGGTCAGCGGTCGAGTTGGGAGTCACGCCGGAGCTGTGCCGTCAGGGCCCGTGCGCGAGCCCCGTCACCGGGCCGGATCTCACGCCGGAGCTGCGCCTCAAAGCCTTTTGAGTACGCCCGGCGGTGGTTGTCCGGCAGCGTGACCGGACGCCTACCCGCCTTGGTCATCTTCACCTGATGCTTGCCCCCGGCCTGTTGCTGCCAGCCGTCGCGGCTCATCAGCTTGATCCACTGCGCTTGGGTCTTGGGCACGACGTGTCACTCGTCCGCCAGCCGTGCCAGACGCTGGCGCGCACGCGTCAACTGACGCGCGACCGTGCGTCGGGTCTCTCCGGTCTTGACGGCGATCTCGTCGTACTCGTAGCCGAATCCGTGGAGCATCACCAGACGCTGCTGGCGCAGCGGCAGCCGCCTGACCTCAGCGAGGCGCTCGCGCAGCTCGAAGCTGCGCTCCGGCCCGGGGACACGGACACGCAGCGTGTCGAGCTGAACCGGCGGTGGCGGCTCCTCGTCGCCGCGCCCCGCGATCCGTTCGCTGCGCAGCAGTCGCAACGCCACGCGCGTCGCGGTGGTCGACAGCCATCCGAGCTCTCCACCCAAAACCACCGTCTCGCGATGCTCGAGCAGTGAGCTCCAGGCCGTCTGACAGGCGTCATCGACGATCCACGCCGGTGCCTGCAGGTTGCTGGTGAGAATGCGAACCAGCTGTGGCTGGAGATCGCCGTAGAGGTCTTGAACACGTTCAGCACCCGCCGCTCTGGTCATCCTGTTCTCCAATTGAATCTAATTTGACACAAATAACGCTAACAGCCGCGGACTCTGCTGGCTAGTGTTTTGTCTCTATTCGATTCAAATGCAGAGGAGCAGACTTCGTGAGCACGTTCTTCGCCACCGTCACCGCCAGCCCGGACCCGACGGGTCTCCCTGGCAGCAACGTCCTGCAGCAGATCGTCAACGGCGCCGACGCCTGGGCGCTGGCGATCACGCTGCTCGGCGCGTTCGTCGGCGCCGCGATGTGGGCGATCGCCTCCCACACCAACAGTCATCACTACGCCGCACGCGGGCGTATGGCGGCGCTCGTGTCCGCCGGGTCGGCGCTCGTGATCGGCGCCGGCCCCGGTCTCGTCAACTTCTTCGCGCACCTCGGAGCAACCGCCAAATGATCCTGGGATCGATCGGCGGAACGCTCGGCGAGATCATCAGCGGCAATCCGGTTGGTGGGCTGATCTCCGGTGCTGCCGGCAGCGCCGCGGGATTCGTGCTCCAGGGCATCTCATCCTGGGTTCTGAACGGCACGAAGGGCGCGCTCGAAGAGGTCGCCGGCGCGATCGGAGCCGCCACCGCGCCGAACCTCGACGGCACCTGGTTCTCATCGACCTACTGGCGCGTCGCGGCGCTCGCGGCGATGCTGACCATCCCGTTCCTGTGTGCGGCCGCCGTGCAGGCCGTCGCTCGCGCGGACCTCGGGATGCTCGCACGCGTGACCTTCGGGTACCTGCCGCTGTCGCTGCTCGGTGTCAGCCTTGCCGCGCCGGTGACGATGCTGTTGCTCGCGGCAACCGATCAGATGTCGGCGGTGGTGTCGGCGAGCGCGGCGACCGGAGGTGCTCGCTTCCTGGATCGAGCCGCGGAGACCGCCGGCGCGCTCGCGTCCGCAGGCGGGGGATCACCGTTCTTCGCTGTCGTAGTCGGCCTGCTCGCGGTGATGGCTGCGCTGGCACTCGCCGTCGAGCTACTCGTGCGGGCGGCCGCCGTCTACATCGTCGTGCTGATGCTGCCGCTGGCCTTCGCCGCGATGGTCTGGCCGGCGCGGCGCGTCTGGGCCGTGCGGCTGGTCGAGCTGCTGACCTCGCTGATCCTGTCGAAGTTCGTGATCGTTGCCGTGCTGTCGCTGGCCGGTGCCGCATTCGCCACTGGGACGCCGGGGATCGGCGAGCTGCTGGTGGCGATGTCATTGATGCTGCTGTCGACGTTCGCACCCTGGGCGCTGATGCGGATTCTGCCGTTCACCGAGCTCGCCGCCGGGGCTGCGGGGATCCTGCGCAACGAGCTCCCACGGGCGCCCGGACCGGTCGAGGCCACCGGCCATGCGCTGGGCGGCGCCGCGACGGCTGCCGAGCTGCCCGCGCGCCTCCGCGCGCAGGCACGCATGATGTATGGAGGCGCGGGCGGCGGCGATGGCGCCTCTGAATCAGTCCCCGCGCCCACGCGCATGGCGGCATCCGATCCGGTGCCGCGCAGCAGCTCGGATCTGGGGCTTGACGAGTCGCCGGCTGGTGGCGTGGGGTCGGCCGCCGGCAGCGTCGCCGCGGCGGCCGGCGGAGCCGCCGCGTTGCCGCAGCCGTCAGGGTCTGCGGACGAGCTACCGCCCTACGTCTCCCCGCCCGCCTGGCAGAGCGGAGAGCCGGTGCGGCTGGACGGTGACCTGCTGCGGTCGTCCGGACCGGAGCAACCTCCGGCACCCGAGGGCCGGACGGCAAACGCACCGAACCCGCGGGCGGAGCCGGAGAACCACGATGGACGATGAGCGTCTCAGCTATCGCTTTGGGCCGCTCGAGCGCCGCGGGCTACTCGGGCCGCTGCGGCTCGGGCAGGTGCTGGCGATCGGTGGAGCACTGCTGATCGGGGTCGAGCTGCTGGATCGCATCGGCGGGACCGGCGGCGTTGCCGCGGCGGTGCTGCTGCTCGCCGTCGCGGTCGGTTTCTCCACCACCCCGCTCGCCGGTCGCACGCTCGACGAGTGGGCACCGGTCGCCTCACTGTTCGCCGCGCGCGCGATCAGTGGCCGGCGGCGCTTCCGCTCACCGCTGCCAACCGCCGGTCGCACGATCGAGACACCACCCGCATTGGAACTGCCGGCGGCGCTGCGCGGCGTCGAGCTGGTGACGATCGGCGACCGGGACCGCGCACTCGGCGCACTCGCGGAGCATCGCGGCAGGTGGCTCACCCCGGTGCTGGCCTGTCAGGCGCTGTCCTTCGCGCTGCTCGACCCGGAGATTCAGGAGCGGCGCCTCGCGCAGTGGGGAACCGTGCTCACGACCGCGGCACACGCGCCGGTGCGACGCTTGCAGTGGATCGAGCGCACCGCGCCCGCGCAGGGCGATGAGCTGGCCCGCTGGTTGCACACCGCGCGCGACCCGTCGCTGCCGGCCCGCGGCACGCCACTCGTGGAGTCATACCTGGAACTCATCGGCCAGAGCACCCAGGTCACACACGACCACGAGATCCTGATCGCGATCCAGCTCGACACCGCGCGCCTGCACGGCCGCAGCGAGTTGCTGGCCGAGCAGGTGCTGGAGCAGGTCGGACAGATTGCGCGCGGACTCGAGGCCGCCGAGATCAGAGTGCTCGGCGCACTCAGCACGGTCCAGCTTGCGCGCGTGCTGCGCACCGGATTCGACCCCTACGCGCGCTCCGAGCTCGCCACGCTGGACACGGTCGAAGGCGGCAGCCACGCGCTGGCCGAGCATGAGGGCGCGCCACTGGCAACCAGCGAAGCCTGGGATCACTACCGCTGCGACGGCGCGGTCCACGCGACGCACTGGATCAGCGGCTGGCCACGGATCGATGTCTCGCCGATGTTCATGGACGCCCTGCTCGCGGACTCGGACACCGTGCGCACGGTCGGGATCACATTCGAGCCGATCGCCGCCGAGCGCTCGGCCCGCGAGGTCGAGGCGGCGATCACCCGCGACCGCGCCGACAGCGAGCTGCGGCGGCGCTTTGGGCAGTCCGAAACGGCGCGCCAGCGCCAGGCACAGGAGGCGGCCGCGCGGCGAGAGGCCGAGCTCGCCGCCGGGCATGGCGAGGTGCGTTTCAGCGGCTTCGTGACGGTCAGTGGCCGCGACGAGGGTGAACTGCGCCGCGCCTGCGCCGAGGTCCACCGCCATGCCGCGCGTGCCCGGCTCGAGCTGCGGCGCATGTATGGCCAGCAGGCCGAGGCCTTCAGCTTCACGCTGCCGCTGGCACGGGGCCTGCGGTGAGCGCCGCGCGCCCGGGTCACCGTGTGACCACCCGTCATGCGCAGGCTATCTATCCGTTCACAGCCGGCGGCGGGCTCGGTGGACGCGGCACGTTCATCGGACGCGACAACGACGCCGGCGCGTTCTGCTTCGACCCCTGGGTGCTCTACGACGACGGCGCACTCGACGACCCGAACGCGATCGTGATCGGCAAGCTCGGCCAGGGTAAGAGCGCGCTTGTCAAGACACTGCTCTGGCGGATGCTGCTGTTCGGACGGCGGGCGTTCGTGCTCGACGTCAAGAGCGAGTACGGACCGCTGTGCGCGAGTGTCGGCGTGAAGCCGGTGTCGCTGTCGCCGGGCGGGAGCGTCAGGCTGAACCCGCTCTCCGCGCGCCCCGAGGAGCACGCGCAGATCGAGCTGCTGCGTGCGATCGCCACGACCGCGATCGGCCTGCCGCTCGACCAGCTCGAAGCGGCCGCGCTGCGCGAGGCGCTGCGGACGGTCCGCCGGCGTGTGCCCGAACCAACGCTTCCGCAGATCAGCGAGATCATGTTCGACCCTCCGGCCGAAATGGCGTCACGCCTGCAGACCTCGCCGTCCCGGCTCGCGGCCGACTGCCGTCGCGCGGCACTCGCGCTCCAGGACCTCTGCGAGGGGCCGCTGAAGGGCATCTTCGATGGGCCGACCAGTCCCGGTATCGACCTCGACGCCCGTCTGCTGGTGCTCGATCTGCACGCCGTCCGGGACTCTCCCGCGGTCGGAATCCTGATGGCCTGCGCGACCGCCTGGATGAGCGCGCAGCTGGCACGCACAGCTGATCCATGCTCGAGCGCGCGCGGACGCCTGATCAATGTCGCCGACGAGTCGTGGAAGATCATCCAGCACGGCGGCCTCGGCGAGTGGTTTCAGTCGAACTTCAAGCTCGCCCGGCAGTTCGGCGTGATGAACCTGGTGGTGCTGCACAAGCTCGGCGATCTGCAGGCGGCCGGCGACGCCGGCTCGCGCGCCGCACGCATCGCCGAAGGGCTGATCGCCGACGCGTCAACACGCGTGATCTACCACCAGGATGAGAGCCAGATCAGGCTCACCCGCGAGCTGCTCGGACTCTCGTCGACCGAGGCACGGATGCTGACTCAACTCACTCCGGGCCAGGCACTGTGGCGAGTCGGCTCGCGATCATTCGTCGTGCAGCACTATCGCTCGCGGATTGAGCAGCAGCTGACCAACACCGACAGCGGGATGCGAATCGATGCCCGCTGAGCTTCTGCCGCTCGGCGGCATTGCGCTTGCGCTGCTGCTGTTCACACTTGCCGGCGACGGCTCCGCCCGCTCGCGGCACGGTGATGGCGGCGCACGCTGGGCCAGGCGTCGTGACCTCACGGTGCTGAGTGGCCGCGTGGCCGGCCGGCTCGCGCTCGGGTACCACCGTGGCCGTCTGCTGCGCGCCGAGCAGCGCCACGCACTGGTGGCCTTCGGCCCGCCGCAATCGGGGAAGTCCGCGGGCCTCGCGATCCCGGCACTGCTGGAGTGGCGGGGCCCGGCGGTCGCCTCTTCGATCAAGACCGATCTGCTTGGGGCCACATTCGCACGCCGGCGTGAGCTCGGCGAGGCGTTCGTGTTCGATCCCTTCGAGCTCTCCGGTGTTGCCGGCCACACTTGGTCGCCGCTGCGCAAGGCATCGAGCTGGGACGGAGCGCTTGAGGTCGCATGGCGTCTGGCCGCGGCCGGCGAGCTCGACCAGCGCGGCGTCGAGGGCGGTGACTTCTGGGCGGTCGCGGCCGAGCAGCGACTGGCTCCGCTGCTCTACGCGGCGGCGCATTCCGGCGGCCAGATCGAACAGGTCGTCGCCTGGGTCTATGGGCAGGGGCGTCGCAGGCTCGATTCGGTGCTCGACGGCCTGATGAGCACCGCCGCCACCGAGCAGCAGCGCCTCGACGCGCGCGCCGCCTACGACGCCGTGCGCGCGTTCGACGCGCAGGCCGATCGCACGCGCACCTCGATCGAGGCGACCGCGCAGGCGCTGCTGCGCGCGTATCGCTTCACCCGGGTGGCACGCTCGGCAAGCGGTTGCGAGATCACCGCCGAGCGCCTGCTGCGTTCAAGCGCGACGCTGTATCTGATCGGCGATGCCAAGGCCTCCAAGCTGCTGCGCCCGATCTTCCTGGCGCTGCTGTCAGAGGTCGTCGATGCGGCCTACGAACTGGCGAACCGGCATGGCGGACGGCTTGAGTTGCCGTTGCTCGTGTGCCTCGACGAAGCCGGCAATGTCGCGCCGCTCCCGAACCTCGCCGAGATTGCATCGACGGCGCCGAGCCACAACATCCAGCTGATCTCGATCTTTCACGACCTCGCGCAGGCGCGTAGCCGCTACCGCCAGCAGACCGAGACGGTCGTCAACAGCCACCGCGCACGGATGCTGCTGCCGGGGGTGGCCGACCTCGACACGCTCCGGTACTTCTCCGGGCTCGTCGGTGATGAGGAACGGCGCGAACTGACTCGCACCAGCGGTCGCGGGGGCAGCACACGCTCCTACGGGCAGCGCCGCGCGCCGCTGATCTCCCCGGAGGCGCTGCGGCAGCTGCCGGAGGGCCACGCACTGCTGCTCTACGGCCGTCTGGCGCCCATGCGCGTCAGGTTGCGCACCTGGTTCGGCAACCGGCGGCTGCGCAGGATGGCGGGTGCCGGATGAGACCTCCGATCGAGGACCCTGCCCTCTGCCGCCAGTGGTTCGAGGATCTCTGGCTCGACGTCTGCCGGCTGCGCGAGCGCTACATGCTGCCGGTGCGCACGCTCTGGTGGGAGAACCCCCTGCAGGTGGAGACGCTGGCCGCGCTCGCCGCCTGGGTCGAGCGCTACGACAGCGGCGAGTGGGATGACCCGCCGGGCAAGCTCGCGCTGCTTTATGACCTGGAAAGGGTGGCGGCGATGCTGCGGGACGGTAATGATCCCTTCTACCCTGACCGCGACCGGCCGGTGTTCAAGCAGTTCCTCGCGATGCTGAGCGGTCGGCATGATCCCGAACGAGACGACCCATAGGAGCAGCGATGGCGCTTTCAACCCACAGTGCCCACGGCCGTAAGCACCAGCAGGTAGCCGCGCCGGTCCACAAGGATCGCCCCGAGGTGCTGATGCCGCTGCGGTGTCTGCCTGAGCATGGGCTCGGGGAGCAGATGAGCTATGAGCTGATCTCGAGCGAGCTGCTGCTCGACGGCCAGGCGCGACTCAACCTGGCGACGTTCGTGACCACCTGGATGCCGTCGCTGGCCGCCAGGCTGATGGACGAGACCGCCGACAAGAACATGATCGACAAGGACGAGTATCCGCAGACCGCGGAGATCGAGTCGCGCTGCGTCAACATCATCGCCGACCTCTGGCACGCCGACGCCGCCGGGCAGGCGACCGGCTGCTCCACGACCGGCTCGAGCGAGGCGGCGATGCTCGCCGGGCTGGCGCTCAAGTGGCGCTGGCGCGAACGCATGCGTGCGGCCGGCAAGCCGACCGATCGCCCGAACCTCGTGACCGGCGCCAACGTCCAGGTCTGCTGGGAGAAGTTCATGCGCTACTGGGACGTCGAGCCGCGGCTGGTGCCGATGGAGGGCGACCGCTACCACCTCAACGCCGAGGAGGCGGTCAAGCGCTGCGACGAGAACACGATCGGTGTGGTCGGCGTGCTCGGCTCGACCTTCGACGGCAGCTATGAGCCGATCAAGGAGATCGCGGCGGCGCTCGACGAGCTGCAGGCACGCACCGGGCTCGACGTGCCGCTGCACGTCGACGGCGCCTCCGGCGGCTTCATCGCGCCGTTCCTGCAGCCCGAGCTCGAGTGGGATTTCCGCATCCCGCGCGTGCAGTCGATCAACGCCTCGGGCCACAAGTACGGTCTCGTCTACCCCGGCGTCGGCTGGGCGATCTGGCGCAACAAGGAGGCGCTGCCGCAGGACCTGATCTTCGACGTCAACTACCTCGGCGGGCACATGCCGACGTTCGCGCTCAACTTCTCACGGCCGGGCAGCGAGGTGATCGCCCAGTACTTCATGTTCGCGAGCCTCGGCCACGAGGGCTACCGCCGCGTCCTCCAGAACGCCCAGGACGTCGCCCTCAAGCTCTCCAGCGGGATCGAGGAGATGGGCCCCTACCGGGTGCTGACCAGAGGCGATGAGCTGCCGGTGTTCGCGTTCACGCTCAAGGACGAGGTCACCAACTACACCGTCTTCGACGTCTCCGACCACCTGCGCCAGCGCGGCTGGCTGGTGCCCGCCTACAGCTTCCCCGAGAACCGTCAGGACCTCAG